>DASVBJ010000098.1:0-12731 GCA_036375895.1 Actinomycetes bacterium | reverse complement strand
CTACGTCATCAAGGAGGGCAACGTACGCTGGCGCCCCGCCGTCGACGTCAATCGCTTCTTCGGCGTGATCGGCGCGGTCGCGATCGCGTACCTGCTCAGCCGGTCCCGCGTGATGAAGGCTCGCGCCAAGCTGGCCGCGCGTAAGGCATGACCTCTCAGCGCTGCTCGATGCCGCAGCAACACGGCCGCACCTGATCACGTGGGCCACCGTCGAGTTGTCCACATGGGCGCATGATGTCGGCGCGCCTGTCTGACCTGCTGCTGTTCGTGGCCGACGCCGCTGGGCCTCGACCCCCGTTGTCGAGGCGTCAGCAGGCCCATCCGGCACCATCTACGCTGTGACTCGCCCCGAGGATGCTGACGAGTGGGAGATCCCGGCCTGGCTTGCTCCGGTGGGATGGACCGTGCTCTTGATGGTCGTCGGCTGCGTCGCCAGCTTTGCGGTCGCCTTCGCCTCGCTGGCCCCGGATGACCCGCTGGGGCCATGGCCGCCGTTGGAGCGCTATGCCGGCGTCGGTGCCGGAGTCGGGTTCCTCGTCGGGGTCCTGGTGGCGTGGCGCAGGTCGCGTCGCCGCGCCCACGGGGGCACCGGCCGTCGTGACCAGCGTCCCCGCTGTTAAGTGGGCCAGACCCGAACGGTCCGGGAACCCTGACGGCCCGACGCAGTGCGCGCCGGGCCGTCCACGTGCTGGTGAGAGCTTCCCCACCGGGAACCCGCGTGGGGGATTCCCCACGTACGTGTGCGCGAGGGGGGAGTTGAACCCCCACACCCTTTCGGGCACACGGACCTGAACCGTGCGCGTCTGCCTATTCCGCCACTCGCGCGAGCCCGGAAATGTTAACACGCTGCCCGGTCGCCCTTGCCGGGCGTAAGCCTGCCGCGCCCGGGGAAGGAGCGGGGTCAGCGGGCCCGGATACCATCGCGTAGCCGGGCCCGGGAGCGTGTTCCGGCAGACCAAGGGGACCGGTTCGACAACGGCTGGCGAGGAGGTGAGGCGTGGGCGTCCTGCAACGGTTCGAGAGGCGCATCGAGGAGATGGTCAACCGACCGTTCGCCCGCGCCTTCAAGGCCGAGGTGCAGCCGGTCGAGATCGCGAGCGCCCTGCAGCGCGAGTGCGACGACCGGGCCGCGATCGTGGCCCGGGGCCGCACGATGGTCCCGAACGAGTTCACCGTCGCGCTCGGCAGCCACGACCACGAGCGGTTGAACGTGTACGCCGAGGCGCTGGCCGGCGAGCTTGCCGCGATGGTGCGCGAGCACGCGGAGGAGCAGCGCTACGCCTTCCTCGGGCCGGTCACGGTGACCTTCGAGCGCGACGACGAGCTGGAGACCGGCACGTTCCGGGTGCGCAGCACCGCCGTCGCGGGCGCGGTGCCCGCCGACGCGGCGCGGTCGGCCGGCCCGACCACCGGCGCCCCCTGGCTCGAGATCGGGTCGACGACCTTCGCCCTCACCGGCCCGGTGACCCGCATCGGCCGGGGCACCGACACCGACCTGCGCATCGACGATCCCGGCGTCTCGCGCAACCACGCGGAGGTCCGGCGGGAGGGCGGCGACGTGACCATCGTGGACGCGGGGTCGACCAACGGGGTCGTCGTCGACGGACGGCGGGTGCAGCAGGCCCGGCTGTCCGACGGGGCGTCGATCGTGCTGGGCAACACCACTGTCGTCTTCCACGCGGGCCCGAGGTGAGCGCAAGCGCATGAGCGAGATGTCCGAGCTGACGCTGACGATCATCCGCCTCGGCTTCCTGGCCGTGCTGTGGCTCTTCGTCCTGACCGCGGTCTCCGTGATGCGCTCCGACCTGTTCGGTCGCCGCGTCGCGGCACGGCCCGCGGCCCCCAAGCGGGCGCCGGCCCCTCGCCCGGCCGGGGCGCCCAAGCCGGCCAAGGCGAAGCGTGGTGTGCCGAGCGCCCTCGTCGTCACCCAGGGCGCACTGTCCGGCACCACCGTGCGCCTGGGCGACGTCCCCGTGACACTGGGCCGGGCACAGGACTCCACGATCGTGCTGGACGACGACTACGTCTCCAGCCGGCACGCCCGCTTCTTCCCCCGCGACGGGCAGTGGCTGGTCGAGGACATGGGCTCCACCAACGGCACGTACATCGACCGGGCCAAGGTGACCGGCCCGACCCCGGTGCGCATCGGCGTTCCCGTCCGCATCGGCAAGACCGTCGTCGAGCTGCGTAAGTAGCCGGGAGAGACCTGCGATGGCGCTCGCACTCCGCTATGCCGCACGCTCGGACATCGGGCTGCTGCGTGAAGGCAACGAGGACTCCGGCTACGCCGGCCCGCGGCTGCTCGTGATCGCCGACGGCATGGGTGGCCACGCAGCGGGTGAGGTCGCCTCGTCGGTGGCGGTAGCCGTCCTCTCCACGCTCGACGAGGACTCGCCCGGCCCGGACGTGCTGGACCGGCTGTCCGGCGCCGTCCACAACGCCAACAGCCACCTGCGCGACATGGTGGCCGGCGACCCCGAGCTCGACGGCATGGGCACCACACTCACCGCGCTGCTCCGGGCCGGATCGCGCTTCGGCCTCGTGCACGTCGGCGACTCCCGTGCCTACCTGCTGCGCGACCACGAGCTGCAGCAGATCACCCGCGACCACACCTTCGTGCAGATGCTCGTCGACGACGGGCGGATCTCGGCCGAGGAGGCCGACCACCACCCGCAGCGGCACGCCGTGCTCCGGGCGCTCGACGGCCGTGACGACGTGGAGCTCGACCTGTCCGTGCGGGAGGCCCGGCCCGGCGACCGCTACCTGCTCTGCAGCGACGGCCTCTCCGGCGTCGTCAGCGAGGACACCCTGCGTGACACCCTCGACGGCGACCAGGACCCCGAGCGGGTCGTCGAGACCCTCGTCGACCTGGCCCTGCGTGGCGGCGGCCCGGACAACATCACCGCGATCGTCGCCGACGTCGTCGAGGTCGACGCCGGCCCGTCGGCAGTGCCGATGGTCGTCGGGGCCGCGGCCGAGGGCGCCGTACGCCGGCCTGCCCCCGACTCACCGGCGGCCAAGGCCGCTGCCCTCTCCCCGCCGCAGACGCCTCGTCATCGCGAGCTCGAGGACGAGCTCGACGGGCACCGCCCCCACTGGGGCCGGCGCATCCTGCTCCTCCTGCTGCTGGTCGCGCTGCTCGGCGGGGGCGGCTACGGCGCCTGGGCCTGGTCGCAGACGCAGTACTACGTCGGCGCCGAGGCCGACCAGGTCGCGATCTTCCGCGGTCTCACCCAGGACGTCGGGCCGCTGAAGACGTCCCGGCTGTATGCCCGCCAGGACGTCGCGCTCGCCGACCTGCCCGCCTACCACCGCGAGCGGGTCGAGGCCGACATCCCGGCCACGGACCTGTCCGACGCGCGGCGCATCGTGACGACGCTGCGCGAGCAGGCCCAGCTCTGCCGGCAGGCCCGCGCGAAGCTCTCGCCCACGCCGACCGCGTCCCCGGCTCCGAGAGCCGCGAGCCCGACCGCGTCCCCGCGCCCGACCCCGACCGCGTCGCGGCCGCCCTCGCCCACCGCGACGCCGACGGCCGGCGGGGCCCCCACCGCGCCCGAGGACCTCGACTGCGGGGGCCCGCAGTGAGCCGGCGCAACCCCCGCGGGCGCAACCCGCGCAACGTCGAGCTGGTCCTGCTCGTCTTCTCCCTGGGCATCGCGATGGCCGCCTACGCCTCGGTGGGGCTGGCCCACGACGGGGCCGTGCCGGCCGGGATGGTCGGGTACGGCGCGGGGCTCGGCCTGCTCTTCGGGATCGCCCATCTCGCCCTGCGGCGGTTCGCCCCGGACGCGGACCCGGTCCTGCTCCCCGCCGTGACGATCCTCAACGGGGTCGGCCTGGCCGTCATCCATCGCCTCGACCTTGCCGACGCCGACCGGGCCGCCCGGCTCGGCACCGACGTGCCGACGGCTGCCGCACCGGCCCAGCTGACCTGGACGGCCGTGGGGGTGGCGCTGTTCGTCGCGGTGCTCGTCGTCGTACGCGACCACCGGGTGCTGCAGCGCTTCACCTACACCGCCATGCTGGCGGGTCTCGTGCTCCTCATGCTGCCCCTGATGCCGTTGCTCGGGACCACGATCAACGGCGCCAAGATCTGGATCCGGTTCGCCGGCTTCTCGTTCCAGCCCGGCGAGCTGGCGAAGCTCGTGCTGCTCGTGTTCTTCGCCGGCTACCTGGTCGTCAAGCGGGACGTGCTGGCGCTGGCCAGCCGCCGGGTCGCCGGCATCGACCTGCCGCGGATGCGCGACCTCGGCCCCATCCTGGTGGCCTGGGCCGCGAGCCTGGCGGTGCTGGTCTTCGAGCGCGACCTCGGCACCTCGCTGCTGTTCTTCGGGGTGTTCGTCGCCCTGCTCTACGTCGCCACCGAGCGCCTGTCCTGGCTGCTCATCGGCCTCGGGCTGTTCCTGTCCGGCAGCCTGCTCGCCTGGACGATGTTCTCCCACGTCCAGCAGCGCGTGGAGATCTGGCTGGACCCGATGGCGCACCTGAACGACGTCGGTGGCAGCTACCAGCTCGTGCAGGGCCTGTTCGGCATGGGCACCGGCGGCATCCTGGGCAAGGGGCTCGGCCAGGGCCGCCCGGACATCGTGCCGTTCGCCAAGACCGACTTCATCGTGGCGGCGCTCGGCGAGGAGCTCGGCCTCACCGGGCTGATGGCCCTGCTGATCGTCTACGCGATCATCGTGCAGCGCGGCCTGCGCGCCGCGATCGCGGTGCGTGACTCGTTCGGCAAGCTGCTCGCGGCGGGCCTCGCCTTCAGCGTGGCGCTGCAGGTGTTCGTGGTCGTCGGCGGCGTGACCCGGCTCATCCCGCTGACCGGCCTGACCATGCCGTTCCTGTCCTACGGCGGGTCGTCGCTCGTGGCGAACTGGGCGCTCGTCGCGATGCTGCTGCGCATCAGCGACGCCGCCCGCCGGCCGGCCCCACCGCCCGCCCCGTCGCTCGAGGACGCCAAGACGCAGGTGGTGAAGCTGTGAACGCCCCCCTGCGCCGTCTGGCCGTGGCCGTCCTGCTCATGTTCGGCCTGCTGCTCCTCAACGTGAACTATCTGCAGGTCGTGCGGGCCGACAAGCTGCACAACGACCGCAACAACCCGCGGCTCATCCTCGAGGAGTACTCCCGCGAGCGCGGGCCGATCCTCGTCGCCGGCAAGCCGGTCGCCAACAGCGTCGAGACCGACGACCGGCTCAAGTTCCAGCGCAAGTACGCCCAGGGCCCGCTCTACGCCCCGGCCACCGGCTTCTACTCGCTGGTCTACGGCGCGTCCGGCATCGAGGCGGAGTCCAACTCGGTGCTCGCCGGCACCGACGACAGCCTGTTCGTGCGCCGGGTGATGGACCTGCTGACCGGCGAGCAGCCGCGCGGCGGCAGCGTCCAGCTGACGCTGAACCCCAAGGCACAGAAGGCCGCGTACGACGGGCTGGCGGGCCGCAAGGGCGCGGTCGTCGCGCTCGACCCGTCGACCGGGGCGATCCTGGCGCTCGTCAGCAGCCCGTCGTACGACCCCAACCTGCTCGCCTCGCACGACACGGCAACGACCCGCAAGGCGTACGAGAAACTCCGGGACGACGAGAACAGCCCGATGCTCGACCGAGCGCTGCGGCAGACCTACCCGCCCGGCTCGACCTTCAAGATCGTCACGGCCTCGGCGGCCCTGGAGAGCGGCAAGTTCCGGCGCGACAGCAAGGTGAACAACGACTCCAAGCTCGACCTGCCGCAGACCAGCACCGACCTGCCGAACTTCGACAACCGCCGCTGCAACCCGTTCGGCTCCGAGGCCACCCTCGAGGACGCCCTGAAGCGCTCCTGCAACGCCGCGTTCGGCGCGATCGGTCTCGCCCTCGGTGGCGACGCCCTCCGCCAGCAGGCGGAGAAGTACGGCTTCAACTCGCGCTTCGAGGTGCCCATCCCCGCGGCGCGCAGCACGTTCCCCGCCGACACCAACGCGCCGCAGACCGCCCAGTCGGCGATCGGCCAGTTCGACGTCCGCGCGACCCCGCTGCAGATGGCCATGGTGGTCTCGGCAGTCGCCAACCGGGGCGTGCTCATGAAGCCCTACCTCGTGCAGGAGGTGCGCGCACCCGACCTGTCGGTGCTCGACCGCACCCGCCCGCAGGAGGCGGGCGAGGCGGTCAGCCCGCAGACCGCGCGCACGCTGACCGAGATGCTCGTCGCGGTCGTCGAGAAGGGCACCGGCTCGAACGCCAAGATCCCCGGCGTGCGGGTGGCCGGCAAGACCGGCACGGCCCAGCAGGGCAGCGACCGCCGCCCGCACGCGTGGTTCGTGTCGTTCGCGCCCGCCGAGGACCCGAAGGTGGCCGTCGCGGTGGTGCTCGAGGACGGCGGCGGGGCCGCCGAGGTCAGCGGCAACAAGCTCGCGGCGCCCATCGCCCAGTCCGTCATGAAGGCGGTGCTCGGCAGGTGAAGCCGGAGACCGACGCGCTGCTCGGCACCCGCTACCGGCTCACCGGGCGGATCGCGGGCGGCGGCATGGGCGAGGTGTGGCGGGCCACCGACGAGGTGCTCGGCCGCGACGTCGCGGTCAAGATCCTGCGCCCGGAGTACGCCGACGACCCGACGTTCCTCGAGCGGTTCCGTGCAGAGGCCCGGCACACGGCCCGCCTGTCGCACCCCGGCATCGCCGCCGTCTACGACTACGGCGAGGACGCCGGCTCGCCGTACCTCGTCATGGAGCACGTCGACGGCGAGCCGCTGTCCGCGCTGATCTCCCGCGAGGGCCCGCTCCAGCCGGAACGCACGCTCGACCTCGTCGGCCAGGCCGCGCTCGGCCTGGAGGCCGCGCACGAGAACGGCGTGGTGCACCGGGACGTCAAGCCCGGAAACCTGCTGGTCATGCCCGACGGCACCGTCAAGATCACCGACTTCGGCATCGCCCGGGCCGCGAACTCCGTGCCGCTCACGCAGACCGGCGCGATCATGGGCACCGCGTACTACATCTCGCCGGAGCAGGCCAGCGGCGGCTCGGTGACACCGGCGAGCGACATCTACTCCCTCGGCGTGGTCGCCTACGAGTGCCTGAGCGGGCAGCGGCCCTTCCGAGGTGACACGCCGGTCAGCGTGGCCCTGGCCCAGGTGCGCGACGAGCCGCCGGCCCTGCCCGCCGGGGTTCCTGCGCCGGTGCGTGCCCTGGTGATGCGCATGCTGGCCAAGGAGCCCGGCGAGCGGCCAGCGGACGCGGGCCGGCTGGGCCGTGAGGCGCTCGCGCTGAGCACCTCCCTGGCGGTGGCCGCGCCGGCGGCCGGAGGCGTGGACGCGACCAGGACGATGCCCGCCGTCCAGGCCCCGGAGGCGACCCAGGTGGTCGACCCGGTCGAGGCCGGGGCGGGCGGCGGCACGGACACCGACCCGGGTTTCGTCCTGCCGGCACGACGCTCCCGCGGGTGGCTGGCCGCCGCCGCCGTGGCCGGCCTCGTCCTGCTGATGCTGCTCGGCGCATGGCTGCGGGCGTCGCTGACCGGGGCCGACCCCGGCCACGCGGCCGTCCCACCGGCGTCGTCCGCCCCCGCGACCTCCACCACCCCGGAGGGCGTGACCGTCGTCGCCGCCGACTACCTGGGCCGCCCCGCCGACGAGGTGCGGGCCGAGCTCGAGGACGCAGGCCTGCGCGTCGGGATGGCCTACGACACCGGCGAAGGCGCCATCGGTACGGTTGTGGCCGTGTCCCCCGACGGGACACTGTCGCCCGGCACGCAGGTGACGCTCACGGTGGTCAAGGCCGCCCAGAGTGACGGCGGCAAGGGCAGAGGCAAGCACGGCAAGGGGAAGGGCGATTAGTGACCACGGGATTGCCACAGCAGCTCGGGGGGCGCTACGAGCTCGGTGACCTCCTCGGCCGTGGGGGCATGGCCGAGGTCCATGTGGGCAGGGACACCCGGCTCGGGCGGTCGGTCGCGATCAAGATGTTGCGCCCCGACCTGGCCCGCGACCCGTCGTTCCAGGCGCGGTTCCGCCGGGAGGCCCACTCCGCCGCCGCGCTGAACCACCCCGCCGTCGTCGCGGTCTACGACACCGGCGAGGACCAGCTCGACGGCAACCCGGTGCCCTACATCGTCATGGAGTACGTCGAGGGGTCGACGCTGCGCGACCTGCTCGCGTCGGGCAACCGGCTGGTCCCCGAGCGGGCCATGGAGATCGTCGACGGGATCCTGGCAGCGCTGGCCTACAGCCACCAGCACGGCATCGTGCATCGGGACATCAAGCCCGCCAACGTCATGCTGACCCGGTCCGGCGAGGTCAAGGTCATGGACTTCGGCATCGCCCGGGCCGTCGCCGACACGTCGGCGACGATGACCCAGACCTCGGCGGTGATCGGCACCGCGCAGTACCTCTCCCCGGAGCAGGCCCGTGGGGAGAAGGTCGACGCCCGCAGCGACATCTACTCCACCGGCTGCCTGCTCTACGAGCTGCTGACCGGTCGCCCGCCGTTCGTCGGCGACTCGCCCGTCTCGGTCGCCTACCAGCATGTGCGTGAGGAGCCGGTGCCGCCGTCCTCGCTGGACGCGGACGTCCCGGCGGCCGCCGACGCCATCGTCCTGCGCGCCCTCACCAAGGACCGCGAGCAGCGCTACCAGACGGCCGACGAGATGCGGGCCGACATCCGCCGGGCGCTGGACGGCCGCCCCGTGGCCGCACCGGTGCCGGCGCCCGCCACCGAGCGTCTGGGTCCTCCGGTCGCGATGGCCGGCACCACGACCCTGCCCGCGGTGAGCGAGGGGGAGGAGCCCGAGCGGCGCGACCGTGGCGGTCGAGCCCTCGCCTACGCGCTGCTCGGCCTCGCCGTGGTCGCCGTGTTCGTCATCGCCGCGCTCGTCGGCAAGGCCCTGTTCGACCAGAGCGGCGGGGCCAGCAAGGTGACCGTGCCGGACGTGCAGGGCCTGACGCTTGCGCAGGCCCAGGCGAAGATCCGCGGGCTGGGGCTCACCGTCGGCACCGTGACCCAGAAGGCCAGCGAGACGGTGGACAAGGGCAAGGTCATGGACCAGAGCCCCGAGCCCAACACCGAGCTGGCCAGCGGCCGACCGGTCTCGCTCACGGTGTCGAGCGGGGTGGACGAGGTCGCCGTGCCCGAGCTCGTCGGGCTCTCCCTCGACGAGGCGAGCGCCGAGCTGCGGCGGGCCGGGCTGCAGCTGGGTGAACGCAAGTACGTCGACTCCACCGAGAACCGCAACGTCGTGACCAAGGTCAACCCGGCCGAGGGTACGACGGTGCCGGCCAACTCCAAGGTCGACCTCGAGGTGGCGAGCGGCAACAACAAGGTGCCCGACGTCGTCGGCAAGCCGCTCGACGAGGCGCGCCGGCTGCTCGAGGACGCCGGCTTCTCCGTGCAGAGCAGCGAGCGCGAGGACGGCTCGAAGCCGCCGGGCACCGTGCTCCAGCAGAGCCCCCAAGGGGACGGCACCGCGCGGCTCGACACCACGGTGACCCTGGTCGTGGCGAAGGCCCCCGCGGCGCCCCCGCCCACGACGACGGCGCCGCCGACCCCCGAGCCCGGCACGACGCTCCCGACGGCGCCCCCGTCCACGCCCTGACGGCGGTCACGGTGACCACCGAACGAGTCGGGCCGCCCCTGCTCGCGGACGAGCGCGAGACGCTGCGCGCCTTCCTCGACTACCACCGCGCGACCCTCGCCATGAAGTGCGACGGGCTCTCCGACGAGGAGCTGCGCCGTGAGTCGATGCCGCCGTCGACGCTCTCGCTGCTGGGCCTGGTGCGGCACATGGCGGAGGTCGAGCGCACGTGGTTCCGCCGCGTGATCAACGCGGAGGACATCCCGCTGGTGTGGTCGGACCACGAGGACTACCAGGTGGCGTACGACGCGAGCGCGGCCACTCGCGCGGAGGCGTTCGACGCCTGGCAGGAGGAGGTCGCCCACGCCCGCCGGATCGAGCGGCAGGCGGAGTCACTCGACGTGACCGGCCACCAGGCGAGATGGGGCCAGGACGTGTCCCTGCGGCTGGTGATGCTGCACCTGATCCACGAGTACGCCCGGCACAACGGGCACGCCGACCTCCTGCGCGAGGGCATCGACGGGACCGTCGGCGTGTGAGGCCGGCCGCCGGACCGCTGTCCGGTGGCGTCGGCTAACCCGCCTCGGCGACGACCGGTGAGAGCCCCGCGCTGCGCGCGACTGCCTCGTCGTCACCGCACACCGCCAACCAGTTGGCCAGCATCCGGTGACCACCTTCTGTGAGCACCGACTCGGGGTGGAACTGCACACCCTCGACCGGGTGCGACCGGTGTCGCAGCCCCATCACCACGCCGCTGCGGGTCATGCCGGTGACCTCGAGCTCGGGCGGCACGGTGTCCGGGTCGACCGCGAGGGAGTGGTAGCGGGTCGCGGTGAACGGCGACGGGATGCCTGCGAGCACGCCGACGCCGGGATGCACGACCTCGCTGGTCTTCCCGTGCAGCAGCTCGGGTGCCCGGGTCACCGTCGCGCCGTAGGCGACGGCGATCGCCTGGTGGCCGAGGCAGACGCCGAGCACCGGCACCGTGCCGGCGCAGTGCCGCACGAGGTCGACGCAGACGCCCGCCCGCTCCGGCGTGCCCGGGCCCGGGCTCAGCAGCACCCCGTCGTACCCCTCGGCGTCCGCGACGCGCACCTCGTCGTTGCGGCGGACCGTGCAGTCCGCCCCGAGCTGGGCGAGGTACTGGACCAGGTTGAAGACGAAGCTGTCGTAGTTGTCGACGACGAGCACTCGTCGCGGCCGGACGCTCACCCGTCGACCGTGACCTTGAGGAACGGCAGCGCGTGCTCGGCCCAGGGGAACACCACCGTGAACAGCAGCGCGACCACGCCGACCGTCAGCACCAGCGCCGCGAGCGCGCGCAGCGGCCACGGGCCGGGCAGGTGACGCCAGATCCACGCGTACATCTACCGGCCTCCCGCTGCCAGGACCGACGGTGGGCCTTGCGCCTTCGGCCGCGAGGACTCCAGGTGGCCGAAGACGATGAGCCGCTCGGTCGACGCCCACCGGGGGTTGCACGTGGTCAGCGTGATCAGCCGCTGCGACGGCTTGGCCTGCGGCTTGCCCGGCACCGGGTCGAGCACCCACACGTCGGTGGGCTCGACGATCTGGGTGCGGTCCACGACGTAGGTGTACCAGGTGTCCTTGGTCTCGACGACCACCACGTCACCGGTGCGCATGCGGTCGAGGTTGCGGAACGGCTCGCCGTGGGTGGCTCGGTGGCCGGCCACCGCGAAGTTGCCGACGGCGCCCGGTCCCGCGGTCTGCGGGTAGTGGCCGACCCCGCGGGCCAGGTCGCCGAGCTTCACCCCCTCGACGATGGGCTTGGTCCAGCCCTCTCCCAGCCGGGGGATGTGCAGCAACGCGAAGCCGTCGCCCGCTGCGGCCGTGACCGCACCCGACCCCGGCCGGGTCTGCGGGGCCTGCGGGCCGGTCCGGCGCCAGTCGTCGGTGATGTCGTGGGTCACCTGGTCCTGCGCCCGCTGCGCCTCGACGTTGGTCCAGAACAGCTGGTAGGCGCAGAAGAGCAGCAGCACCAGGCCCGCCGTGATGAACAGCTCTCCGAGCCCCCGCACGGCGGCGCGAGGTCGTCCCCTCACGCCGGCGCCTCGGCGTACAGCAGGTCCAACGAGCCGGTGTAGCCCGGCACCCGCACCTGGTCGCGGGCGGTGGTGCGGTAGAGCAGCTGGTAGCGGTCGGCGTAGTAGCGGTAGAGCTGGACGTTCTCCGACGAGTCCAGGGCCAGCTCCATGCGATCGGGGTCGCCGATGGCGGTGATGACGTACGGCGGGGAGTAGACCCGTCCCTGCAGGATGAGCACGTTGCCGGCGCAGCGCACGGCGCTGGTCGAGATCAGCCGCTGGTCCATGATCTGGATCGCCTCGGCGCCGCCGACCCAGAGGGCGTTGACCACGGCCTGGACGTCCTGCTGGTGCACGACGAGGTCGTCCGGGCTGGTGCCCTCGGGCAGCACCCGGTCCGCCGAGCGGGGCGCGTCATCGAGCGTGACGGTCAGTCCGGGGCCCTCGAGGGGACCCATGCCGGCCGCGAAGGAGAGCGACTGGGCCTTCTGCCGGGCGGCCTGCAGCCGCTCGTCGGTCTGCCCGGACCCGGAGGCCTCGTCGACCTCCTTGCGCAGTCGCTCGACGTCACGGGTGGCCGAGTCGATGCGCTGCTCCTGGGCCCGGATGAGGTCCGGGAGGTCGCTGCGGCCGCCGCCACGCAGCTCGCCCCCCTTGGAGGCGCTGGCGCTGGTCACGAACAGCATGCCGGCCAGGCCGAAGGCCAGCGGCACGGCCAGCCGCCACACCGCTCGCACGCTGCTGACCTCCACGGATGATGGGCGCGCTCACCGTTGACGGCCGCGCGCACGACTACGCTAACCGACGATCGACAACCCGCGAAGGTGCCTGAAGTCACCAAGTCGCCCCCTGCGGTGGCAGGCTGAGGTGCACCACCTGCGGAGCCCGCCACCGAGGAGACCCCGTGCCCAAGTCCAGGATCCGCCGCCGCAGCGCCTACACGCCGCCGCCGGAGAAGAACACCGCGGTCCGGATCGGCAGCCCCCGCTGGCTCGTGCCGGCCATGGTGTCCTGCTTCGTGCTGGGGCTGATCTGGATCGTCGTCTACTACGTGACCCAGACCGACTACCCGATCGGCAGCATCGGCAACTGGAACATGGCCATCGGCTTCGGGCTCGTCGGGGTCGGCTTCGGGTTGTCCACCCGCTGGAAGTGAGCGACC
>DASVBJ010000026.1:0-18671 GCA_036375895.1 Actinomycetes bacterium | reverse complement strand
CGAAGTCGGTGGCCCGCAAGCGGGCCATCGAGATGCTGGACCGGGTCGGCATCCCGACCCCGGACAAGCGCGTCGACGACTACCCCCACCAGTTCTCCGGCGGCATGCGCCAGCGCGCCATGATCGCGCTGGCCCTGGTCTGCAACCCTCAGCTGCTCATCGCCGACGAGCCCACCACGGCCCTCGACGTGACCGTGCAGGCGCAGATCCTCGACCTGATGAAGGACCTGCAGAAGGAGTTCAACTCGGCGATCATCATCATCACCCACGACCTGGGTGTGGTGGCCGAGGTGGCCGACGACCTCGTCGTCATGTACGGCGGGAAGTGCGTCGAGCAGGGCACCGTGGACGACATCTTCTACCGGCCGCGGATGCCCTACGCCTGGGGGCTGCTCAGCTCGATGCCGCGCCTGGACCGGGTGCGGCAGGAGCGGCTCACGCCGATCCCCGGCACGCCGCCGTCGCTCATCAACGTGCCCGGCGGCTGTGCCTTCCACCCGCGCTGCACCTACAAGTCCCTCGTCGGGGGCGACGCCTGCCGGACCCAGGTGCCCGAGCTCGTCGAGATCGAGGGCGGCCACCGGACCCGCTGTCACCTGTCGAAGGAAGACAAGGTGCGGGTGTGGACCGACGAGATCCAGCCCCGGCTCTGAGCCGCAGCCCCATGACTGACGCCGCGTCCCCGGAGGAAACCCCCGTGACCACACCGAGCACCGCCACCAAGCAGCAGACCCCTGAGCCGGTTGGTGACGCGCTCCTGCAGGTCACCGACCTGCAGAAGTACTTCCCCGTGAAGCGCGGGATCATCTTCCAGAAGAGGGTCGGCGACGTGAAGGCCGTCGACGGCATCAACCTGTCGGTCAGGGCCGGCGAGACGCTGGGCCTGGTCGGGGAGTCCGGGTGCGGCAAGTCCACCACCGGCCGGCTGATCAACCGGCTGCTCGAGCCCACCGGCGGCAAGATCATCTTCGAGGGTCGCGACGTCACCCACATGAACGGCGCCCAGATGCGGCCGTTGCGGCGCGACATCCAGATGATCTTCCAGGACCCCTACTCGTCGCTGAACCCGCGCCACAACATCGGCGCCATCGTCGGTGCGCCGTACCACATCCAGGGCATCAAGACCGAGCAGGGGGTCAAGCGCTCGGTCCAGGAGCTTCTCGAGCGGGTCGGGCTGAACCCCGAGCACTACAACCGCTACCCGCACGAGTTCTCCGGCGGCCAGCGGCAGCGCATCGGCATCGCCCGTGCGCTCGCGCTGCGGCCCAAGATGATCGTCTGCGACGAGCCGGTGTCGGCGCTGGACGTGTCGATCCAGGCGCAGGTCATCAACCTGCTGGAGGACCTGCAGGACGAGTTCAACCTGGCCTTCCTGTTCATCGCCCACGACCTGTCGGTGGTGCGTCACATCTCCGACCGGGTCGCCGTGATGTACCTCGGCAAGATCATGGAGCTCGCCGACCGGGACACCCTCTACGCCGAGCCGGTCCACCCGTACACGCACTCGCTGATGTCGGCGGTGCCGGTGCCCGACCCGCGCAAGGAGAACCGCCGCGAGCGGATCCTGCTCTCGGGTGACCTGCCCAGCCCGATCAACCCGCCGTCCGGGTGCGTCTTCCGCACCCGGTGCTACAAGGCGCAGCAGAAGTGCAAGGAAGAGGTCCCGCAGCTGCTGGAGATCCAGCCCGGACACTTCAGCGCCTGCCACTTCCCGGAGTCCAAGGACGTTCTCTAACCCCGGCGTCGTCGGGCGACGGCGGGGGCGGCCAAGCGGCCGAGCTGGGGCGGTCCTGCCCCGCTCAGTGCGCGGCGAGCGCCCGGCGCAGCCACTCCACCTGCATCAGCAGCAGGTTCTCGGCCACCACCTCCTGCGGCGTCATGTGCGTGACGCCGGACAGGGGCAGTACGTCGTGGGGCCGGCCGGCGGCCAGCAGCGCCGACGAGAGCCGCAGCGTGTGGGCAGCCACCACGTTGTCGTCCGCGAGGCCGTGGATGAGCAGGAGCGGCCGCTCGAGCCTCGGCGCGTCGGCGATCAGCGAGTTGCGCTCGTAGACGTCCGGGTGCTCGTCGGGGTGGCCGAGGTAGCGCTCGGTGTAGAAGGTGTCGTAGAGCCGCCAGTCGGTGACCGGGGCCCCGGCGACGGCGGCGTGGAAGACGTCGGGCCGGCGCAGCACCGCGAGCGCGGCGAGGTAGCCCCCGTAGGACCAGCCGCGGATGGCGACCCGGTCGGTGTCGAGGTCGGGCAGCGCCTCGGCGACCGCGCGCAGCGCGTCGACCTGGTCCTGCAGGGTCACGCCGGCGAAGTCGTGGTGGACCGCCCGGTCCCACTCGGGGCCACGCCCGCCGGTGCCACGGCCGTCGGCCACGACGACCGCGAAGCCCTGGTCGGCGAGCCACTGCGGCTCGAGCCACATGTTGTGCACGGCGACGACCTCCTGGTGGTGGGGGCCGCCGTAGGGGTCCATGAGGACGGGAAGCCGGGTGCCCGGGACGTGGTCGCGAGGGAGCAGCACGCCTGCGCGAAGGCCACGGTCGCCGACCGTCATCAGCCGCGGAGCCGCCGTGATGACCGGCGCCTCGGCGAGCGACGCGATCTCGGCGACGGCCGTGCCGTGCCGGGACACGCCGACCGCCACCCCCGGGCGGTCCGGTCCGCGAGAGGCCACAACCAGCGTGCCGCCTGCGGTCAGGCCGGAGTGGTAGCCGCCCGGCCCGGTCAGCCGGCTCGGCGTACCGTCCGGCGCCACGAGCCACAGGTGAGCCTCGACGGGGTCGTCGGTGCCCGCGACGAGGACGCCCTCCTCGCCGACGTCCACGACGTGCGACACCTGAGCCGCGCCCAGGTCGACCTCCTTGTCGCCCAGCACGAGCCGGCGGGCACCGGCCCGCTCGACCGTGCGGACGAGCCGGCCGTCCGGCAGCCAGGCCGGCACGCCGGTGACCACGTCCAGCCAGACGTCGTCGTGGTCCTCCTGAAGGACCCGGGTGCGCCCCGACACGACGTCGACGCCCAGCGTCTGCGAGCTGCGCTGGTCGCGGCTCATGACGAGCAGCAGTGGGTCGCCGTGGCGGCTCCAGTGCGCGGTGACGAGGTAGGGGAACGCCGCGCGGTCCCAGCGGACCTCGGTGCGGCTGCCGTCGAGCCCGACGACGAACACGCGCACGTCGGCGTTGGGGGTGCCGGCCGCCGGGTAGGCGACCTCCGCCGGGGCCGATGCCGGGTTGGCCGGGTCGGCGATGTGCCAGCGCTGGACGGGCGACTCGTCGACCCGGGCGGCCAGCACCGCGGACCCGTCCGGGGCCCACCAGTAGCCCCGGTATCGCTCCATCTCCTCGGCGGCGACGAACTCGGCCAGCCCCCAGGTGACGTCGAGGCCGTCCGGCTCGGCCAGCACCCGCTGCTCCGACCCGTCGGCCCTCGTCACGCGCAGGGCGCCTGCCCCGCTGTAGGCCACCCAGGTGCCGGTCGGGTCCGGGCGGGGGTCGAGCACCGGACCGGTGGCCGGCAGCTCGCGAGCACCACCGGCGGCGAGGTCGGCCAGCCACAGCCGGCTGGACAGCGCGAACGCAGCGACGTCGCCGGCCCGGTCGACGGCGTACGCCACGACGCCGGACGAGGCCTCGCGTGAGCGCTCCCGGCGGGCCCGCTCGGCCGGCGAGAGGTCCTCGTCCTGCGAGCTGAGCAGGGCGCGCGGGTCGGCCACGAGCCGCTCGCGCGGGGCGCCGTCGCCGGCGAGGTCGAGCACCCAGAGACAGCCCACCCGGTCGCTGCCGCCCTGGGAGCGGACGAAGACGACGCGCTTGCCGTCGGCCGTCACGGTGAGGGACCTCGGTGCCCCGCAGGTGAACCGCTGGGTCCGGGCCGCCTGGCGCGGGAACGACTCGGCGCGGGCAGGGTGGTCGGGGCTGGCCGTGGCAGACATGCCGCGCAACCTACCGGGCTGGGCGACGGCGGGCGGCGCGACCGTCAGGTAGACGGCCCGGCGATAGGGTCGGTGACCATGACGACCACGCCGGACGGGCCGCTGTCCGAGGAGCCGGAGGCCAGGCCCGCCACCCCCGAGGAGGCGGTGCTGCGCGAGGCGGAGTCGGTGCTGGAGCAGGCCTCCCCCGCGGAGGAGTTCTCCATGGACCTGCTGGACTCGAGCCGTCGGCTGCTGCTGGTGCACGCCCACCCCGACGACGAGACGATCACCACCGGCGTGACGATGGCCAAGTACGCCGCGCAGGGGGTGCACGTCACGCTGGTCACCTGCACCTTGGGGGAGGAGGGCGAGGTCCTGGTGCCCGACCTGGTGCACCTGGCGGCTGACGCGCACGACGCCCTGGGTGAGCACCGCATCGGCGAGCTGGCCGCGGCGATGGAGGCGCTGGGCGTCAAGGACTTCCGCTTTCTCGGCGGGCCCGGCCGCTACCGCGACTCGGGGATGATGGGCCTGCCGACCAACGACCGGCCGGACTGCTTCTGGCGGGCCGACCTCGACGAGGCCGCGAGCCATCTCGTCGAGGTCGTGCGCGAGGTGCGGCCGCAGGTCGTCGTGACGTACGACGAGAACGGCGGCTACGGCCACCCCGACCACATCCAGGCACACCGCGTGGCCATGCGGGCCGTCGAGCTCGCGGCCGACCCGGCGTACGGACAGGGCCCTGTGTGGCAAGTCGCCAAGGTCTACTGGACGGCGTTGCCGGTGTCCTGGTGGCGGCAGAGCCTGCGGTCACTGCGGGAGGCGGGGGACACCACGACGTTCGAGGGGCTCGACCCGGACGGGGAGCTGCCCTTCGGGACGCCCGACGAGAAGGTCACGGCGGTCGTCGACGCGCGCGACCTCGTGGACGCGAAGCTGGCGGCGATGCGCGCGCACGCCACCCAGATCACGGTCGACGGCCCGTTCTTCGCGCTGTCCAACAACCTCGGCAACGAGGTGTGGGGGCGCGAGGCCTTCAGCCTCGTCCTCGGCGAGCCCGGCCCGGTCGAGGAGCGCGACGCGGACGGCCGCGAGCAGGACCTGTTCGCCGGCCTGGACTGAGCCGCCGCTCTGCGCGGACCCACGACACGCCGTCCGCCCCGCGGCCCGCTGGGCCGAACGGGTGACGCTGGCCTCGCAACCGGGTGAAACCGGCCCGCGGCATGGTGGGGGAGCCGGTCGGCCGGTGAGACTCCGATGCAGAGACTCGTCGCCGAGCGATGCATCGGCACCGGGCCGCCCAGGGCTGATAGCCCGAACGGGTGAACCTCCGGTGGTCGTCCTCGGCGGCGGGACCCGCGCCGAGACGCCTGGAGGGGCCGTGAGCGACCAGCAGACCAAGGAGCCGGTCCTGCCGGGGGCGGAGCTCGACATGCCGCTGCGGGCCGACGCCGCGGACGTCGGCGCGAGCCGCGAGCGGCTGCGACGGCGCAGGCTGCTCGGTGTCGTCGCCGGGCTGGGGCTGCCCACGGCGTACCTCTGGTCGCACATCCTGGCCGGCGACCCCGTCAACCTGTTCCAGCTGCCCACGATCGACTGGCTCGTCGTCACGCCGATCCTCTTCTTCGTCCTGCTCGGCGTCGTGCTCGTCGGCAGCAGCCTCGTCGCCGGCCGGTCGCCGCACATCCTGTACCGACCCGAGCAGATCGACACGCGGCTGGCCGACGTGAAGGGCATCGACCCGATCAAGGAGGACGTGGTCCGGTCGCTGAACCTGTTCCTCGCCCACAAGACGTTCCGCGCCGAGATGGGCGGCACGCCCCGGCGGGGGCTGCTCTTCGAGGGGGCCCCGGGCACCGGCAAGACCTACCTGGCCAAGGCGATGGCGCGGGAGGCCGGCGTGCCGTTCCTCTTCGTCTCCGCGACGTCGTTCCAGTCGATGTACTACGGCGCGACGGCGCGCAAGATCCGCTCCTACTTCCGGGCGCTGCGCAAGGCGGCCCGGCAGGAGGGCGGCGCGATCGGCTTCATCGAGGAGATCGACGCGATCGCCATGGCCCGAGGCGGCCTCAGCGCCACGCCGATGCCGCAGGTCGCTCGCATGTCCTCGCCGGACTGCGGCGGGCTGACGGGCCTGCCCGCGGTGTACGCCGGGGCCGCGCCCGCACGGGTCGTCAACCCCTCGGTCGTCTCCGAGGGCGTGGGAGGGGTCGTCAACGAGCTGCTCGTGCAGATGCAGTCGTTCGACGAGCCCACCGGCGTGCAGAAGCTGCAGGCCAAGCTGGTCGACCGGGTCAACCTCTACCTGCCGGCGCACCGGCAGCTGCGCCGACCGCAGCCGCCGTCGACCAACCTGCTGCTCATCGCGGCCACGAACCGCGCCGACAACCTCGACCCGGCGCTGCTGCGGCCCGGCCGGTTCGACCGCCGGCTGACCTTCGAGCTGCCGGCCAAGAGCGGCCGGCGGGTGCTCATCGACCACTTCCTCGCGCAGAAGGCGCACGAGCCCGAGCTGGACGAGGAGGAGAAGCGCGACGCGCTGGCCGGCGTGACCCAGGGCTACACGCCCGTCATGATCGAGCACCTCTTCGACGAGGCGCTGGTCAACGCGGTGCGTCGTGACCGGAAGGCCATGAGCTGGCCGGACGTCGAGAAGGCGCGGCTGGTCGAGGAGGTCGGCATGGGCCAGCCGGTCGCCTACACCGACCACGAGAAGCGGCTCATCGCCACCCACGAGGCCGGGCACGCCACCGTGGCCTGGCTGGTCGCCCCGCAGCGGCGGCTCGAGGTGCTCACCATCGTCAAGCGCCGGGAGGCGCTCGGCCTGCTGGCGCACGGCGACCGGGACGACGTCTACACCCGGTCGCGGGCGGAGATGACCGCGCTGATCCAGATCGCGATGGGCGGCCAGTGCGCGGAGGAGCTGTTCTTCGGCGACGTGTCCACCGGCCCGGGCGGCGACCTGCTCTACGCGACCAACGTGGCCGCGGAGATGGTCGGCTCGTGCGGCATGACCGAGACCCTCGTGTCCTACGCGGCCATCCAGAACAGCGCGTTCTCGGACACCAACATCGTCGGCCGGGTGCTCGGCGACGCGCAGGGCCGTGGCCGGGTCGAGGAGCTGCTGCAGCAGCAGAAGGTCGTGGTGCGGGGCCTGCTGGACGCCAACCAGCACCTCGTGGCGGCTCTGCGCGACGCGCTGCTCGAGCGCCACGAGCTGATCGGCAGGGAGATCACCGACGTCCTCGAGGCCGCCGCGGCGTCGGGACCGGCGCCCCGCTCGATCGACCTGCGCGACGGAGCACCCCGGCAGGCGCTCTGACCCGGGCGGCCGCTGCGTAGCCTGTGCGGGTGCCCAAGCCCACCCGCGTCGCCCTCGGCCTGCTCGGGCTCGTGCTCGGCGTGATGGCCGGCGTGCTCGGGTCGTTCGTGCACGCGCTCACCTGGGCGGGCCTGCCCGTTGGCCTCCTGCTCGGGCTCGGGCTCAGCCTCGCGGTGTTCGCGACCGCGGGGCTGGCCGGCCGCAGCCGCGGCGGCGCGGCCCTCGCGGCCGCCGGCTGGGTGGTCGCGGTGCTGGCCCTCTCGTCGCGCCGGCCCGAGGGAGACCTCGTCGTCCCGGCGGGCGCGCTCGGCAACGGCTGGCTCGTCGGCGGGCTGCTGCTGGCGGGCCTCGCGGTCGCGTGGCCGTACGGCGGGCTCCCGAGGTACGGCGTACCCACCGCGGCTGAGGTGCCGTCCCCTTCAGGAGCGAGCCGCGACGGTCGATGAACCCGTCGTGGAGGGTCAGGTCGGCGCCGCGGCGCCCGTCGCCGAGGCCGCCGGGCCCGCGGACGCGCCGGGACGCAGCCCGGCCGGCGGCATCCTGCTCCGGCTCGGCGGCTGCCGCTACGCCGTCGGCATGGACGAGGTCGCCGAGGTCGTCGCGCTCCCCACGGTGACGCGCGTGCCGGGCACGCCGCCGTGGCTCGCCGGAGTGGCCAACTGGCGTGGCCGGATGCTGCCGGTGCTCGACGTGCGGTCGCTGCTCGGCGCGGCCACCACGCCCCTCGCGACCAGTGCCCGCCTGCTCGTCGTCCAGGACGGCGAGGTGACCGCGGGCCTCGTCGCGGAGGCCGTCCCAGGGGTGTACGACGTGCCGCTGGACAGCCTCGACCCGGCTCCGCCGACCCTTTCCGCCCAGGCCACCCGGCTGGTCCGTGGCCAGGTGGCCGACCCGCTCGGGCCGATCGGGGTCCTCGACGTGCAGGCCCTGCTCGGTCTGCGTGACCAGCTCGACCGCCGCCGCCACGGCAGCTGACCGTCCGCTGCCCCTACAGCCGGGGTCCGGCACGCCCGATGCCACGAGTGCGCGTCATGTCTGGCTTGCGGCTGGGAGGCCTCGGTGGAGTTCTGGAAGATGCTGAACCGTGCGTCGGCGATCACCATCGCGGTGAGCGTGCTCGGCGCCGCGGTGGCGGTGACGATCCAGGTCGCAGGCGGCGCCGGCTTCTCGGCGATGGCGGCCGCGCTGTGGCTCACCGTCGGGATGGTCAGTGCCGCGTTGCTCGGCGCGCTCACCCTGATCGGCGACCGGATGCTCGGCGGGCGGGGACGGCTCGAGGGCTACCGGGCGGGCCTCGTCGTCGCCAACCTGGTCTGGGTCTCCGGCCTGGTGGCGACGACCGGCGGCCTGGACGAGCCGTACTGGGTGCTGTACGCCGCCCCGCTGCTCATCGCGGCGGTGTCGATGCCCCGCTGGCAGAGCCTCGGCGTCGGCGTGCTGGCCGCCGTCGGCAACCTGGTGGCGGTCGCCGTCAACGGCCAGCTGACGACCGAGCACGTCGGCGCACTCATGCTGGTGCTGCCCTCCGGGCCGGGCATCACCGGGTTCGTCGGGCTGCTGGTCGCCGTGGTGTGGGAGGAGCGGCGGGCCGCCCAGACCGAGCGTGACGAGCTGCGTCAGCGGCTCGACGAGCTGTCGGCGGTGCTGTCGCGCGCGGCCGAAGGCGATCTCGCGGTGCAGGTGCACGCGGAGGGGACCAGCTCCACCGTCGCCGAGCTCACCGCCGCCTTCAACAACACGCTCGTCAACCTGCGGCTGCTGGTCGAGCAGATCCGCTCCGGTGGCGAGCAGATCACGGCCAGTGCGGGGGAGCTCCTCGCCACCGCCGAGGAGCACGCGGCCAGCGCCACGCAGCAGTCGTCCGCGGTCGCCGAGACCACGTCGACCATCGAGGAGCTGGCCGCGACCGCGGCACAGATCGCCGACACGGCCGAGTCGGTCGCGCGCTACGCCGCCGAGACCCTGCGGCACGCCGAGGACGGCCGCAGCGCCGTCGCCACCTCGGTCGCCTCGATGGACGCCATCGCCGAGCGCGTCAACTCCATCGCCACCCGTGCCCTGTCGCTGGGGGAGAAGGGCCACGAGATCGGGCGGATCCTGCAGGTGATCGACGACCTCGCCGACCAGACCAACCTGCTCGCTCTGAACGCGGCGATCGAGGCGGCGCGTGCCGGGGAGCACGGTCGCGGCTTCGCCGTCGTGGCCTCCGAGGTGCGCAAGCTGGCCGAGCGCTCGCAGGAGTCCGCCGGCCAGATCCAGGCGATCGTCGCCGAGATCCAGGCCGAGACCAACGCGACGATCCTCGCCAGCGAGGAGGGCGCCAAGGAGGTGCAGGGCGGTGCCGCGCTGGCGCGCGAGGTGGTCGAGGCGCTGGAACGGATCTCCGGGATGGTCGACGAGACGACGACCGCGGCGAAGGAGATCTCCATCGCCACCCAGCAGCAGCGCTCGGCGTCCGACCAGGTGGTCGCGGCCATGACGCAGGTCTCCGACGTGTCGCGGCAGTACGCCGTGGGCTCCAAGCAGGCCGCGGCGGCGGCCGCCCAGCTCAACGTGCTGGCGGCCGAGCTGCGCTCGTCGATCGAGCAGTTCCGCGTGTCATGACGATGAAGGGCTGGGCGAGCGACCCCGAGCTGGTCGCGACGTTCCGTGCCGAGGTCGACGAGCGCCTCGCGTCGCTCTGCGAAGGGCTGCTGCGGCTGGAGAACCACGCCTCCCCCCGCCAGCTCGTCGCGGGGCTCTTCCGCGACGCCCACACGGTCAAGGGCTCGGCGCGGATGCTCGGTCTCGACGCCGTCGTGGACGTCGCCCACCGCGCCGAGGACCTGCTCGGCGCCCTTCGGGACGGCCGGGTCACGGTGCGCAAGGACCTCGTCGACCTGCTGCTGGTCGCCGCCGACGGCATCTCGCGCGCCCTGCCGGGCGCGGACCGCCCGGTGGGCGCGGACGACCTCGGGGCTCTCGTCGCGGCGCTCGACGCGGCCTGCGCCGGCGACGAGCCCGTGTCGGTGCCGGTGCTGGCGACCCCGGTCGAGGAGGAGGAGGTCGAGCCCGAGCCGGGTCGCCCCCGGGGCGGCGACTCGATCCGGGTCCCGACCCGCCGGGTGCACGACCTGGTCGACGTCGTCGGCGAGGCCGAGCTCGACGTACGCCGGGTGGCGGGGCACGGGCGCGAGCTCGCGGGCCTCGCGGCCGGCCAGCTGCGCCTGGCCCGGGGACTGCGCGACGCCGTCACGCAGGCGTCGGCCGAGGGCGCGTCGCTCCCCGCTGCCGTCACCGAGGCGGTGCACGCGCTGGTGGCCCTCGGTGACCAGCTGGCCGCGGCGACCCGCGAGCTGCAGGCCCGCGCCGAGGAGGGGCAGGGCCGGCTGGCCGCGGTGCGCGACGGGGCGATGGGGCTGGCGATGGTGCCCGTACGCCGGGTGGTCGCGGGCTTCCCCCAGCTGGTGCGCGAGGTGGCGGGTCGCAGCGGCAAGGACGTCCGGCTGGTGCTCGCCGGCGAGGACGTCGAGCTCGACACCCGGGTGCTCGACGCGGTCGCCGACTCCCTCCGCCACCTGGTCATCAACGCGCTGGACCACGGCTGCGACACCCCGGCCGAGCGGGTCGCGGCCGGCAAGCCGCCGCGGGCCACCGTGACCGTGTCGGCGCGCGCGGCCGGCTCCACCGTCGTGATCGAGGTGTCCGACGACGGCAGGGGCGTCGACGAGGACGCGCTGCGTGCCACCGCGGTCACGCGCGGGCTGCTGCCGGAGGGGTCGACCCTGAGCGGGCCCTCCCTGCTCGACGTGATGTTCGCCCCAGGCTTCTCCACCAGGGCGGAGGTGACCGAGACGTCCGGGCGAGGCGTCGGTCTCGACGTCGTCCGCACCGTCGTGGAGGACCTCAGCGGCACGATCGACGTGCACTCCGAGGCCGGCGCCGGCACGTGCTTCGTCATCACCCTGCCGGTCACCCTCGGTGTGCTCCGCTGTCTCGTCGCCCGGGTCGGCTCCGAGCGGTACGCGGTGCCGGTGGCCGGGGTCGTGGAGACCCTCGGGCTCGCCGGCGCCGAGCGGCACGAGCTCGCCGGCGTGCCGGTGCTCACCCGACACGGCCAGACGGTGCCGCTGGTCGACCTCGGCCAGGTGCTCGACGTACCCGGCCAGCGCGACCTGCGGGCCGCCGTCGTCGTGCAGTACAGCGCCGCCGGAGACCTGCTCGGCCTGGCCGTCGACGAGCTCGAGGGCGAGCTGGAGATGGTGGTCAAGGAGCTCGGCGGCTTCCTCGGACGGCTGCCCACCGTGGCGGGCGCGACCATCGACGGGGACGGCAGCGTCCTGCTCGTGCTGGACGCGCGCGAGCTCGCGGTCCGCCAGCTGGCGACCGGCTCGGCCGCGGTGCCGGCGCCGGCCGGCCGGCGTACCACGCAGGGCCCCGCGGGCGCGCGGCCGGGCGAGCGCCCACGCGTGCTGGTGGTCGAGGACTCGGTGGGCGTGCGTGAGCTGCAGCGGGTCATCCTCGAGGGCGCGGGCTACGACGTGGTCACGGCCGTCGACGGGCTCGACGGCGCCGCCCGGCTGCAGGGTCTGCCGGTGGACCTCGTGCTGTCCGACGTGGAGATGCCCGGCATGGACGGGTTCACGCTGACCCGCACGATCCGGCGCACCCGTGGCTGGGAGGACGTACCCGTGGTGATCATGACCTCTCGCGGCGACCCGGCCGACCAGCATGCCGGCCTGGACGCCGGAGCCAGCGCCTACCTGCTCAAGAGCGAGTTCGATCAGGCCGAACTCATCGATACGGTCCGGCGCCTGGTCGGACGATGACGGCCGGTCACCGGCCACGTGCGTAGACGAGACGAGGACCCGATGCCCACCGTGCTGATCGCGGACGACAGCCCGACGCTGCGGCGCATCGTCTCCTCGGTGCTCGAGCGCGAGGGTTTCGAGGTCGTGTTCGCCGAGGACGGGGTCGAGGCCGTGCAGGCGGCGTTCCGCACCCTGCCGGACGCGGTGATCCTCGACGTCCAGATGCCCCGCCTCTCCGGCTACGTCGCCGCCCGCCTGCTCAAGGACGACTGGCAGACGGCGGAGACCCCCATCGTCCTGCTCACCTCGCTCGACGCCGCCTCCGACCGCTACTGGGGGGCGCAGACCGGCGCCGACCGGTTCCTCACCAAGGACTTCGAGGCGCCGGACCTGGTCGCTGCGGTCCGCGACGTGATGCGGGTCGCCGACGAGAAGCGTGGCGGCCGCCCGCCGCTGCGACCCGACCCGGTCGAGCTCGGTGACGACGAGGTGCTCGCCCGCGTCTCCGAGCTGCTGGACCGCAAGCTCTTCGAGGCATCGGTCTCGGCCGAGGTCACCCAGATCGCCGCCGACGTGCACGGTTTCGAGGAGACCGTCGCCGCCGTGCTCGGCGTCCTGGGCCGGATCGTCGACTACGACCTGGCCGCGGTCTGCATGCTCGACGACCGGGTGACCTACCTCACCGTCGCCCGGGAGAGCTCCCAGCAGCAGTACACCGAGTTCTTCGGCGCGATCGCCGACGCCGCGACGCAGGTCACCGGGACCCCGGTGATGGTGAACGACCTGGTGTCACGGGTGGCCGACGCGAACGGCCTGCTCGGCCTGGACGACGAAGGCCGGATGGCGACGTTCCTGTCCATGCCGCTGCGCACCGGCGGCCGGGTCGTGGGCTGCCTGGCGCTGTCCAGCGCCACCAAGAACGCCTTCGGCGAGGCGTCACTGAACACCCTGCGGCTGGTGGAGCAGCCGGCGGCGGTCGTCATCAGCAACGCCAGGCTCTTCGGCGCACAGGGAGCGACCCACGCCTGAGGTGGCGCGCGCCCGGAGGTAGTGTCGGCGGCGATGTCGCTTTCCGCCGCCGGCGACCAGCCGGCCGAGCTGCCCCTCGACACCGACGCCTTCCGCAAGGCCGTCGGCCGGTTCGCCACGGGCGTCACGGTCGTCACGTGCGTGGTCGACGGAGTCGACCACGCGATGACGGCGAGCGCCTTCACGTCCGTCTCGCTCGAGCCGCTGCTGGTGCTGGTGTGCGTCGAGAAGGAGGCCCGCTTCCACGACGCGGTGCTGGAGTCGGGCAACTGGGCGGTGTCGATCCTCGACAACCATGGCCGGCGGGCGGCCGAGTGGTTCGCCACCCGTGGTCGCCCGCTGCACGGCCAGCTCGACCGGTACCCGCACCGGCGCGGTGCCGCCACCGGTGCGGCCCTGCTCGACTCGGCGCTGGCCTGGCTCGAGTGCCGCACGACCGCGGTCTACGACGGCGGCGACCACGACATCGTGGTCGGCCAGGTGGTGGACCTCGAGATCGGTGGGCCGGACGACGCACCGCTGGTCTACTTCCGCAGCCACTACCGCGAGCTCTCGTAGCCGCTGGACGCGCTGACGGGCCGCCCCGGACCGTCACGTAGCATGGTCCCCGCCGACCCGGCGAGCCCCCACCCGACCGACGAGGCTTCGTGCTGCCCGAGACCCTCCTCCCCGAGAACCTGCTGCCCGAGAGCGTCCCGCACCGGCGGGCCGTCCTCTACGGCCTCTGCGCCGCGGGCGGCCTTCTGCTGCTCTGGGTGCTGGCCTACCTGGCCTCCGGAGGCATCGCGGACGGTACGACGGTCCGCGGCGTCGAGATCGGCGGCATGTCCCGCGCCGCCGCCGAGGCCAAGCTGAACCGCGAGCTGGCCGACGACGCAGCGCGGCCCGTCGCGGTCCGGGTGGGGGACGAGACCCTGCACCTGGACCCGAAGAAGGCGGGCCTCAGGCTGGACGTGCCCGCCACGCTCGACGCGGCCGGCGCCCGCAGCTGGAACCCGGTCACCCTGGTGCGCGGCTTCTTCGGCGGCGGCGAGGTGGCCCCGGTCACCACGGCGGACAAGGAGCGGCTCCGGGCCGCGGTGGACACCTTCGCCGACAAGGCCGACCGCAAGCCGGTGGAGGGCGGCGTGCGCTTCGAGGGCGCCAAGGTCGTGCCCGTGCCTCCCGGGCAGGGGCGCACCCTCGACCGACCGGGGGCGGTCGAGGCGCTGAGATCGTCCTACCTCGAGCAGACCGAGCCCATCGAGCTGCCCGCCGAGCTGACCGAGCCGCACGTCACGCAGGAGGAGGTCGACCGCGCCGTCAAGGAGTTCGCCGAGCCGGCGATGTCTGCGCCGGTGACGCTGGTCGTCGACGGCAAGCGGGCCGTCGTCCCGCCCCGGCTGATCGGACCCGCCCTCTCGCTGAAGCCGGACGAGAACGACCGTCTGAAGCCCTCGCTCGACGGTCACCGGCTGCTGGAGCACATCGCGGCCGAGATCGCCCCGCTCGAGGTCCAAGGGCGCGACGCGACCTTCCGGATCGTCGGCGGCCGGCCCCACGTCGTACCGTCCGCCCAGGGCCGCACCGTCGACGCTGGTGAGCTCGCCAAGGCTGTCCTGCCGGTCCTCACAGAGAAGGGCGACGCGCGCCGGGCCGAGGTCTCGCTGCACGTCAGCGACCCTTCGCTGACCACAGCGGAGGCCCAGGCGCTCGGCGTGCGCGAGCTCGTCTCGCAGTTCACGACCTACTACCCGTCGAACTTCCGGCCCCGCCTGGTCAACATCCACCGGGCGGCCGACCTGATGAACAACACGCTGGTCCTGCCGGGCGACGAGTTCAGCCTCAACCGTGAGGTGGGGGAGCGGACCGAGGCCCGCGGCTTCGCGGCCGGCTACATCATCGACCACGGCAAGCTCGAGGTCGACTTCGGCGGCGGCGTCTCGCAGCTCGCGACGACGACGTTCAACGCGATGTTCTTCGCCGGACTCGATGACGTCGAGCACCACCCGCACAGCTTCTACATCAGCCGCTACCCGGAGGGCCGGGAGGCCACGGTCGCCTGGGGCGCCAAGGATCTGCGGTTCCGCAACGACTCCGGGCACGGCATCTTCGTCACCACGGCGTACACGAACAGCTCGGTGACCGTGCGCATGTGGGGCACCAAGGTGTGGAGCGAGGTCCGTGCCGGCAAGTCCGCGCGCAGCCAGGTCAAGCCGTTCAAGACCATCTACGACCCGCGTCCCCTGGGCACCAAGCCCGGCGACTGCGTCAAGCAGGACGGCGTCGAGGGGTTCGCGGTCGACGTGACGCGGGCGCTCTACCGCGGCGGGACCCCGGTCCGCACCGAACGCTTCCACACCGTGTACCAGCCCGAGGACCGCATCGTCTGCGGCGCCACCGGCCCACGGCGTACGACGTCCCCTACGGCCACCCCGTCGCCCACCCCGACGCCGACGTCGACCGCCGACTGACCGCGGGTCAGCCCGCGACGACGGCTGTGCCGGGGGCGCTCGGGGGTCAGGCCGGTCGCAGCGAGCGGTAGCAGTAGGGGTGGTGGGTGACGAAGCCCAGCCGCTCGTAGAGCGCCAGTGCGGGCGTGTTGAGAGCCCGTACCTGCAGGTAGGCGGCCCGTGCCCCCTGGTCGCCCGCCCACGACAGCAGGGCACGCATCACGGCCAGGCCGATGCCCTGCCGACGGCGGTCCGGCGCCACGTCCACCGACGTGACCCCTGCCCACTCACCCTCGATGCTGGTGCGCCCGATGCCGACCGGCGCGCCGTCCTCGAGGACGGTGACGAAGCCCACGACAGGGGGGCCGGTGAGGATCGCGACGTGCGCGTCGGGGTCGCCCTCGTCGAGGTCGTGCATGAGCGAGAGCCAGGTCTCGGACGGTGCCGGCTCCACCACCGCGGCCAGGTCGGCGCGCTCCGGCAGCAGCGCCAGCGTCGCCGCGACCGGCGCGGTCTGCACGATCGTGACGTGGTCCTTGTTCCAGCCGCGCTGGGCCAGCTCGGCGTCGAGCTGGTCGGCCTCCGGCAGCTGCATGAGGGGCGGCAGCCCCCGGTCGGCGTACCACGCCTGCACCCGGCGCAGCGCCTCGTCGAGCGGCATCCCGGGGTCGCCGACCGCCATCACCGAGTTGGCCCGCCCGGTGATGCCGCCGTGCGCCCGCAGGCGCCAGTCACCGAGCGGCTCCACCTCCCGCGCGGGCCAGCCGGCGCTGCAGATCCGCTGCATGTCGGCCGGGCTGACGTGCGGTACGCCGGGGCGGCGGCGAGGCGGGGCGGGCGGCACCGGGCGCCCGGCGACCACCGACGACTCGTCCACGTCGACCTCCTCGCCGTCGGCCCGGCGGACCCGCAGGACCCCGTCCCGCCAGGACACGAGGTGACCCACGACGTCGGTGAACCCGCCTCCGGGCAGTCGACGGCGCACGCTCACCCGCGCGCCGACGTCGTCGTGGCCGAGCATGAGGTGCGCCCCCTTGCCGCAATCGATGTTCCCGGGCGCGATACTAGGCACCGGGCGATGCGCCCTGCTGGTTCGACCACTTCCCGGAGGGAACCGACCGTGACCTACGTCATCGCGCAGCCGTGCGTCGATATCCTCGACAAGGCCTGTGTCGAGGAGTGCCCCGTCGACTGCATCTACGAGGGCAACCGGATGCTCTACATCCACCCCGACGAGTGCGTCGACTGCGGCGCCTGCGAGCCGGTTTGCCCGGTCGAGGCGATCTTCTACGAGGACGACACCCCCGAGCAGTGGAAGGACTACTACAAGGCGAACGTCGAGTTCTTCGACGACCTCGGCTCGCCCGGCGGCGCCTCCAAGCTCGGCAAGATCGACAAGGACCACCCGCTGATCGCGGCGCTGCCCCCGCAGAACCAGGACGTCGAGCACTGACCGACATGGCCGCTGGCGGGCGGGTGGGGCGCGTCTCCGCCCGCCTTCCGGAGTTTCCCTGGGACACGCTCGCGCCGTACGCCGAGAAGGCCCGCGCCCACCCGGACGGCGTCGTCGACCTCTCGATGGGCACGCCCGTCGACCCGACACCCGAGGTGGTCCGGCAGGCGCTGGTCGCCGCGGCCGACGCGCCGGGGTACCCGCTGACCTACGGCACACCCGCCCTGCGCGAGGCGGTCGCGGCGTGGTTCGACCGCCGCCGCGGCGTGCCGTCCGTCGACCCCGCCGGCGTGATGCCGACCGTCGGGTCCAAGGAGCTGGTGGCCTCGTTGCCGTCGCTGCTCGGCCTCGGCCCGGGTGACACCGTGGTCCACCCCGAGATCGCCTACCCGACGTACGACGTGGGCGCCCGCCTTGCCGGTGCGACCCCGGTGGCCACCGACGGCCTGACCGCGGTCGGCCCGCAGCGGGTGCGGCTGGTCTGGGTCAACTCGCCGTCGAACCCCACCGGCCGGGTGCTGCCGGTCGAGCACCTGCGCAAGGTCGTCGACTGGGCCCGCGAGCGCGGCGCGGTGGTGGCCTCCGACGAGTGCTACGCCGAGCTCGGCTGGGACGCCCAGCCGGTGTCAGTGCTGCACCCCGACGTGTGCGGCGGCTCGCACGACGGGCTGCTCGCCGTCTACTCGCTGTCCAAGCAGTCCAACCTGGCTGGCTACCGCGCGGCGTTCGTCGCCGGCGACGTGGCGCTCGTGCGCGAGCTCGTCGCAGTGCGCAAGCACGCGGGGATGATGATGCCCACGCCGGTGCAGGCGGCGACGGTGGCCGCACTCGCGGACGACGACCACGTCGCGGAGCAGAAGGCGCGGTACGCCGAGCGGCGCCGAGTCATGAAGGCCGGGCTCGAGGCCACGGGCTGGCGGGTGGACCACTCGGAGGCCGGGCTCTACCTGTGGGCGACCCGTGGCGACGACTGCTGGGCGTCGGTGCAGCAGCTGGCCGAGCTCGGGATCCTCGTTGCGCCGGGGTCGTTCTACGGACCGGCCGGAGCGCGGCACGTGCGGGTGGCGCTCACCGCCACTGACGAGCGGATCGCGACGGCGGCGGCGAGGCTCGCAGCCGCGTAGGCTCCGGCCGACCGCAAGATCGTCAGTGACCTTGTTGCGGCGACACGCCGGCGTGTCCTGACACAAGGTCGCTGGTGATCTTCACAGGCCGTTGCCTACCGGCCCCTGATCACATCGACGTGGACGTGGTCCTCGTGCAGCAGGATCGGGTTGTCGGTCGGCCCGTCAGGGTGCCGGTAGTCGCGCCAGCCGGCCGCCGACCGGCCCGCCGACCAGATGCGCCGGTCGAAGATGACCGTCGCCACCGCGAGCCTCTCGGCGTGGGCCACCGCCCACTGCGCCTCAGCCCAGCCGCGGCGCTGGTTGGCCGCGCTGATCGGCCGGAAGAAAACGTCGATGGCCCGCCCCTCGTAGTGCGCCGAGCCGTCGGTGTGACCGCTCGTCACGCCGCGCGGGTCGAAGCCGCCGAGCGTCTGCTTGCCGAAGACCGCACGCAACTCGCGGCGCACCGCGTCGGCGCGGGCCGTCAGGCCGATCGGGCCGGGGGACTGCCGCGGCAGGCCGCGGGTCGCGCGGTGCAGGCCCACGGTGCAGGAGAGCGCGCCGCCGTCGTGGCCCAGCAGGGCGCGGGCGACGGCGAGGTCGGAAGGCGACGGCCTGGCCGCGTCGGGCAGCC
>DASVBJ010000015.1:0-7966 GCA_036375895.1 Actinomycetes bacterium | reverse complement strand
GCGCGGCGACCAGCGTGACGGCGTAGGACTCGAACAGGTCCGCGGCCATGCCCGCGCAGTCGCCCACGTTGTCACCGACGTTGTCGGCGATGGTGGCGGCGTTGCGCGGATCGTCCTCGGGGATGTGCTGCTCGATCTTGCCGACCAGGTCGGCGCCGACGTCGGCCGCCTTGGTGAAGATGCCGCCGCCGACCCGGATGAACATGGCGAGCAGGGCGGCACCGAAGCCGAAGCCCTCGAGCACCGTCGGCGCGTCGCCCTGGTAGATGAGCACGACCGCGGCGGCGCCGAGCAGGCCGAGGCCCACCGTCATGAAGCCGACGACGCCGCCGGTGCGGAAGGCGATCTGCATGGCCTTGGCCGCGCCGTTCGCCTCGCGGGCCGCGGCTGCGACGCGCACGTTCGCGCGGGTCGCCAGGCCCATGCCCGCGTAGCCGATGAACGCCGAGAACGACGCGCCCAGGAGGAAGAAGAGCGACCGCCCGATCCGGATCGACGCCGAGTCGGCCGGCAGCAGCGAGAGCAGGACCAGCGCGAGGACGCCGAAGGCCGCCAGCGTCCTGAACTGCCGGGTGAGGAAGGCAGCCGCGCCCTCCTGGACGGCGGCGGCGATGTTCCGCATGTTGTCGGTGCCCTGGCCGGCGGCCAGGACGTTCTTGACCAGCGCCATGGCGAAGCCGAGCGCCACCAGGGCGATCACGGCGACCATGACGACGTAGCTCTGGTTGGCACCACTGAGATCGAGCGCCCCGCCTTCAGCGGCGAGAGTCAGCCCGGACATACGTCCTCCTAGACGGTGGGCGCGCGGGACACCCTGACCACTGGAAAGGCTAGGGATGCGGACTGAACCCCGCGAAACAACGTCAGGCGCCGAGTCCGCCCGGCTGGGCCGGAGTGTACAAAGCCTCGGAACACCCGGCCACCCCGGGCCACCCCTGGGGGCGTCAGGCGGAGGTGGGCCAGCTCATCCGCACGACGACGCCGCCGTCACGGCCGGACTCGACCGCGACGTCGTCGACGAGCCCGCTGATGACGGCGAGGCCCACGCCCGGGGGGACGGGGTCCTGATCGAGGTCGGCCGACTCGGTGAGCTCGGCGAAGCCGGAGTCCGTGTCGCCGTCTGCCTGCGGCGCCTCGTCCGCGACCGAGACCCGGAACGACTTCTCGTCGTCGACGAGGGTCACCATCACCGGGCGGTCGGGGCAGTGGCGCCGGTGCAGGTGCACGGCACGGGAGCAGGCCTCACCGACGGCGAGACGCACCTCGTCGAGGATCGCCTCGTCGACGCCCGAGCGGCGCGCCACGGCGGCGGCGACCAGCCGAGCGGTCCGCACGTGCGCGGGGAGAGCGCTGAACCTGAGCTCGACCGTTGCCACGCTCACCTTCCTCAGCTCGACGACCGGAGGGTCACTCTGAAGCGTTGACCGCCTCGTCGACCGAGGAGTGGATCGGGAAGACCTTGGTGAGCCCGGTGATCCGGAAGATCTTCAGGATGCGCTCCTGGGTGCAGACGAGGCGCAGCGAGCCGTCGTGGGCGCGCACGCGCTTGAGGCCGCCGACGAGGACACCGAGACCGGTCGAGTCGAGGAAGTCGACCCGCTCCATGTCGACGATCAGGTGGTACTTGCCGTCGGCGACCAGGTCGACGAGCTGCTCACGCAGACGCGGCGCGGTGTAGACGTCGATCTCGCCACCAACCTCGACAACGGTGCGGTCACCCTCAGAGCGGGTCGAGAGAGACAGGTCCACAAGTCCTCCTGCGCGAAGCCGACGAACGCATCGAGATCTGCGCGGCCGGGTGCCACGCCGTGGGCATTCAACCATCCCGGAGGGTGGTCAGGCTCTAGTGGCACACTTCCGGACGTGCCGGAGCCCCGCCCAGAGCCGCCGGGGCGCGCTCGCCGGCCACCGCCCCGCGACCCGGCCGCCACCCTCGCCGCCCTGCTGGAGGTGCCCGGCCGGCGCGACCGGCTGACCCACGTCGAGGTGGTCCCGGCCCGCACCGGCGAGCACCGTCCGTGGCCGGCATGGGTGCATCCCGGCCTGGTCGCCGCGCTGCGCGCCGCCGGGGTCGACGAGCCGTGGCGCCACCAGGTCGAGGCGGCCGAGCTCGCGCGCAGCGGGCGGAGCGTCGTCTTGGCGACCGGCACCGCGTCGGGCAAGTCGCTGGCCTACCTGCTGCCGGCGTTGACCGCCGCACTCGACGGCGGGTCGTCCGAGGCGGGCGGCCCGGTCACCGCCGCGACCCTGCGCCCGCCGACGACGCTCTACGTCGCGCCGACGAAGGCGCTGGCCGCCGACCAGCTGCGGGCCGTGCAGGAGCTGGGGCTGGGCGTGCGGGCCGCGACGTACGACGGTGACACGGCGACCGAGGAGCGCGACTGGATCCGGCGGCACGCGTCGTACGTCCTGACCAACCCGGACATGCTGCACCACTCGGTGCTGCCCGGGCACGGTCGGTGGTCCGGGTTCCTGCGGAACCTCCGCTATGTCGTGGTCGACGAGTGCCACCACTACCGCGGGGTGTTCGGGTCGCACGTCGCGACGGTGCTGCGCCGGCTGCAGCGGGTGTGCGCGCACTACGGCAGCGCGCCGACGTTCGTCCTGGCCAGCGCGACCGTGTCCGAGCCGAGCCGGTCGGCGAGCCGGCTCGTCGGGCACGACGTGGCCGCCGTCGACGACGACGCCTCGCCGCGCGGGGAGACGGTCTTCGGCCTGTGGGAGCCACCGCTGACCGAGCTGCCGGGCGAGCGCGGGGCACCGGTACGCCGGGCCGCGACCGCCGAGGTCGCCGACCTGTTGGCCGACCTCGTCGCCGACGGCGTGCGCACCGTGGCCTTCGTGCGGTCGCGGCGGGCGGCCGAGACCGTCGCCATGACCGCGCGCCGCCTGCTCGACGAGGTCGAGCCGGGACTGTCCCGGCGGGTCGCGGCCTACCGGGCGGGCTACCTGCCCGAGGAGCGCCGCGAGCTGGAGCGGGCGCTGCAGGCCGGCGACCTGCTCGGGGTCGCCTCGACCAACGCGCTGGAGCTCGGCGTGGACATCGCGGGTCTCGACGCGGTGCTGCTGGCGGGCTACCCCGGGACCCGCGCCTCCCTGTGGCAGCAGGCGGGCCGGGCCGGGCGCGGCCGCACCGGCGCGGTCGCCGTGCTCGTCGCCCGTGACGACCCCCTGGACACCTATCTGACGCACCACCCGGAGGCCCTCTTCGGCCGACCGGTCGAGACCACCGTGCTCGACCCGGACAACCCCTACGTGCTGGCTCCGCACCTGTGCGCCGCCGCGGCCGAGCTCCCGCTGACCGACGATGACCTGGTGCGGTTCGGGCCGGCCGCCGCGGAGGTCGCCGAGCACCTCGTGCAGCGGCAGCTGCTGCGCCGACGCCCGGCCGGCCTGTTCTGGACCCGGCGGGAGAGGGCCACCGACCAGGCGGACATCCGCGGCGCCGGTGGGCACCCGGTGCGCCTCGTCGAGGAGGACACGGGACGCCTGCTCGGCACGGTCGACGCGGGCGCGGCCCACGCGACGGCACACGCCGGCGCGGTCTACGTGCACCAGGGCGAGACCTACCTGGTGCGCGACCTCGATCTGGCCGAGCACCTGGCCCTGCTCGAGCGTGCCGACCCGGACTACACGACCTTCGCCCGCGACGTCACCGACATCCGGGTGCTCGAGACCAGCACCGAGCGGCGGTGGGGACGCACCGGCCTGGCGTTCGGGACCGTGCAGGTCACCAATCAGGTCGTGTCCTTCCTGCGCAAGCGGGCGGTCACCGGCGAGGTGCTCGGCGAGGAGCCGCTGGACCTGCCACCTCGTGAGCTGCGGACCCGCGCGGTGTGGTGGACCGTGGACGAGTCGGTGCTCGCCGACGCCCGGCTGGAGTGGGCGGACGTGCCCGGCGCCGCGCACGCCGCCGAGCACGCCTCGATCGGCCTGCTGCCGCTGTTCGCGACCTGCGACCGGTGGGACATCGGCGGCGTCTCGACGGCCATGCACCAGGACACCGGGGCGACCACCGTCTTCGTCTACGACGGCCACCCGGGCGGGGCCGGCTTCGCCGAGCGGGGCTTCGCGACGGCAGCCGACTGGTTGCGGGCGACCCGCGAGGCGATCTCGGCCTGCGAGTGCTCGGACGGCTGCCCCTCGTGCGTGCAGTCGCCCAAGTGCGGCAACGGCAACGACCCCCTGGACAAGGCCGGCGCCGTGCGCCTGCTGGACGTGGTGCTGCGGGACGTGCCCTGACCCCTGGGCTCACGCCCCGCCAGCGGCGTTGACGAAACGTGCATAATCGCCGGGCGGGCGGGGCAGAAACAGGACCTCGAAGGGAGCCCGTCATGCTGCTAATCGGCTTGCTGCTGATCCTCGCCGCCGTCGGCATCACCGTCGGCGCCGTCTACGACGGCGGCGACCCAGTCACGGTGGAGGTCCTCGGCCGGTCCACCGACACGACGGTGGCCGGGGTGTTCTTCGCCGGGGCCGCCACCATGCTGCTGTTCATGGTCGGCGCCTGGGCGCTGCAGTCCTCGATGGGTCGGGCCCGGCGCCGCCGCGCCGAGCGCAGGGAGCTGCGCGAGCGGCACCACGACTCGGTCGCCCGGCTCGAGGAGGAGCGGACCGCCCTGCGCGCCGAGAACGAGCGGCTCGCCGAGCAGCTCTCGGGCCCGGGCGCCGGGTTCTACGGCACCCGCCGCGACACCACGACGGCCGACGGCCGGGGCGCCGACAGCACGCACATCGATCTCCGCCAGGACACTGCGGACCGGCAGTACGCCGACGACCACGGGCGCCGTCCCCGGCCCTGACCGCCAGCGGGGGTACCGGCCGACCCCACAGTCCCCTGGATCGAGGCTCCCGACCGCCGGCCGGCTACCGGCTGACGGACCCCTGGACCTGGCTGCCGCCGGCCCGCGCCCGCGCGCGGGCCGGCGGCACCGGCATGAGCACCCTCGCCACGGGGACCTCGACGACGACCTCCACGTCGCTCGGACCGACACGGCAGGACCGGAGGGTCGCCCCGTCCGCCGCCGCGACCCGGGCGGCCACCCGGCAGGCGGCCGGGTCACCTGCGAGCAGCCGCCGAGCCGCCGCCAGCGCCGACAGATCGGCCGCTGCGGAGGCGCGGTGACGGCCGACCACGGCCGCGCCGACCGAGAGGGCGGCTCCCGCCGCCACCCAGACGGTGAGGCAGGCGCAGACCACCCACACCGCGGCGCTGCCCAGATCACGCGGCCGACGGCGGGCGCGCCGAGCCACCTCAGGGCTCCTCGGCCGCGGCCACGGCTCTGCTGCGGAGGTCGATGGAGCCGACCGCCCACCGCCCCAGCGGCTCGGCCCTGACGACGACCTCGACCACGACGAGCCCGCCGTGACGTGACACGCCGACCCGGGCTCCGTCGGGTGCGGCCTCGAGCGCTGCCTGCCGGGCGAGCGGCTCCGGCTCGCCGCGGGCCAGGGCCCTCGCGGCGGTGCGGGCGGCGTCCATGCAGCGGAGCTGGTCGCCCACCACACCCAGCCCCCAGAGGGACACCGCGAGCGCCACGGCCAGCGCCGGCAGCAGCACCGCCGTCTCGGCCGTGGCCGAGCCACGCTCGCACCGGATCGGCGCGCACGGACGCCGATCACGCCGGATCCGGTCGACCGACCGCCGCGCGGCCACCCGGCCGCCTCAGAAGGTCACGGTCAGGGCCCGTCTGATCACATCGGTGAGAAGCTTCAGCACCTGGTCACTCGTCAGGATCTTGAACAGCACCCCGGCGAACCCACAGGCGGCGACGGTGCCCACGGCGTACTCCGCGGTGGTCATGCCCCGGTCCGCGCGGCGCAGGGTCGCGAGTCGTGATCGCATGTCTGGACCTCCTCGTTCGAGACCGGCCCGGGCGAGGGGCCGGCGAGACCGGCCCGGTGCCGGTCACCTCTCCCAGCGTCGTGGCGCCACTGACCCGGCGACGGCGCCGGCCCGCGATCTGTTGACATCCGCACAGTCCAGCGGGCTGGGGACAGTCAGTGCAGCCCACCCAGCACGACGGCTGCGGTCCCGACCACCATCGGAGCCACCCCGACCAGCACGAACGCGGGCAGGAAGCAGACGGCCAGCGGAGCCACGGCCAGCACACCCGCCCGCCTCGCCGCGGCCTCGGCCGCCCAGCGACGAGACAGCCGTTGCTCCTCGGCGACCAGCGCGACCGCCTCGGCGAGGGGAGCCCCGGTGGCCGCCGCACGCACGAACGCCCTCGCGACGGGAGCCAGCGGATCCCCCGGTTCGACCCCCCGCCACGCCTCGACGGTGTCGCCGACCCGCAGGACTGCACAGACGGCGGCCAGCCGTCCCCCGAGCGGCCCACCGACCGCCTCGGCCACGACCGAGAGCGCCTCGCCGGGCGCGGCGCCGGCCTCCAGGCACGCCGCCAGCAGGTCAGCGGCGCGCGGGAGATCTGCCCGCACCCGGGCCTCGTCACGACGCACCCCCCGCGCCGAACGTCCGCCCCAGAGCCAGGTCGCCGCGCCGACGGCCAGCACCCCGCAGACCGGGCCTGCACCGGCCCCCAGCCCCAGCAGAACGGTCGCGACGGCAGCGCACGTGCCGGCCGCCCGGATCCTGACCGCGGGACCCGGCGTCTGCCGACCGGGCGCACCCGACCGTCCTGCGTGGGACGGGCCGGCCACCACGACGTCCCCCGACCCCGTGGCCGCGCGGACCGGCGGTCTCATGACGTCGCGCAGCCGCCGTCGAGCCAGGCCCCGGCTGCCGCCGGCGCCGACCAGCACGCCGGCAGCTGTCAGCGCCGCGCAGGCAAGCACCTCAGCGGTCGCCCTCATCGCGGCAGGGCCGCGCTCATCGCGGTTCGACCGCCCGCGCGATCCGGCTGGTCCAGAGCAGCCCGGCGACGTCCAGCGCGGCGCCGACCAGCAGGCCGGCCTGACCCGGACCGGTGCGCAGGAGGACGCGCAGCGGGTCTGCACCCACGGCCCAGCCCATCGCCACCCCCACCACGGGCAGAAGGGCGAGCAGCGCGGCCGTGGCACGCGGCCCGGCGAGCTGGGCAGTCAGTTCCCGGCGCACCTGCTCGTCGGCGCGCAGCGCACTCGCCAGCCGCGCGAGGGCGGGCTCGAGGCCGCTCCCGTAGCGCTCGCTGACCCGCCAGCAGGCAGCCAGGTCGGCGAGGCCGCCGGCGCCCTCGCCTCGCGAGAGCGCCGCGAGCTCGGGTGCCACCTCGCCGTACGGCGCGGCCGCCACGGTGGCGAGCCGGCCGAACACCGGATCGGTCCTCGACGCCGGGAGCCCCGCCACCGCCGCCAGCAGCGCCGCGCGGGCATCGGCACCCGCCCGCAGCTCGGCGGCCATCGCCTGGCAGAGCTCGACCACGTTCGCGCGGCACGCCACCGCGCGGCGGCGGTCCTGCCGGCGCTGCCAGCCGACGAGGACCGCCGCGACCAGCCCTCCGGCCAGCAGCGCCGCGATCACCAGCCGGCTGACCACGATGACGGCCCCGGCGACCAGCAGGCCCACGAGCCAGCCGGCGCCGCCCGGCCCCGCGACCACTGCTGACCCGGTGCGCTCCCGTCCCGTGCCGCCGCCGGGCCGGCCAGGACCGCGGTCGGGCCGGGCGAGCCGTTGAAGCCGCTGACCACCTCCGGCCGCGGGCAGGAGCGCGCCGGCCGCGGCGGCGAGCACGACGGCCGCGGTCGCCGCCGCGCTCACGGCCGAGCGGGCGGCGCGGCCCGACGGCGCCGCGGTGCGCTGCCTGCAGGCGCTCGAGCACGGGCTCGAGCTCCCACCGACGCGGCTTGTGGTCACGCGCGACGTCGACGGCGCGCGGCTCGGGCTGGACGTGCTCTGGGACCACGACGCGGGTGTGGCCTTCGAGCAGCTGCCGGGCGCCGAGGCGGGACGCCGGCTGCCGCTGGACCCGTGGGTCGTCGAGCCGCTGGACGCCTTCCTGGGCATGCACGGAACGGCCATCGATGG
>DASVBJ010000005.1:0-7102 GCA_036375895.1 Actinomycetes bacterium | reverse complement strand
GACCGTGCTCACCCTCCTGTACGCCGCACTCGCGGTCGTGGAGGTGCGCCTGATGCTCACCTACATCCGCGCGGGAGCAGACGAGCTGCCACCGGCCGGCCCCGACGACAGCGCGGAGGGCACCGACCGCCCGCTGGCCTTCGCCTACTGACGGCCGCGAGGAGACCACCATGGAGCTGACCACCGTCTGGTTCACGCTGATCGCCGTGCTCTGGATCGGCTACTTCACCCTCGAGGGCTTCGACTTCGGCGTCGGCATGCTGCTGCCCGTCCTGGCCCGCGACGACACCGAGCGCCGCGTCATGATCAACACGATCGGCCCGGTCTGGGACGGCAACGAGGTGTGGCTGCTCGTCGCCGGCGGCGCGACCTTCGCCGCCTTCCCCGAGTGGTACGCCACGCTGTTCAGCGGCTTCTACCTGCCGCTGCTGCTCATCCTCGTCGCCCTCATCGTGCGTGGCGTGGCGTTCGAGTTCCGCGGCAAGGTCGACGACGCGAGCTGGCGGGCCCGATGGGACCTGGCGATCATCGTCGGCAGCTTCGTGCCCGCGCTGCTCTGGGGCGTCGCCTTCGGCAACATCGTGCGCGGCGTGCCGATCGACGCACAGCACGAGTACACCGGCGGCTTCTTCAACCTGCTCAACCCCTACGCCCTGCTCGGCGGCCTCACCACGCTCACGCTGTTCGCCCTGCACGGCGCGGTCTTCCTCGCCCTGAAGACGACCGGTGACGTGCGCGCCCGGGCCAACGCGCTGGCCGCGCGGATCGGGCTCGTGGCGGTCGTGGTCGCGGCCTCCTTCCTGGTCTGGACCCAGGTCGAGCACGGCAAGTGGTCGACCGCGGTCACCGCGACGGTGGCCGCGGTGGCACTGGTCGCGGCGCTCGGCGCGAACCGCAGGGGACGCGAGGGCTGGGCGTTCCTGGGCATGGCCGTGACGCTGGCCACGGCGGTGGCGACGCTGATGCTCGCGCTCTACCCGGACGTCATGCCGTCGTCGACGAACGAGGCGTTCAGCCTGACCACCGAGAACGCCAGCTCCACGCCGTACACCTTGAAGATCATGACCTGGGTGGCGGTCGTCTTCACGCCCGTGGTCCTCGGCTACCAGGCCTGGACCTACTGGGTGTTCCGCAAGCGGATCGGGGTGGAGCACATCCCGCCGGTCTCGGTGCCGACGGTGCCGACCCCCCGCAGCGGCCAGGAGCAGGGCGCCCCTACGTGAGGCCGTTCGACCCGAGACTCGTGAGGTACGCCGGGGGCAGCCGGGCGTACCTCACGGCCTGTGTGGCGCTCGGCGTCGCCACCGCCGGCCTCGTCGTGGCGCAGGCCGCGCTGCTCGCGACGGCGATCAGCCGGGCGTTCCTCGACGGCGCCGGCCTCGCGGACCTGCGCACCCCACTGCTGCTGCTCGCGCTCGTCGTCACCGGGCGGGCGGCGGTGTCCTGGGCGCAGGAGGTCGCGGCGCACCGCGCCTCGGCCGCGGTCAAGTCGCAGCTGCGGACCCGGCTGCTCGACCACGCGGTGCGGCTCGGGCCGGGGTGGCTGTCGGGGGAGCGCAGCGGCGAGCTGGCCACGCTCGCGACCCGCGGGGTGGACGCGCTCGACGGCTACTTCGCGCGATACCTGCCGCAGCTGGTGCTGGCGGTGATCGTGCCGTTCGCCGTGCTCGCCGTCGTGCTGCCGGCCGACCTGCTGGCGGCGGTCACCATCGCGCTGACGCTGCCGCTGATCCCGGTGTTCATGGTCCTCGTCGGGCTGACGACCAGGCGGCGGACCGACCGGCAGTGGCGGACGCTGTCACTGCTGTCCGGCCACTTCCTCGACGTCGTCGCGGGCCTGCCGACGCTGAAGGTGTTCGGCCGGGCCCGTGCCCAGGCCGCCAGCGTGCGCGACATCACCGACCGCTACCGCCGGGCGACGATGGGAACGCTGCGGGTGGCGTTCCTCTCCGCGCTGGTCCTGGAGCTGCTCGCGACGCTGTCGGTCGCGCTGGTGGCGGTCGGCATCGGCCTGCGGCTCGTGGACGGCGAGCTGACCCTGCGCACCGCGCTGCTGGTGCTGATCCTGGCCCCGGAGGCCTACCTCCCGATCCGGCAGGTCGGGGTGCACTACCACGCGAGCGCCGAGGGGCTGGCCGCGGCCGAGCGGGTCTTCGCGGTCCTCGAGACCCCGCTGCCCACGGCGGGCACCCGCACGCACGTGCCCGACCTGCGCCAGGTGCCGATCCGGCTCCGGGACGTGACGGTGCGGTACGCCGGGCGGCCCGCCCCCGCCGTCGACGGCCTGTCGCTGGACGTGCGGCCCGGCGACACCGTCGCACTGGTCGGTCCCAGCGGCGCCGGCAAGTCGACCGTGCTCGCCGCGCTGCTCGGCTTCGTGCGACCCGAGTCGGGCCGCGTCCTCGTCGGTGACGTCGACCTCGCCGCCATCGACCCGGACGCCTGGCGGTCGCAGCTCACGTGGGTTCCCCAGCGACCGCACCTGGCGGCCGCGAGCATCGCCGACAACATCCGGCTGGGCCGTCCCGACGCCGACGACGACGCGGTGCGCCGGGCGGTCGCGCTGGCCGGCGCCGCCGAGTTCGTCGACGCCCTGCCCGACGGGCTCGCCACGGTGCTCGGCGAGGGCGGGGCCGGCCTGTCGGCCGGGCAGCGCCAGCGCGTCGCCCTGGCCCGGGCGTTCCTGCGGGACACCCCCGTCGTGCTGCTCGACGAGCCGACCGCGGGCCTCGACGGCGCGTCGGAGGCGCGGGTGGTCGAGGCGGTGCGTCGGCTCGCCCGCAGCCGCACGGTCGTCGTCGTGGCGCACCGTCCGGCCCTGCTGTCCCTGGCCGACCGGGTCGTCGTCCTCGACGCGGCGGAGGTGGCGGCGTGAACCTGCGGTGGGCCCTCGCACTCGGCCGGCCGGCCGCCGGCCGGTTCGTCGTGGCGTGGCTGGCCGGCGCCGCGGCTCTCGCCAGCGGGGTCGGGCTGATGGCCACGTCGGCCTACCTCATCTCCCGCGCGGCCCAGCACCCACCGGTCCTCTACCTGATGACCGCGATCGTCGCGGTGCGGTTCTTCGGCATCGCGCGCGGCGTGTTCCGCTACGGCGAGCGGCTGCTCGCCCACGACGCCGCGCTGCGCTCGCTGAGCGAGGTGCGGGTGCGGGTCTACGAGCGGCTCGAGCGGCTGGCGCCGAGCGGGCTGCCCGCCTTCAGGTCCGGCGACCTGCTCTCGCGCGTCGTCGCGGACGTCGACACCCTGCAGGACCTGTTCCTGCGGGTGCTGCTGCCGTACGCCACCGCGGCCCTGGTGGGTGCCGGCGCGGTGGCGCTGGTCGCCTGGTTGCTGCCGGCGGCCGGCCTGCTGCTGCTCGGCGCCCTGCTGTGCGCGGGGGTGGCCGGTCCGTGGCTGTCGGCGCGCCTCGCCCGGCGCGCCGAGGCGCGAGTGGCGCCGCTGCGCGGCGAGCTGAGCGCCGCCGCCGTGGACCTGCTGCGATCGGCCCCGGAGCTGGTGGCCTACGGCTGCGCCGACGACGCCCTCGACCGCCTCGCCGACGTCGACCGGCGGCTGACCCGCTCGGCCGCGACCGCGGCCACGACCAGCGGGCTCGGCGCCGGCCTGGCCGCGCTCGCCGGCGGCGCCGCGGTCTGGGGAGGGCTCGCGCTCGGCGTGCCCGCGGTCCGGGGCGGGTCGCTGGACGGAGTGGCGCTGGCCGTGGTGGTGCTGACTCCGCTGGCCGCCTTCGAGGTCGTCGCCGGGCTGCCCGTGGCGGCGCAGCAGCTCACGCGGGTACGCCGGGCCGCCGCGCGCATCCGGGCGGTGCTGGACCGGCCCGACCCGGTCGCCGACCCGGTCGCGCCCGCGGCGGTCCCTGACCCGCCGTACACGCTGCGGGTGGAGGGCCTGCGGGTGCGCTGGACGGCCGGCGCGCCGCTCGCCCTGGACGGCGTGGACCTCACGTTGCCGCCGGGCCGCCGGGTGGCCGTCGTCGGGGCGAGCGGCTCCGGCAAGACCACGCTGGCCTCGGCCATGCTGCGGTTCGTCGACGCCGAGGGCGGCCGGGTGACGCTGAACGGCCTCGACACCCGCGCGCTGGCCGGTGACGACGTACGCCGGGTGGTCGGCCTGTGCGCCCAGGACGCGCACGTGTTCGACAGCACGCTCGAGGAGAACGTGCGGCTGGCCCGCCGGGACGCGTCGGAGGACGACCTGCGCGCGGCGCTGGGCCGCGCGCGGCTGCTGGACTTCGTCGACTCGCTGCCGCTGGGCCTGCAGACGCCGGTGGGGGAGCACGGCGCGCGGCTCTCGGGCGGCCAGCGGCAGCGGCTCGCGCTGGCCCGGGCGCTGCTCGCGGACTTCCCGGTGCTGGTGCTCGACGAGCCGGCCGAGCACCTCGACCTGGCGACGGCGGACGCGCTGACCCGGGACCTGCTCGCCGCGACGGAGGGGCGCACGACGCTGCTGGTCACGCACCGCCTGGCCGGGCTCGAGCAGGTCGACGAGGTGGTCGTGCTCGACCGCGGCCGGGTTGTGCAGCGCGGGACGCACGCCGACCTGGTCACGCGGCCCGGGCCCTACCGGCGGGCCTGGGAGCTCGAGCAGGACGCGGCGGTGCCCGGGCCGGCTGTGACAGCCCTCGCCTCCTGACGGCGGGTCGCGGGCGACCATCTGGCCGACCCTGGGCGAATCGTCCGCCTGGTTGGGCCTCCACCCCGGTGCAAGGATCGGGAGACGCACGGGACCGCACGGCTCAAGGCAGGTGACCTGGGATGACCGAGATCCAGTGCAAGAACCTCGACCACGCCGACGAGACGCGCAAGTTCGCTGCGCACGGCTACGCCGAGTTCGTGACCGTCGGGGACATCACGTACTCGCGGGGCGTCTTCGAGCCCGGCTGGCGATGGACCCACGACGTCGCGCCGATCATGCAGCTCGACCGCTGCCCGGTGCACCACAAGGGGGTTGTCCTGTCGGGGCGCATGCACATCGAGTACGACGACGGCACGTCGATCGACATGCGGGCCGGTGACGTGGTCGACATCCCACCCGGCCACGACGCCTGGGTGCTCGGCGAGGACCCCTGCACGTTCATCGACGTCTCGCCGGACACGGAGAGGTACGCCGCGCCGCCACGCTGAGGTCCGCGCGCGGACGGGGGCACTACTCGGGTGTCGCCGAGATCCTCGCCCAGGCGCCTGCGAGCGCGGGGCGGACGGTCGGCCGTCCGCCCTTCGGCCAGGGGATGCCTGGGGGGTCGCGGGTGAGTACCGTTCGAGGTGGTTTCCCCCGACCCATGGAGAGGACGAGATGCGAATCAGTGAGGTGCTGCGCACCAAGGGCGCCGAGGTGGTCACGGTCACGCCTGACACCGACGTCCGAGAGCTGGTGGGGGTGCTCTCCGAGCGGCGCATCGGCGCCGTCGTCGTGTCCCGGGACGGCACGTCGGTCGACGGCATCGTGAGCGAGCGCGACATCGTCCGCGCCCTGGCGGAGAAGGGGGCCGCGGTGCTGGCCGAGCCGGTGACCGCCATCTACACGGCCGACGTGCACAGCATCACCCCGGAGACGCAGACCGAGGAGCTGATGCGGCTGATGACCGACAAGCGGGTGCGGCACGTGCCCGTGCTCGTCGACGGCGTGCTCGGCGGCATCGTGAGCATCGGTGACGTCGTGAAGCACCGCATCGTGGAGCTGGAGAGCGAGCGCGCAGCGCTGAACGACTACATCTCCACCGCACGCTGACCGCTGCCGGTCGGCGCCGTCGCCGGGGCTCGCCCGGTGTCCACATGCTGGCCTGCGGGAATCACGCCGGGCGCGAGCGGGTTCACTGGGGGTCAGATCGTTCGCGCCCAGCCGTCAACAGGAGGCCCGCGTGTCCTTGCCCCCTCTCGTGGAGCCCGCTAGCGAGCTCACCGTCGACGAGGTGCGCCGGTACTCCCGGCACCTGATCATCCCGGACGTCGGCATGAGCGGGCAGAAGCGGCTGAAGAACGCGAAGGTGCTCGTGGTGGGGGCCGGTGGCCTCGGGTCGCCCGCGCTGCTCTACCTGGCCGCGGCGGGGGTCGGCACCCTCGGGATCATCGACTTCGACGTCGTCGACGAGTCCAACCTGCAGCGTCAGATCATCCACGGCCAGTCGGACATCGGTAAGTCCAAGGCGCTCTCCGCCAAGGAGTCGATCCGCGAGACCAACCCGTTCGTCGAGGTGGTGCTGCACGAGGAGCGCCTCGACTCGACGAACGTCTTCGACATCTTCGCCCCCTACGACCTGATCGTCGACGGCACCGACAACTTCGCCACGCGCTACCTCGTCAACGACGCGGCGGTGCTGCTCGGCAAGCCGTACGTGTGGGGCTCGATCTACCGGTTCGACGGGCAGGCGTCGGTCTTCTGGGCCGAGCACGGCCCGTGCTACCGCTGCCTCTACCCCGAGCCCCCGCCGCCCGGCATGGTGCCCTCCTGCGCCGAAGGTGGCGTGCTGGGCGTGCTGTGCGCGTCGATCGGCTCCATCCAGGTCAACGAGGCCATCAAGCTGCTCGCCGGCATCGGTGACCCGCTGGTCGGTCGGCTCACCGTCTACGACGCGCTCGAGATGGAGTACCGCACGGTCAAGGTGCGCAAGGACCCGGAGTGCCCCGTGTGCGGCAAGAACCCGCAGATCACCCGGGAGACCGGGCTGATCGACTACGAGGCGTTCTGCGGCACGATCAGCGACGAGGCGGCCGAGGCCGCCAAGGACTCGACCATCTCCGTCAAGGACCTCAAGGCGATGATGGACCGCGGCGACGAGTTCGTGCTCGTCGACGTGCGCGAGCCCAACGAGTTCGAGATCGTGTCCATCCCCGGAGCAGTGCTGATCCCCAAGGGTGAGTTCCTGTCCGGCGAGGCGCTCGGCCGGCTGCCCCAGGACAAGAAGGTCGTGCTGCACTGCAAGAGCGGCCAGCGCTCGGCCGAGGCCCTCGCGGTGGTCAAGGGTGCGGGCTTCTCCGACGCCGTGCACGTCGGCGGCGGCGTGGTGGCCTGGGCCAACCAGATCGACCCCTCGCTGCCGACCTACTGAGTCGGGCACACTGCCCCCGGGCCGCCGCACGCCGGCCCGGGGGAGGCCCGACATGAG
>DASVBJ010000344.1:0-7963 GCA_036375895.1 Actinomycetes bacterium | reverse complement strand
ACGTCGGGTTGCCGCCGCGGGGAGCCGGCTGGTCGGGGCAGGTCGCGAGGACGCGGACGATCGCCTCCCGCTCGGCGGCGGTCACCCACAGCCGGTACTTCGCCTTCACGGCCACCTGCCTCGCGACGTAGGCGCAGCGGTACGCCCTGTTCGGCGGCAGCCAGGTGGCGGCGTCACCGTCCCCCTTCTGGCGGTTGGCGGACGCGTCGACCGTGAGGAGGTTCAGCGGGTCATTGGCGAACGCCAGCCGCTTGCGGAACACCCACGACGCGGCGCCCTTCTGCCAGGCGTCACCGAGGGCCACGACATGGTCGATGTCGACCTCGGACGGCCCGCCCCGGACGAAGCGGATCACCGTCCGGGTGTAGGGGTCGGGGGCGAGGTCGCCCGACAGCACGATGCAGCCGTGCGTGCCCGGCTTGAGCACCTCGCCCCGCAGGTCGCGACGCAGGACGTCGTTGCGGGTGTCGCAGCCGTTCCGGTCGGTGTCGGTCCACGCCGGGCCGAACTCGTCCCGGCGGTAGCCCGTCTTCGCTGCGCGTCCCTTCACCGCGAGACCGGCGAGCAGGTCCAGTGCGGTCGGCCCGTGGCCGGCCGGCCGGGTTGTCGCGGTCGTCGCGGCCGCCGTGGTCGCCGACGACGACTGGGTCGCGGCGCCGGCCGGCTCGGACGGCCGTGCCGCGCCGTGCTGCGGAGCGGCCTCCACCGTGCCCGGATCGGTGCAGGCACCGAGGACGACCGTCAGGGCCAGCGCGGCGGCGGCGGGGCCAGGCCACCGGAAGCGGCGCCGGCCGGCGGTGTCGACAGCCGCGCGACCCGGACCGTGCTGGTGGTGCATCCGAGGCTCCCGATGTGATCGTCCCTGCGGCCCACAGGTCTACCGCACGACCCGCCCGCGGTCCGGCAATCCGGAGTCCTCGGCGGGTCAGATGGACAGCACGACCGCCAGGGCGGCGCCGGCGAGCGCCAGACCCAGCACCACACTCAGAGCGAGATAGGCGACCGCTCGTCCGGGCCAGCCGTCCTCGGCCAGCGCCACGATCTCCCAGCCGAACGTCGAGGCCGTCGTGAACGCCCCGCAGAAGCCGACCCCGAGCAGCGACAACGCCAGCGGCGTGGCCTCGCCCGTCAGCGCCAGCCCGGCGAGGACCCCGAGCGCCAGGCTGCCCAGCAGGTTGACCGTGAGAGTGCCCCACGGCAGCCGCGCGCCGGCGCGTGCGGTCACGGTTGTGTCGACCAGGTAGCGGCAGGGCGCCCCCACGCCGGCACCCAGCGCCACCATGAGCCAGCTCACGAGCGGCCGCCCCGGCCGACGGCGCGGGCGTGCTCCAGCTGTCGGTGCCACCTGTGCCGGGCCGACAGCCGCAGCCACGAGCGGGCGACGAGCAGGCCCGCGACGCAGGCAGCGAGCATGGTGAGCAGGCTGACCACGACGTACGACGTGGCGAGCCCCACCCGCTCGACCCGCACCATCTGCACCACGTCGACGGAGAAGGTCGAGAACGTCGTGAACCCGCCGAGCACCCCGGTGCCGAGCAACGGTCGGGCGTACCGGTCGCCGGGGAACCGCTCCCCCAGCACGACGAGCAGCGCCGCGAGGGCGAGGCAGCCGGAGACGTTGGTGACGAGGGTCGCCCAGTCCCAGCCACCGGTGGGGTGCTCCCAGAGCTCGGCGAGGCCCGCCCGCGCCAGAGCCCCCGCGACACCGCCCACCGCGACCGCGGCCAGCACCACGCCACGACGCGGCGGGGGCATCGTGATCGGTGCGAGGTCGGGGTCGACCGGGAGGCGCGCGACGAGCAGCCGGAGCCGGTCCCGCCGGCGCAGCCGGGCGAGCAGCTCGTGGATCGGCGCGTCGCCGTGCGCAGACGCCGCCGCGGACCAGTCCACCGGGCGCCTCCTCAGCTGCAACACGTGTCCTCGAGCGACTCGGCGCGCCAGCTCCGGACGCCCTCGACGGCGGCCAGCCCGGCCACGACCAAGGCCGCGACCGGGTCGGCCCACCACCAGCCGAGCACGGCGTTGAGCGCGAGCCCGCCGAGCACCACTCCGGACAGGATGGCGCACAGCCTGGTCTGGTTGGCCTCGCGCTCCTGCGCGCGGCTGCCGAGCACCGGTGCGAGCCGGCGCTTGGCCCGGGCGAGCACTGGCATCAGCCCGAGCGAGAGGGCGGTGACGGCGATGCCCACGGCGCTGGCGTCGGGCTGCTCGCCCACGACCAGGCCGCGCACCGACTCGGCTGCGACGTAGCCGGCGAGGGCGAAGAAGCAGACGGCGAGGGCGCGGGTGGCGAGGTGGTCGTCGGGCTGGCTGCAGCCCGCGCGTCGCTCACGGGCGAGCCGCCAGGCGAGCACGACGGCCCCGGACACCTCGACGCACGAGTCCAGCCCGAACGCCACGAGGCTCATCGAGCCGGCGGCCACGCCGGCCCCGAGAGCGACCGCGGCCTCCACGACGTTCCACCCGATGGTCACGACGTTGAGCCGGCGGGCCGAGCGCAGGGCGGCATCACGCCGGCCCGGGGTCACCTCGGCCGTCACGCGGGCACCGCGTCGTGACCGAGGGCGGGGTGCAGCCGCAGCCCGGCGAGGTCGGTGAGCGCGTGCGCGAGCCGCCCGTCGGCGAGACGGTAGGCCACTCGGCGCCCCTCCGGCTCGGCGACGACCAGCCCGCAGTCGCGTAGGCAGGAGAGATGGTTGGACATGCCGGGCCGGCTCACGCCGAGCGCAGCGGCGAGGTCGGCAGGGTAGGCCGGGCCTGCGGCGAGCTGCAGCAGGATGCGGCGCCGCGTGCGGTCCGACAGCGCGCGGCCGACCCGGTCGAGGGTCTCCAGGGCGGCGTCGAGGGGGTACGCCGGGGGCGGCACCGTCATGACGTCGACCATACATGGCTGGCTGAATTCAGTACAGGCTGAACAGCGGTAGGCCCTCGGTCCCCCCGCGGACGGGTGCGGCCGGGACCCGACGTACCCTGGCTCGGTGTCCAAGCACCGCCGCCGCTCGGGCCCGCCCGAGCGTCCGGCCGCACGACCGGCCGGCCCTGCCCATGGGTCCGCCGCCGCGTCCCGTCGGCACCGCCGCCCCATGCCCGAGCCGGTGCGGGAGACCCTGATCTGGGGGCCGTTCGCGCTGGCCCTCGTGCCGTTCGCCCTGGTGTGGAGCGGCGCCGGTGTAGGCGTCGCCCTCGCAGTCGGTGGCCTGCTCACCGTGCTCGGCCTGCTCTGCTGGGCGGCCATGTCCTTGTCCGGCGTGACGCTGCGCAGCGCGCACCACCACCACGACGAACGCCGCTGACCCATAGGGTGGCGGCCATGAACGACCGCAACGACCGGCTCGTGTGGATCGACTGCGAGATGACCGGCCTCGACCTCGAGCGCGACGCCCTCATCGAGGTTGCCGCACTCGTCACCGACTCCGACCTCAACGTGCTCGGGGACGGCGTCGACGTCGTGATCCGGCCCCCGCAGGAGGCCCTCGACCAGATGGTCGACGTGGTCCGCGACATGCACACGAGCTCCGGGCTGCTCGCCGAGCTGCCCGCCGGGCGCACCATGGCCGAGGCCGAGGAGCTCGTGCTCGGATACGTCCGTGAGCACGTGCCGGTCGCCCGCAAGGCCCCGCTCGCCGGCAACACGGTGTTCGTCGACCGGGGCTACCTCGCGCGGGACATGCCGACGCTCGAGGCGCACATGCACTACCGCATCGTCGACGTCTCCTCGATCAAGGAGCTGGTCCGGCGGTGGTATCCCAGGGTCTACTTCAACTCCCCCGCGAAGACCGGTGGGCACCGCGCGCTGGCCGACATCCGCGAGAGCATCGAGGAGCTGAAGTTCTACCGGCAGACGGTCTTCGTCCCGCAACCCGGGCCCGACTCGGAGGCCGCGAAGGCGATGGCCGCCCGGTTCACCCTCACCCCGCCCGCGCCGACCGAGGTCTGACTCCTCTCCCCTGCCACGTGGCGTAGGCGGCTGCCCGGTAGATCCCGGACTTGCTCCCCCCACACGCACGGGAACACTGGCCGCGGCTTGTATGCTTTCCCGGGCGCGGCACTCGTGCGGCGCAATGGTGGGTGTAGCTCAGTTGGTAGAGCACCTGGTTGTGGTCCAGGTGGCCGCGGGTTCAAGTCCCGTCACTCACCCCAGGGCCTGCAGGTCAGAGGCGTTCCGTGGGCCGGTGCCCCCTCGCGAGGGGGCACCGGCCCACGGCTCGTCCAGCCGAGACGCCCCTTCCCTCGGCCGAGCAGCGCGGCAGGCCGCGTGCCTCCCCCGGCGGCTCAGGCGCGCCCGAGCACCTCCTCTGCGGGCCGGCGGGGCTGTGGAGGTGTGAGTGGTCCGTAGCCGAGGCGCAGCAGCAGCTGCGGGACACCCGGCACTCTGACCGTCTCGCTGAGCCTGGGTCGAAGGTGCTCGACCTCTACGGGCTGGTTGAGGTAGCCAACGCTCAGGTCGCTCGCTGCGGCACGCAGCAGCACTCGACCCAAGGCCTGCCCCGCGCTCAGCCACGCCGATCGGTCGTCGGCCGGGGTGGTCAGCACGGCAAGGAGCGGGGAGCCCACGGCGAGGTTGTGGTCGCGGGCAGCCTCGCCGTCGCCGAGGTCGAAGGTGCGTACCACCAGGGGCGTTGCCGCCGACAGCAGCTCGGCGAGCGCGGAGCCGTGCCAGTGGATGCCGTCGAGTCGGTGGCTGTGGGTGGGCCGGATCCAGCTGGCGAGCTCGCGCCGGAACCGCCTGTCGGACATCTGCTCCCGATCTGCGACGCTGACGAGCTCGGCGACAGCAAGGCGTCGCGTCTGGTCGGCGATGACGCTGAGCGTGGCACGTTCCTGCTCGGCGTCGGCGACAAGCATCCGCATGACGTCCTCGGGGACGGGCCGTTCGTAGAAGGCAGCCCGGCTGGTGCGCCGGCGCGTGATCGCGTCGAAGAGCGTGTCCAGCTCGGCGTCCACGCCCCCTGGCCCGGACACGTCCAGACGCAGGCAGGCATGCGGATCCGTCGGGTCGGGCCAGGTGGACACGTCGACCGGGAACCCGAAGTGGGCGAGTGCGACCCGAAGCGTGAACGCCGCCGCGCCGACGCTCATCAGTGACTCGCGGTCGTCGGGGTCCAGGACCGGCAGGCCGCGGGTCACGTCGAGGCCGACCGTGACGGACGTGCCGTCGACGTGGAACCACCACGGCTGCGCGTTGTGGCCGCTCGGCGCCAGCACGGCGTACCGGACACAGAACCGCAGTGCGTCCGCCACGGACCCGCCGGCTGGGAACTCGTCGCTGTCCAGCCACCAGGCCCGCATCGTCGGGTCCTGCAACAGCTCCTGCTGGTCGTCAGCCACGATCCACCTCCCCACCGCCCATCCGCAGCCTGAGCGTGCGGTGGGTGGCTGGCAAGCCCTGGAGTCACACCGATCGGGTCGCGGCCGTCAAGATTGCGTCAAGATCGGCGGCTGGGCCGTCAGAGCGGCGTCAACGTCGCTGCAGAGAGCGTCGACTCCGGCGGAGGCTGACCGGGTGAGCGCCCTGTTGACCGCCCCGAAGCGGCTGCTGGTGGGTCGGCCGCTGCGCAGTGAACGCCTCGGCGAGACGCTGCTGCCGAAGAAGCTGGCTCTGCCCGTGTTCTGCAGCGACCCGCTGTCGTCCAACGCGTACGCGACCGAGGAGATACTGCTCGTTCTGAGCCTCGGCGGAGTCTCGCTGCTGCACCTGGCGCCGTGGGTGGCCGGCGCGGTCATCCTGCTGTTGGTGGTCGTGGTCGCGTCCTACCGTCAGACCTGCCACGCCTACCCGAACGGGGGTGGCGCCTACGCGGTCAGCCGCGCCAACCTCGGCCCGAACGCGGCGCTGGTCGCCGCCAGCGCCCTGCTCGTCGACTACGTGCTCACCGTCGCCGTCTCGGTCGCCGCCGGGGTGGCGAACATCGTCTCCGCGATGCCGGAGCTCGCGCCGCATGCGGTCGCGCTGAGCCTCGGGTTCGTCGCCCTGCTGGCGGTGATGAACCTGCGCGGCGTTCGGGAGTCGGGCACCGTGTTCGCGATCCCCACTTACGGGTTCGTCGCGTCGGTCTTCTTCATGCTCGTCGTCGGCGGCTACCGGGCCATCACCGGTGACGCCCCGGCGGCGGAGTCCGCCCCGTTCTCCATCACCCCCGCCCACCACGTGTCGGGGCTGCTGCTGGTGGCGCTGGTGCTGCGCGCGTTCTCCTCCGGCTGCACGGCGCTGACCGGGGTCGAGGCGGTGTCCAACGGGGTGCCGAACTTCCAGCCGCCGAAGTCACGCAACGCCGCGAGCACCTTGGCCATCATGGGCGGGCTGACCGTCACCATGTTCGCCGGCATCACCGCGCTCGCCTTGGCCGCTCACGTCCACGTCGTCGACGACGCCGACCGCCTCGTCGGCGCTCCGGCCGGCTACGAGCAGCGCACGGTGATCGCCCAGCTGGCCGGCGCCGTGTTCGGCCACCACGCCCTCGGCTTCTACGCCGTGCAGGCCTTCACCGCCGCCATCCTGGTGCTCGCGGCGAACACCGCGTTCAACGGGTTCCCCATCCTGGCCTCCATCCTCGGTGGCGACGGGTACCTGCCGCGCCAGTTCCACCGCCGCGGCGACCGGCTGGTGTTCTCGAACGGGATCGTCGTGCTCGCCACCCTCGCCGGGCTGCTCATCTATGCCTTCGACGCCTCCACCACCCGGCTCATCCAGCTGTACATCATCGGCGTGTTCGTCTCGTTCACCCTCAGCCAGTGGGGGATGGTCCGGCACTGGACCACCGAGCTGCACGCAGCGTCCGCCCCGCAGCGGCGAACGCACCTGCACCGGTCTCGGATGGTCAACGGCGTCGGCGCCGTCTTCACCGCTCTCGTGCTCGTGGTGGTCCTGTTCACCAAGTTCACTCACGGCGCCTACATCGTGGTCATCGCCATGCCGGCGCTGTTCGTGCTGATGCGGGCCATCAAACGGCACTACGACCGAGTCGCCGTGGAGCTGCGGCCCGCACCCGCCGGCGTCACACTGCCCGCCCGGGTGCACGCCGTCGTGCTCGTGTCCCGGCTGCATGCACCCACCCTGCAGGCTCTCGCCTACGCACGCGCGACCAGACCGACCACCCTGGTCGGGCTGACGGTGCAGACCTCGCCCACCGAGACCCAGGCGCTGCAGCAGGAGTGGGCCGACCGCGACATCCCGGTCGACCTGGTTGTGCTCGACTCCCCGTACCGCGACGTGACGGGGCCGGTTCTCGACTACGTCACGCACATCCGGCGCGCCAGCCCCCGCGACGTCGTGGCCGTGTTCGTCCCGGAGTACGTCGTCGGGCACTGGTGGGAGCACCTGTTGCACAACCAGTCGGCGCTGCGACTCAAGGCCCGGCTGCTGTTCCGGCCGGGTGTGATGGTGACCAGCGTCCCCTGGCAGCTGCGGTCCGCCGACGCCAGCGTCGCCCGCGAGGCCATCAACCTGGGCGGCGAGGTCGAGCTGCCCACCGGGATCACCAGCACCCGGCACGGCGGCCGTGCAACAGTCGAGAGGTGACCGTCGGCGCGACCGCTGACCCGACCGTGCTCTCCCGGCGCGGGCAGGGCCTCACCTCGCGGCGTCGCCGACTCGGCCTGGTCCTGGCCGGCTTGGCGCTGCCGGCGCTGACCGCAGTGCTGGTCGGCGTGCGTGGCGATCTGGCACTGGGCAGCGTGCTGCTGCTGTACCTGCTGGCCGTCGTCGTGGTCTCGGTTGTCGGCGGGCTGCTGCCCGGCGTCACCGCCGCAGTGGCCTCGTTCCTGCTCGTGAACTTCTTCCTCACCCCGCCGTACCACACGCTCGTCGTGGAGGGCCGGGACTCGATCATCGCGCTGCTGGTGTTCCTGCTGGTCGCCGTCACCGTCAGTGCGCTGGTCGACGTCGCGGCCCGCCAGCGCGCCCAGGCCGCCCGCAGTGACGCCGAGGCGGAGAGGCTCGGCCAGGTCGCCTCTGAGCCGCTCA
>DASVBJ010000338.1:0-2298 GCA_036375895.1 Actinomycetes bacterium | reverse complement strand
CTGGCACTGGGTCAGGTGGGTGTGGATCGGGTGCGCGTCGGCGGTGAGGTTGACGATCTCCCACAGCTCGGTGTCGCCCTCGGCCGGCAGCTCGGAGAAGTACTCCGTGACTCCTCCGGCGGTCACGGGCTCGAAGTCGGCGCGCACCGACCGGTCGGCGCGCAGGCCGTCCCACTTCGTGTTGTTGACCAGCAGCTCGAGCGGGCCTCCGGCTCCGATGATCTCGTTGAGGGTGAGCTCGCGGGTCTTGGCCGCGGTCACCGTCAGCGTCCCGGTGGCCGGGTTGACCAGACGCACCATCGCGGGCCGCAGCGGGATGCCGGATGCCGGGTCGTAGCTGGCGTCGGAGACCGGTCCGGGACCGACGCGCACCTGCAGGACCCGGCCCACAGTGGAGGCTTGCGGCGGCGTGCCGTTGGGGAAGGGGTGGCGGCCGATGTTGCGCAGGATCAGCGTCTGGCCGGCGGACCGGGAGAAGTCCACGATGACGTCGGCGCGTTCGCCGGGCTGGAGGAGCAGTCGCTGCATCTGACCCTTCGGCGCGCCCGGGTCGATCCGCACCGGCCGGTCGAGGTAGCCGCCATCGGTGGCGATCTGCCAGATCGGCGGCCCGTTGACCTTGGTGACCGAGTTGGTGAAGAACATCTCGTAGGCGCGGGCGTTCGAGCCGTTGATGAACAGGAACCGGTAGCGGCGCGGCTCGACGTTCAGGAACGGCCAGACCTTGCCGTTGACCACGATGACGTCCCCGACCAGCTCCGGGACCCAGAACGGGTGCTCCGGGTTGATGCCGGCGTTGTCGAAGAGCAGCTGGCCGTTGGTGTCGAAGGACCGGTCCTGCAGCACCAGCGGGATCAGGAAGTCGACGGGTCCTGACGCCCCCTGCTGGAGCCCGACCGGGTGCAGCCCGGTCGGCAGGCTGAGCGACGGGTCGATGATCGGGTGCGCACCGGCCAGACCGGCGTAGACGCCCAGCCGGGTGACGCCCAGGGTGTGGTCGTGGAACCAGGTGGGAGCGGCCTCCTGGCTGTTCGGGTAGCGGTAGACCGCCTCGTTGGCCGCGCCCCCGAGACCGGAGTAGTAGGCGTGCCCGTGGTAGTTGCCGTCGCTGGTGAACCACGCGTCCGGGCCGCCGTCGAGCACCGGCGGCACCTCGCCTCCGTGCAGGTGCGGCACTGTCGGCACCGGGCCCTCGTAGTGCGCCGCGCAGGTGCCGGTGGCCGGCTGCCCCGGGACGATCTCGTGGGCGCAGTGGTTCGCGCCGCCGTTCAGCGGGTCGGCCCAGTGCAGCGTCTGGTCGGTCCCGGCCCAGTACGCGACGACGTCGGAGGGGCTCTCGGGCAGCTCGTTGACCCAGCGGATCTGCGTCGGCGTCCCGCGGGAGGCGACGACGACCGGCCCGATGTACGTGCCCGCCGGGTCGGTGCCGGTGACCCCGGCCCGGTACCCCCACACCCACGTCCCGGCGTACGTGCCGGTCGCGGGCACGAACGTGGACGGCATCACGGTGGACCGGAACTCGCGCATGGCCAGCTCGATCTCGTCCGCGCCCGCGACCACGGTCTCCATCGGCCCGCCCGCGAGGCTCAGCAGGGGCAGCGGGTCCAGCCACTGCGGGATCGCCGACCCCGGCAGCGGTGTCTGCGCCACCAGGGTCTGGGCGAACACCCGAGAGAAGTTGACGTACGGCGAGACCGCAGCCGCGCCGGCGGCCACCAGACCGCCCTTGAGCAGATTGCGTCGAGTGATCATGGTGGCCCCCGTCGGGTGCTTGACCGGCCCTTTGCCTTCGACTGTGGACGCGGCAACCGATCAGGCCAATGGCGAACCCGGGTGATCGAGTACACCGCGACGGGGGCGCGGGTTGGCCCGGCTGGAGGGCCACTCAGCCACCCGTCCGGGGGGTGACGGGGTGGCCGAACGTGGAGCCGGCCCGAGGGTCAGCCGGCGAGCAGCTCGTCGAGACGCTCGTAGCCTTCGCGGACACCTTCCTCCATGCCGCTGGCGACGAAGGCGTCCCGGGCCTCGAACGAGTCGACCAGCGACGTCGCCGTGAGCCGGGTACGGCCGTCGCCCAGGTCTTCGAGCACGAGCTTCTCCAGCGCCACACCGTCGGGCTGGCCCTCGAACGTGAAGGTCTGGACGATCAGCTCCGAGGGGCGCACCTCGTGGAAGCAGCCGTGGAATCCGTACTCGTTGCCGTCGCTGGCGTGCACGTAGCGGTACGACCCGCCGGTCCGGCAGTCGTAATGGTCGATCCGCATCTCGAGGCGGCGCGGCCCGAGCCACTGGACGAGG
>DASVBJ010000183.1:0-8499 GCA_036375895.1 Actinomycetes bacterium | reverse complement strand
GCCGAAGTACCGCGCGAGCACGTTGGACAGCACGATCCCGAGGGCGATGCCGGCAAGCGCGCCGATCGCGCCGAGCAGCATGGCTGTCCTGACGTAGACCGCGGCCACCTGCCGGCGACGGGCACCGATCGCGCGCATGATCCCGATCTCGCCGGTCTCCTCGGCGACCAGCGTGGTCATCGTGTTGGAGACGAGCACCAGCGCAGAGAGCAGCGCCAGCACCGTGATCACGCTCAGGAGCTGTGCGAACTTCTCTGTCTCCGCCTTGCCCGGCCAGTCACCGGGTGCGCGAACCTCCGGCAGGCCCGTCAAGCCGGTGAACCCTGGCACGGTGTGGAGATAGCTGCGGACGGCCTCGACGGTCGCCGCGGCCGCAGCTGGGTTCCGGTCGCGCAGGCGAAAGGCGAGCCAGCTGTAGCCCGGCTCGCCGCTGAGCGACGCCACGGTGTCCGAGGTCGCGTAGAGGACGATGACGTTCTCGTCTTGCACCTCCTCGCCGCCGGGGATGCCGCGCCCACGGCCGCTGATCCGGAGGTTGACGCTCGCCGCCCCTGCGCCTGCGGTCCGGACGGCGGTCACGGTGTCCCCGGTTCTGCCGTCGTACACGCCGACGTTGGCGTCCTGTACCTCGACCAGGACCTCGCCCCGCTCCGGCGCCGCCCCGGACTCGACGCGCACCAGGTCGACGCGCTGCCGCCCGAAGTCCGGCACGCCGATGACGCGCGCCGGCGCACGCCGCTCGCCCACGAGCACCCGGGTGTCCACGCGGCTTCGCGGCTCGACCGCCGCCACGTTGGGGAGTGCGGCCAGCGCAGCGAGCTGCTCGGTGGTGAGCGTGACCGGCCGCATCGTCATCGTCATGTCGGCGAGGTGCTCGGCGCGCACCTCCTCCTGCATCGAGCGGTCGATCAGCGGCGGGATCGCGAAGAAGGCGAGGCTCGCCACCGCGAGCGCCAGCGTGCACACGGTGAAGACCGTCCGGGCCCGGCGCCGGGAGAGGTCGGTGACGGACTTGCGTAGCGAGGCAGAGACCATCTGGTTCTCCTCAGCGGTCGACCACGAGGCCGTCGCGAATCGTGATGACGCGCTTCGCCCGCGCCGCCAGATCACGGTCGTGCGTCACGTACAGGACCGTCTTGCCCTCGCCGTTCAGCCGCTGCAGCAGCTCGAACATCTCGCCCGCAGTGACCGTGTCGAGGTTCCCGGTCGGCTCGTCCCCGACGATCAGCCTGGGGTCGGACGCAAGTGCGCGCGCGATCGCGACTCGCTGCCGCTCACCACCCGACAGCTCGGCGGGCACGCGGTCGCCCTTGTCGCCCAGCCCCACCAGCTCGAGGTTGTGCCGGGCACGGTCGAACCGCTCGCGCTTCGACCGCCATCGCGCGAAGTCGAGCGGAAGGACTGCATTCTCGAGCGCTGACAGCGTCGGCAACAGCTGGAAGAACTGGAAGACGATGCCCACGTTCGCCCCCCGCCAGACCGCGAGCTCCTCCTCGCTCAGCTCGTCGAGGCGTCGCCCGTCGACGGTCACCGTGCCGGCCGTCGGCCGGTCGATCCCCGTGATCAGGTTCAGGATGGTCGACTTGCCGCTCCCCGACGGGCCGACGACCGCGACCATCTCGCCGGCGGCGATCGACAGGTCGACTCCGCGCAGGGCGCGATAGTCGACCCGGCCAGTCCGGTAGACCTTCTCGACGCCCTCGAGGGCGATCAGCGGCAATCCGGGCCGGTCCGAGGCCGGGCCGATCTCGCGAGCTCCCACGGCCGGTTGCACCCGCACGGCGACCTTCTTCGGTTGAGGACCGGATCCTCGCCTCGTCCAGGGATCGCGGCCAACCCCGTCAGCACGTTCCTGCCACGACCGCACCGAGCCCGGCAAGTGGCTCCTTGGCTGCAAGGTGCGCTCTGGCGGACGCCACCAGAAGAGGCCGAACTTCCTCCGGTCTGCGACGAAGGTCCCGCAAGGAGCCGGGCTCAGGGCAGCGTGAGGATCTCCGAGCCGTCGTCGGTCACCAGCACCGTGTGCTCGAACTGAGCCGACCTCTTGAGGTCACGGGTGACGACGGTCCATCCGTCGTCCCACATGTCCCACTCGTGCGTGCCGAGGTTGAGCATCGGCTCGATCGTGAAGGTCATGCCCGGCTCCATGACCGTGTCGTAGCGCGGGTCGTCGTAGTGGGGGATGACGAGGCCGGAGTGGAACGCCGTCCCGATGCCGTGTCCGGTGAAGTCACGGACGACGCCGTAACCGAACCGGCGGGCGTAGGACTCGATCACCCGGCCCACGACGTTGATCTGGCGGCCCGGCCGGACCGCCTTGATGCCGCGCATCATCGCCTCGTGGGTGCGCTCGACCAGCAGTCGTGACTCCTCGTCGACGTCGCCGACCAGGAACGTCGCGTCGGTGTCACCGTGCACACCGCCGATGTACGCCGTGATGTCGACGTTGACGATGTCTCCGTCACGCAGCACGGTCGAGTCGGGGATGCCGTGGCAGACCACCTCGTTGACGGACGTGCACAGCGACTTCGGGAAACCCCGGTATCCGAGGGTCGAGGGGTAGGCCCCGTGGTCGCACAAGAACTCGTGACCGACCCGGTCGAGCTCGTCGGTGGTCACGCCGGGCGCCACGGCCTTGCCCACGACCTCGAGGGCCTGCGCGGCGATCCGACCCGCCACGCGCATCGCCGCGATCGTCTCGGCGCCCTTGACCTCCGGGCCGGCGTAGCGCTCCGGCTGCTCGCGCCACACGTACTCCGGGCGCGCGATGGCGGCGGGGACGGGCCGCGTGGGCGACAGGGTTCCGGGGACGAGCGTGGACATGGTGCAGAAGTCTAGTTTGCGGGCACGATGGGGCCATGACCGATGAGTGGTTCTACTGCCTGAAGCACAACACCGTCGAGAAGGGCAGCGGCTGCGCGAACATCGACCGGATGGGTCCCTATGCGACCTCCGAGGAGGCGGCCCGCGCGATCGAGCACGCGAGGGAGCGCACCGAGGAGTGGGACAGCGACCCGAAGTGGAAGGACGACGACTAGGCGAGACGCCCGGAACGCATGAGGGCCGCCCCCGGCGGGGGCGGCCCTCACACGTTGCCTGCGGTCAGCGCCGCGCGGTCGCCTTCTTCGTGGCCTTGCGGGCCGTGGTCTTCGTGGCGGCGGTCCGCTTCGTCGCGGTCTTCCTTGCCGGCGCCTTCTTGGCCGCCGTCTTGCGGGCCGGCGCTGTCTTCTTGGTCGCCGTCCGCTTGGCGGCGGTGGTCTTCTTGGCCGTCGTCCGCTTGGCGGCGGTGGTCTTCTTGGCCGTGGTCCGCTTGGCGGCGGTGGTCTTCTTGGCAGCTGGCCTCTTGGCCGGTGCCTTCTTCGCCGCCGTCTTCTTGGCGGGTGCCTTCTTGGCCGCGCGCGCCGTGGTGGTGGCCTTCTTCGCGGTCGCCTTCTTTGCGACGGTCTTCTTCGCCGTCGTCTTCTTGGTGGCCCTCTTGGCGGTGGCCTTCTTCGCCGGACGAGCTGTGGTTGCCTTCTTCGCGGTCGCCCGCTTCGCGACCGTCTTCTTGGCGGCTGCCTTCTTGGTGGTCTTCTTGGCGGCGGACCTCGTCGCCTTCGCCGTGGTGGTCTTCCGCGTGGAACTGGTCGCGGCTCGAGTCACCTTTGCAGTGGTCTCTTCTTCTTTCGCCGGCACACGCGCCTCCCGCGTTCAGGACGTCGGACCCGGTGGTCGACGTTCTCTTCACGCAAAGATCGCACTACGTCGCGACCGTTGCCAGCATTTCGCGTGTTCTCGTTTGCGAGTGTCACTCGGTCTGCGCAGTCGCCTGCTTGTCTCGTAGCTGTCGCTGACGCCGTGCGTGCTCGTTGGTGCGTTCGTCATACGCCATGAACTGCGGCAGGAAAGCAGCGAGCGCAATGACCGACCCGACACACAGAATCCCGCCAGACACAACGGATCCACGCACTGACCAGATCGCAGCGACGCCACCCGCGCGCGCGTTTCCGAGGAGTGGTCCGGTCGAGTACGACAACAGCTCGATGCCGGCGAGACGACCGCGAAGCTCGTCGGGGATGGTCTGGTTCCAGATAGTCATCCGGAAGATTCCGCTCACCATGTCGGCCGCGCCGGCGAGCATCAGGAAGCCGACGGCAAGCCACACGTTGCCACTGAGACCGAACGCGGTGATGGCCGCGCCCCAAGCGACGGCGGCGTACGCCACGGCGCGGCCGTGGTGGTGCACATGGCTCGTCCACCCGCTCGTCACCGTCGCGAGCAGCGAGCCGACCGAGCCGGCGGAGTAGAGAAGACCCAGGGACCACGGGGCATCCAGGACGTCCTTGGCGATCGCCGGAAACAGCGCGAGCGGCATCGCGAACAGCATCGCCGCGATGTCGACGACGTACGTGCCGAGCAGCTCCTTGCGCGACATCGCGTAGCGCAGTCCCTCGGCGATGCCGCGCAGGCTCGGTCGCTCGGCATCCGTCGGCGGCGGGACGGCGCGCATCATCGACAGCGCGACGAGGGACACGAGGAACGTCACGAGGTCGAGGCCGTACGCCGAGGCGGGTCCGACCGTCGCGACGAGGACGCCGCCGAGTGCCGGGCCGGCGATGCTCCCGATGTTGAACCGCAGTGTGTTGAGCGCGGCTGCGGCCGGCTGCTGGTCGTGCGGGACGATGCGCGGGATGAGCGCCTCGAGGGACGGTCGCTGAAGGCCGTCGAGGGCGGCGACGAGTGCGGCCACGACGAAGAAGACCCACACCTGGGGCTCGGGCAGCAGCGCGTTCACCACAAGCAGGCCGGAGAGCACCATCAGGGCGGCTTCCGTGACGAGCACCATCTGGCGTCGGTCGACGGCGTCGGCCAGCGCCCCGCCCCACAGGCCGAAGAGGAGAAGCGGGACGAACTCGGCCACCCCCAGCAGGCCGACCGCGAGGGTGGAGCCGGTGAGGTCGTACACCTGGAACGGCACGGCGACGTAGGTGACCATCGTCCCGAGGAACGACACCGCACCCGCGGACCAGAGCAGCCGGAAGTCGCGCGACCCGCGCAGCGGGCGGACGTCGAGGTGCAGACGCCGGGCGCGAGGCGGGGATGGCAGCTCAGGAGGCCGGCCGGTCGGCAGCGCCTCGGCAGGGATCGCCGCGATGGGGTCGGGCGAGAGCCGGGGCTCCTCCGGGGGACGGTCGGTCACGGGCGACAATCGTGGCGGCAGGCGGGGCCCTACGCGAGCGCTTTACCGCTCTGGGACCGGTCCGCTCACCTTGTCGAGCAGTCGCGCCAGCCTGTCGCGCAGTGAGCCGCGATCGGTGCCTTCGCCGGCGGCGACGCTGACGAGGTGCTGCACGGTCTCCATGTCCACCACAGGTCCGGCGGTCAGCCGGGCGCTGGACGGCGTCGTGAGCGACGGGACCACGAGGTCGGCGCGGTCGGCGCGGTCGGACCGCGGGGACGTCACGCCGGGCACGACCAGTCGGTCGTGGGCGAGCCCGCCCAGCTCGGCGTCGCCGTCGTCGATCGACAGGATCGTGGCGCCTACCAGGCGCGCGTCGGAGACCCGCTCTAGCAGCTGGTCCGGTGCGGCCTCCGGCGCGACGACGAACAGCGTCTCGCCCCGCCTGGCGGCCTCGAGCCGGGCGAGCCCGACCGACAGGTGGGCGGGCGCACTTGGCGGGGGAGACCAGCGCACCAGGGTCGGCGAGAGACCGGGCAGGCCGGACAGCCGCGCCTCGTCGTCGAGGTGCGCGGCGAGATGCCAGGGCTCCTCGCTGGGTGTGCCGACGAGCAGCAGGCTGCCTGGCTCGACGCTCGACCGCCGCAACGAACGCGCGAAGTCGCGCGTGCGTTCGACCCAGCCCGTCGTCGCGAGCAGCTCGCGCAACACGTGCACCCTGGCGGCATCCACGGACCCATGCTGCCCGGTCGATGCTCCTGCTGACAGGATCGACACATGACGGACTCTGCGGCGCCGGACCCGACCAGGCTCACGATCGGCGTGCTCGGCGGCACCGGCGACCAGGGTCGCGGGCTGGCGCGGCGCTTTGCCACCGCCGGTCTGAAGGTCGTCATCGGCTCCCGTTCCGCGGAGCGGGCGGCCGCCGCGGCGGCGGGCCTGCCCGACGGCGTGCGCGGCGCGGACAACTCGACGTGCGCGCGGGAGGCCGACGTCGTCATCGTCGCGGTGCCGTGGGAGGGCCACGCCGAGCTGCTGGCGTCCCTGCGGGAGCCGTTGGCCGGCAAGGTCGTGGTCGACTGCGTCAACCCGCTCGGCTTCGACAAGCAGGGTGCCTACCCCCTCGCGGTCGCCGAGGGCAGCGCCTGCCAGCAAGCGGCGGCGCTGCTGCCCGACAGCCGCGTCACGGGTGCGTTCCACCACGTCTCGTCGGTGCAGCTGCTCGACGAGCAGCGCCCGTTGGTCGACACGGACGTGCTCGTGCTCGGCGACGACCGCGAGGCCACCGACCTGGTGCAGGCACTTGCCGACGCAGTGCCGGGGATGCGCGGCGTCTACGCCGGGCGCCTGCGCAACGCGCACCAGGTCGAGGCGCTGACCGCCAACCTCATCTCGGTCAACCGCCGCTACAAGGCGCACGCCGGTCTACGTGTCACCGACGTCTGAGCCCTGTCGCGACGACACCGGACGTCAGATGTCGCCGCCCACCGCGGTGTCGCGCGTCGTCTCGCTCGTGCCCTCGCTCACCGAGTCACTCGCGACGTCGGCGCCAGGCCTGTTGGTCGGCGCGACGGACTGGTGCACGGAGCCTGCCGGTCTGGCGGTGACCCGGGTGCGCGGCACGAAGAACCCCGACCTCGAGGCGGTGACCGCTCTGCGCCCCGACGTCGTCGTGGCGAACGAGGAGGAGAACCGGGCCGAGGACATCGAGGCGTTGCGCGCCGCGGGCCTGACCGTCTGGGTGACCGCGCCGCGCACCGTGCCGGGCGCCCTCGTATCGCTGGGGCGCATGTTCGACGTGTGCCGCGTCCGACGGCCCGGATGGCTGGAGGCGGCCACGGCGGAGTGGGACCGGCCGAGCACCGGGCCGCGCCGGCGCGCGTTCGTGCCCATCTGGCGACGGCCCTGGATGAGCCTGGGCCGGGACACGTTCGCCGGTGACGTGCTCGCGCGCCTCGGCGTCGATCACGTGTACGCCACCAGCGAGCAGCGGTACCCACGCGTCGAGCTGGGTGAGGCCCGGGGACGAGACGTCGACCTGGTCGTGCTGCCCGACGAGCCCTACGCGTTCACGGTCGAGGAGGGCATCGAGGTGTTCGGCGGCTGGGGTGTCCCCGTCCGTTGCGTGTCGGGCCGTCTGCTCACGTGGTACGGCCCGTCGCTCCTCGGTGCGAGGGACGCGCTGCACGAAGCGCTGGAAGGGCCCTGACGCGAAGACCGTCCGGGCCCTTCCAGCCGTGCCGCCTCAGGTGAGGATGTGCCGGTCGACGAACGCCTGACGGACGACGGCGGCTGCGGAGGCGCCGTACATCTCCTGCGCCGTCGCCACGGTCGCGTCGGCCGCGTCGGCGAACGACGTGTCCGCGGCGAAGTCGAACTGGGCGTTGATGATGATGCGGTCGGCGACGTGCGCGCCGAGCGCCTGGCGGATGTCCCAGAGCGCCCTTGACCAGATCTGCCCGTCGAAGTGGACCCGGTTCCGGCGGTCCTCGATGGTGAGGTCCTGGTTGACCTTGCGCAGGCAGTGCTCGGGGCCGGACGTGTACGACACGGAGTCCCAGTCGGCGACGCAGGCGGGGTCGATGCCGGGTGCGGGCGTCCCGGCCACGGCGAGCCCGACCGTCACCGCGAGGTAGTCGCCGAAGCCCTCGCCGATCGACCCGGCGTCCAGGGACGTGCCGAAGCTCGCCACCTGCGCGTCCTGCACCGCGTGGCCGTACTCGTGGAGCACCACCTCGCCGTCCTCGGCGTCGTCCACGCCGCCCTTGCCGAACCGCAGCACGTCGTGCTTGTCCCAGGAGTAGGAGTTGTCCTGGCCCCACTGGTTGATGCGCACGTCCTGCGGCTCGTCGTTGACGGCGGGCAGCTCGCTGCCGAAGCCGAGACCCTGCAGGTACTTCTGCGCCTCGGTGACCCAGTAGTAGGCCATCACCTGCTCGAAGCGGTCGTCGTGGCGGGTGTAGGTGAAGTCGCCGGTGGGCGAGTAGGCCGGGTCGCCGGTCTCGTTGCGCACGTAGGCGTAGTCGCCGCGCAGGTAGCCGCTCCCGTCGAGGTTGGTGAGCGTCACCGTTTGGTACGCCGAGTCCGGGACCGCGGCGTCCGAGTCCTTCTGGTCGGTCAGCGTCTGGTCGCCGGTGGACTGCACCGGGTTGACGAAGAAGACCGAGCCGGTCGCGGTGCTGTCGGCCGCCGAGCCGGCCGACGGGGTGGCCACGACCGAGGCGATGACGGCCGCGACGGCGGCTGCGGATGCGGCGGAGATCCGCCGCTTCGAGGTGACATGCACGACAGAACCTCCACGTCCGGGCAGTTCGACTGGCGTGACCCTACGTCCAGACCGG
>DASVBJ010000166.1:0-18099 GCA_036375895.1 Actinomycetes bacterium | reverse complement strand
ATGCCGATCAGCCTGCTCCCGATGCCCTGGTCGCTGCGCCGTATGGTCGCGAGCCGCAGCGCGATCGACAGCGGCCAGATCACCATCGCGACGAGTGAGGCCAGCAGCAGCTTCTCGCTGCCTGGCCAGGCCAGCGGAATGGCGATGGTCATCGCCACGGAGAACAGGAACGAGCCGATGGTGTAGAGCGTGAAGATCCAGCCGTAAGAAAGGACAGGCAGGTAGCGCAGCCGCCACAGCATCCGGATCGTCGATGCCCGCATCCACCTGGTCCACTGCCGCAAGTGGTGAGCGAGCGTTTCAGGATAGACGGGCAGCGACACCGCGGTGGGCTGGTGCACGGCCCGGCCGTGCAGCAGCGCGTACAGCGTCAGCGCCGTGTCGTCGCCGAGCGTGACGGGAACCCCGAAGAACGTCTCGCCCAGGTAGGACGGCACGATCTTGCGGATCATGGGCGCCCGGTACAGGGAGAACGCGCCGGGGTTGATCAGCACGCTGCCGCGCGCGACCGACTGCGCGCTCATCGCGAACAGCTGGAAGACCAGCGAGCGGTGACCTATAGCCCTGGTCAGCACGTTCCGGTCGATGTTGATGGCCGTCTCGAGCCCCGCCACTGACACGACGCGCGGGTCGGCGAACGGCTTGAGCCCTTCGCTGATCGCGTGCCGGTCCAGCGCCGAGTCCGAGTCAATCGTGACGAAGATGTCCGCGTTCGGGTCGGACGAGAACGTGACGGCCTGCGCGTGCTTCTTGCCGGCGTTGCGCTGCCGCACCCAGCTGAAGCGCACCGCCGGCAGCTGCTGAGCCAGCCAGAAGTCCCGCACCGCCGAGTAGTCGACAGTGGAGCCGTCGTCCACAACCTCGATGTGGTCGGGCAGCCTGGTCTGCCTGTACAGCGAGACGATCGTCCGGTCCAGGATCCGCGGGTCCTCGTTGTAGCACGGGATGACCACGGTCACGTAGAGATGGTCGAGCCCGGCTTGCTCCCGCGGGCTCACGGTCACCGGCTTCTGCGACCACGCGAGCACGAGCTGGAGCACGATGAACGCGAGCGTGACAGTCCACGTACCGAGCAGCGCAGGGTCGGCGATGACGCGGTTCAGCTCGCCGGCATCGTGCAGGTAGACGGAGCCGCACGTGATCATCAGTACGGGCAGCAGCGCCAGCCAGCGCCGCGGCCTGAAGGTGATCTCCGGTATCTCGTAGTAGCGGGCTAGAGATCCAGAGGACTCTTCCCGCGGCGGAAGAACAGTCGCACGGCGACGGCTATCAGCACGGTCGTAGCGGCGATGATCGCGATCAGCACCGACAGGAAGTGGGTGAACGGCTGATGCATGACGTTCTCCTGCCGCCTCGTCAGCGCCCATATCGGTCAGCGCGCGCAGCCCCGCGGTCTGCCGGTCGGAATAGCGGCCTGACCTCGGCGAGCTATCGAGGTCATGAACGCGGCGCTGCCGAGCCGACGCGGCCTGCGTCATCCGGTCATGCCTCCCAGGTGCCTCGTCCGACCGTGCCAGAGGTCTCCCTGAGCCGTCGATCGCCCCGGATGATCCGGCAGATCTTTGTACCATCAATCAGGATTCAGATATCTGGAGTTAGAAGTAATTTATTAAGCTGTAATCTGCCGTAGTCACTTATAGCGGCATCAAACGCGAGCTAAGTTGGCCGACGCGACGCTTGTAGCTGGCTGTCGAATTTGTCAGGTCCGCGCGTTCAAGCCTTCTGTGTCGGATTCGCGATTTCAGCGACGTCAGCATTCAGGATTCAGGAACCCCGATCGCGTTCGCATGACCGGGCCGGTGAAGGCTAGGTGATACCGCGTCGCGAAGGGAGGAAGCATGGACTGCACGCGCAACCACACGCTCGTCACCGGCGCCTCGTCCGGCATCGGGCGGGCGACCGCCCTTCGCCTGGCGGCCGCCGGGCAGCACGTGTACGCCGGAGTCAGGAAACAAGCCGACGGCGACCAGCTGGTCAGCGCCGCCGCGGACGGCGAGGTCACGCCTGTGCTGCTGGACGTCACGTCGGGCGACCAGATCGCCGCGGCGGCGGCCCTGATCGGCAGGCACGCGCCGGCGGGCCTTGACGGCCTGGTCAACAACGCCGGGTACGGGCTGGCCTGCCCGACCGAACTGGTGCCGCGTGAGGCGTTCCGGCGGCAACTGGACGTCAACGTGACGGGTCAGCTGGCTGTCACGCAGGCGATGCTGCCGCTGCTGCGCCTGGTCGCGGGCCGCATCGTGGTCGTCAGCACAATCGGCGTCCGGTTCAACCCGCCGTTCGCCGGCCCGCTCGACGCGTCGAAAGCAGCGCTCACCGCGCTGGCTGACTCGCTCCGGCAGGAACTCGCGCCATGGGGTATCCGCGTCATCCTCGTCGAGCCTGCCAGCATCAACAGCGGTGCGGCCGACAAGGTGACTCGCGACGCGGCCGCGGCGCTGGCCGCCGCGAACCCGGAGGGCCGCGGGCTGTACGAGGCCACGTTCACGAGCATGCTGAGGGTGATGGCCCGCCGCGAGGGCAGCGGCAGCCTGCCGGACGTGCCAGCCGCAACCATCGTGCGGGCGCTCACCGCTTGCCGTCCGCGGACGATGTACCTGACCGGCAAGGATTCGCGGCGGCTGACCATGCTCAGCATGCTTCCGGCGCCCGTGCTCGACGCGGCCAAACGCCGCGTGTTCGGCCTGCCATCCCCTGGCTCCCTCGCCGCCCAGCCCACGGTCAGGTGAGCGATCAGCCGGACCCGGCCGGAGAGCGTGACCTGCTCACCGTCGGCCACGGCACGCACGCTCAGGAGGAGTTCGCCGGCCTGCTGCGCGCCGCGGGCGTGGCCTCGGTCATCGACGTGCGGATCGCTCCGGGGAGCCGCCGCTTCCCGCACTTCAGCCGGGGCGCGCTGGAACGCTGGCTGCCGGCGGCCGGCATCTGCTACCGGTGGGAACGAAGGCTCGGCGGCTTTCGCAAGCTGCCGCCGGGCTCACCCGACGTGGCGCTGTCGAACACGTCGTTCCGTGCCTACGCCGCCCACATGCGGACCCCTGAGTTCGCCGCCGCCATCGCGGCGCTGGTGGCGGACGCCGCGGCGCGGCCGACGGCCGTCATGTGCAGTGAAAGCCTGTGGTGGCGCTGCCACCGTCGCCTCATCGCCGACCACGCCACCCTGATCGAGCGGCTCGCAGTCCGCCACGTCATGCCGGACGGGCGGCTGGCCGTCCATGAGCCAACGGCGGGGGTCCGGGTAACCGACGGCGAACTGCGTTACGACCGCCTGCCCGGACCCGAACCCCTGCCCTTCTGAGCACCGTCGTCTATGACCCGCGCTGCCTCACGGGTGGACGACGTTGAACGGAATGGTCTCGGCACGCCCGCCAGGCCCCGTCGCCACGATCGACAGGTGGGCGAGGAGCGACTCATCGGGATAGTTCCAGCTCACGACGCAGCGGCCGTGGGAGGTCGTCCCGGCGCCGATCAGCCGTGCCAGCGACGCCGTGTCGGTTCCGGTCGGCGTCAGGTAGATCAGCACCTGGCCGGCGTTCGTCGTCCGGACGGCGAGCGTGACCCGCCCTGTGCCTTCGGGCAGCGTCAGCGCGCCGTCCCGCACAGGCTGGCCCGAGGTTACCCGGACGCTGCCGATGGCCGGCGCCGCCGCGTGGTCGGCGAACACGACGGGCACCACGGTCGCGGCCGCGGTCGCGCCGGTCTTGGCCGACTGGGTTGTCACCGCGAGCCAGCCGGTCCCCGCGCCAGCGCTGGTGAAACTGACCTTGCCGGCAAAGGGGCCCCACCCCATCGAGCCGCCGAGTATCGAGCCGTTGTGTCCGAGCTCACTGACCGCGTTTCCCGCTGCCTTCAACACGATGAAGAGCAGCTGTCCCTCAAAGGTCGCCGACTGCCCGGCCACGGCGACGGGGCTGGTCACAGCCTGCCAGGGCAACGGCTCATCGAGCTGAAGAGTGGCCGTCCGCGCGAAGAGCGGCACCCAGGCGCTTCCCTCATGCCGGAGCGTGACCGTCGTGACAGGACCGGTCCCCGAGTCTGACCGCAGGTCGACCTCGACCACGCCAGCGGCGATCGTCCTGGTTCCCCCCGTCCGAAGCGCGCGCATTCCTGCCACGTGCCGCAGATACTCACGCGCTGCCTTGTCAGCGGTAACCGGCGCCGGCGATCCCGGCGGAACGCGCTGCAGCCATTCGTAGAACGCCGCGACGTTGCCGTTGAACGAATAAACCGACGACGTGATGCCCGGATACTGCATCAGGGTCGCGTTAAGCTCGTCGAGCAACGCCTGGCTACCCGCGCTGGAGCTTGCGTTGGGAATGATCAGCCGGAAGTCGCCGAAATCCACGAAGCCGACCGAGTTGGTTACCCGGACGCTGCGCAGCATGCCAGCGGTCTTGGCGGAGAAGAATGAGAAGTATCCCAGCGTCCGCTCCGCAGACGTCGGGCCCGCGAGCAGCTGGCCGAGCGCCGCGATGCGCTTGTCGCCGGAGGCCGGCACGGTCCTGGTCACGGCCGCTAGCTCGGTGCCAGGGCCCTTGTGGAAGTAGACCTGGACGGTCATCGTCGGGCTGGCCGACGGCGAAGGCCCTGGGCCAGCGGAACCGCCGGGTCCCGTCGGCGCCTGGCTGGTGCCGCGGGTCGCGACAAGGATCGCCGCGACGGCGATCAGCACCGCCGCCACCGATGACCCGATGATTGTGAGCGCCTTGTGGCGCGCGAAGACATTCATGACTCCCCTTTTCAAAAGCCAGGGTCGGCCCCCTGGGGAGCAGGAGGTGATACTCATCCCCCAGTTGAACGCTAGGGCTATTGGGATCTTCTCGCTACGGCTGAATGTCACCTTGCACGGGGACGAAGGACAGATTTATACGACTGCATTTTCCGGCCTGAAAGGAAAGACTTTCGGCCCGCCGAGGCGGGATGAATGCCCCTGTCGCCGGTTAGCGTGCCGCGGCAGGGTGGAAGGCCGGTGGTTCATAACAGGACGCGTGGCGTCTGCCGGAGTACAGAACCACCCAGGCCACCAGGAGGCTGTTGCGATGTCCAAGGCAATCTGGCGGATGGCGGCCGGCATCGTTACCGGCGTGGCGCTAGGCGGACTGGCCGTCGCGGCGCCAGCCGCCGGCGCGAGCCAGGGACCGGCACGCTCCGCAGCGACCGCGCACGCGGATACTGGCACGTTGCGAGGAACCTGGCGGTTGCTGCCCAAGGCCCCGATCGCCGAGCTTCCTCCCGCGTTCACCTTGTCGAGCGTGTGGGCGAGCACACGGATGATCATTCACACGTTCACCATCACCGAGCCCGTCACCGGCAAGACGTTCAGCTATGAACCCGCGGCGAACGGGTGGATGCGGCTGCCAGGCGGACCGCGGTCCTGGCTCGGCCAGGGCGACGACGCCGCAGTTTGGACCGGCAGGCAGATGCTGGTCTTCGGGCTGACCGCAGGCGCGTACACCCCGTCGACGAACCAGTGGCGCCCGATCAAGCACCCGGCTCTGCCGCCGAGCCAGATCACAGGCTGGACCGGCTCGAAGGCCGTCGTCTGGGACCAGATCTGCTGCGGCACGACCGTCAACACGGCGGAGATCTACGACGTGCGGGCGAACACCTGGCATACGACGCAGTCCCCGCTCGAGCGGCGCTCGGGCGCCATGGGCGCCTGGACCGGCCGCGAGCTTGTCATCGCCGGCGGGTTCTCCGGCTTCCCGAGCGGCGGGAAGGTCTTCAGGGACGGCGCCGCCTATAACCCGGCGACCGGCACCTGGCGCAAGCTCCCGCCGATGCCGCAGCGTCGCGGCGGCGGCACCGCGGTCTGGGACGGCAAGGACGTCGTGTTCCTGGGCGGCACAGCGCCAGGCAGCAGCCAGCCATCGCTGCGGCCGATGGCGTACAACCCGCGGGCCAACCGCTGGCGGCTGCTGCCGGTCATGCAGTTCAGGCGCGAGGGTTTCGCGGCGGTCTGGACCGGCCGGTACATCCTGGTCTGGGGCGGGGTGTCCGGTCGCCCGGGCGCCTGGATGATACCGCCGCACGGCGAGGCCTACAACCCGGCCACCAGCCGGTGGACCGCGCTGCCCGCGTCGCCGCTCCAGGGCCGCGAGATGGCGGCCGCGGTATGGACAGGCAAGCGGATGATCATCTGGGGCGGCTACGCGCCAGGTCGCAGCGGTACGGCCGGCTATGTCAACGGCGCGGCGTTCACGCCGCGCACGCCATGACCGCGACCGTTCGCAGCCCGGCTCGCAGGTACCGACGAGGCACTCCCGTGTGCTACCTGCGCCCGGCGACGAACGCGCTCGCGCTCGCCATCGTCGCGAGCTTCGGGTAGTCGTCTTCGTCGATGCGCTGTCCGACGCGCTTGCTCAGCCCTTCGACGAAGCTGAGGAAGTCAAGCGAGTCAAGTTCCAGGGTGTCGCGGAGGTCCGCGTCCGGCGCCAGGCTGGTCAGGTCGGCGTCGGGCGCGACCTGGCCGAGCACCTCCTCGATGGCCTGCGTGGCCTCTTGCGTGTTCACATGTCCTCCGGCCGTTGCAGTTGATCAGATAGAGCGGTGAGGAAACGCGCGCCCGTGTAGCCGTCGGTGGCCCGGTGGTCGGCGGCGAGCGTCGCGGTCACGACGGGGCGCACCCCGACCATGCCGTTCGCGGCGACCGGGCGCTCGACGACCTTGCCGAACCCGACGAGCGCGACCTGCGGCGGATAGATCACGCCGAAGACGAGCTCCACGCCCTGGTCGCCAAGGTTCGTCACGGTGATCGTGGCGTCCGTGAGCTCGGAGCCCTTGAGCCGCCCTGACCTCGCCCTGGTGACCAGGTCGCGCAGGCTGGTCATGAGCTCGAGCGGCGACAGGCACGCGGCGTCATGAATGGCAGGAGTGACGAGGCCACCGCCGCGCAACGAGATCGCGCAGCCGAGATGGACTCCCTGGCCCGGGACGAACTGATCGTCGATCCAGAAGCCGTTCAGCGCGGGAACCTCGCGCGCCGCGACGGCCGCCGCCTTGAGCAGCAGCGCGGCAGGCACGAGCCGCTCGGTGACGTCGAGCTCGCGGTTGCGATCGTGCAGCCACGCCATCGCGCGGGACAGGTCGATGGTCTCGCGCAGGTAGTAGTGCGGTATCTCCCGCTTCGACCTGGCCATCAGCCTGGCGGTCACCCGCCGCATGGCGAGCAGCCGCTGCTGCGCCGTGGTGCCCGCCGCGGGATGCTCGGCCGCGCGGGCCTCAGCCGCGCGGGCCCCAGTCGCGACGGGGGCGGCCCTAGCGGGTGCGGCGGCTCGCACGGCGGCGGAAGCCGCGGCGTCCGCGGCCCGGCGCACGTCAGCTTCGCCGATCGCTCCGTCCGGCCCCGTTCCGGTCACCGCGGCCAGGTCGACGCCCAGGTCGGCGGCGACCCGCCTGGCCAGCGGGCTGACCCGCAGGCGGCCAGCTGTGCTGGCCGCCTGCGGAGCGGCGCTGCCTGGCTGCGGAGCTGTGCCGCGAGGCTGCGGCACGGAGCGACCAGGCTCCGGCTCTGGCCCGGCGTGCATCGCCGCGGCGGCGCCGGTCACGTCCGCCCTGGTGATCGCCCCGCCGTGCCCTGTCCCCAGCACGGTCGCCAGGTCGACCCCGAGGTCGTCGGCGAGGTGCCTGACCAGCGGCGACCAGATTTCCGGATGGGCGGGGAACGCCGCCGCGCGGCCGGCCGCGGGCTGCGGCTCCGTTGCGGGCTTGCGCACCGCCGCGGGCGCGGGCTTCGCCTTCGCCGCTGGCTTGGCCTTCGCCGCTGGCTTGGCCTTCGCCTTGGCCGCGGGCCTGGCCTTCGGCCTGACCGCGGGCTTGCGCTTCGGGCCTGCCTTGGGCCTCGCCGGCGCCGCAGGTTTCCCGGCCGGCCTGGCGGGCTCGGCCTCGGCGGCGATCGTGGCGAGCACGGTGCCGACCGGCACCGTCTCACCGGGCTCGACGACCAGCCGCTCGATGATCCCGGTCGCGAACGACTCGACCTCGATGGCCGCCTTCGACGTGTCGACGACGGCGACGACCTGACCCTTCTGGACCTCGTCGCCGGGTTTGACCAGCCACTCGAGCAGCGTTCCCTCGTCCATGTCGGCGCCGAGCGACGGCATGAGGAAGTCAGCCATCTCAGCGCACCACCGAGCGCGCGGCGGCCACGATGTCCGCCACCTGAGGTAGCGCGGCCTCCTCGAGGTGCCGCGGGTACGGCATCGGAACCTCCGCGCTGCAGACCCGCTGCACCGGCGCGTCCAGGTCGAAGAACGCCTGCTCCATGATCCGTGCGCTGATCTCCGCGGCGAGGCTCCCCGAGCGCCAGCCTTCGTCGACGATGACCGCGCGGTGCGTCCTTGTGACCGAGCCGATGATCGCGGCGTCGTCGAGCGGCCGCAGGGTCCGCAGGTCAATCACCTCGGCTTCGATCCCGTCCGCGGCCAGGGCGTCTGCCGCCGACAGCGCCTTGGCGAGCGTCCCCCCGTACGCGATCAGCGTGACGTCACCCCCCGGCCGCCTGATCGCGGCGGAGTCGATGTCGACCGCACCCGCGTCGGCAGCGAGCGAGCCCTTGACGTTGTACAGCGACCCGTGCTCGAAGATCAGCACGGGGTCGGGATCCTCGAGCGCGGTCCAGAGCATCCCGCGCGCGTCCTCCAGGGTCGCGGGCGCGACCACGCGCAACCCGGGTATGTGGGTGTACCAGCCCTCGAGGCTGTGCGAGTGCTGCGCGGCGACCTGGCGTCCGGCGCCCGTCGTCATCCTGATCACCAGCGGGACGCCGACCTGGCCACCCGACATGTGCAGCAGCGTCGCCGCGTTGTTGAGTATCTGATCCAGGGCCAGCAGGCTGAAGTTGACCGTCATGATCTCCACGATCGGCCGCATCCCGGCCATGGCCGCCCCGATGCCTGCCCCGACGAAGGCGGACTCGGACAGCGGCGTGTCCCTGATCCGCTCGGGCCCGAAGTCGGCGAGCAGGCCCAGGCTGACCGCGAAGCAGCCGCCGTACCGCCCGACGTCCTCGCCCATGAGGAAGACGCGGTCGTCACGGCGCATGGCGTCGCGGATCGCCTCGCGCAGTGCCTCGCGGTAGGTCGTGGTCGTGGCGGCACTCGCCGGCTTGCGGGCCTCGCGGCGCGGTCGGGTCCGGGTGCTGCTCATTGCGGCACCTCCCGCGGCGAGCAGACGTACCGGGTCAGGGTCGACACGTCCTCGAACGGCCCGGCGTCCGCGGCCTCGACGGCTGCGTCCAGCTCGGCGACCAGGCGCGCGTCGAGCTGCTGCCACGTCCCGTCGTCGAGCTCGCCCGCCTCGCGCATCCGCCGGGCCAGCAGCTCGACGGGATCGCGGGCCCGCCACCTCTCGACCTCCGCCTTGTCGCGGTAGCGCTCCGGGTCGTACATCGAGTGGGCCCGGAAGCGGTAGGTCCGCAGCTCGAGGAAGTGCGGGCCGCCGCCACCGCGGATCGCGTCGACCGCCCGGCGGGCCGCGTCCTCGACGGCCAGGACGTCCATGCCGTCGACGGCCCAGGACGCCAGGCCGTACGACGCCGCGCGCAGGGCCAGGTCGGTCTCCGCCTGCGCGCGCTCGAGAGCCGTGCCCATGGCGTAGAGGTTGTTCTCGCAGCAGAACAGCACCGGCAGGTGCCAGAGGGCGGCCAGGTTCAGTGTCTCGTGGAACTCGCCCTCGGCCACGGCCCCGTCGCCGAAGAAGCACACCGTCACGCGCTGCTCGCCGCGCAGCTGGTCGGCCAGCGCGAGGCCGAGGGACAGGGGGAGGCCGCCGGCGACGATGGCGTTGCCGCCGTACAGCCGCGTCGCCCGGTCGAACAGGTGCATGGAGCCGCCGCGCCCGCCGCTGCAGCCGGTGGCCCGCCCGAACATCTCCGCCAGCACGGACTCCTGCGGCAGGCCGCGGGCGATCGCGTGGCCGTGCTCGCGGTACGTGGTCACGAGGGAGTCGTCCGGGGACAGCGCCGCGCAGACCCCGACGGCGACGGCCTCCTCGCCGATGTAGAGGTGGAGGAAGCCGCGGATCCTGGTCTCGCTGTAGAGCTGCACGCAGCGCTCCTCGAACCGGCGGATCCGCAGCATCCGCTCCAGGAGCTCGAGGCGGTGGGCGCGTTCGGTCACGGCCGGCTCGGTGGTGGCCGACTCGGCGGCGGCCGGCTCGGCGGTGGCCTGGCGCGTCGGGTGAGGGCTCATGTCGCGGCCTCCAGGGTGGAGAGGTCCCCCTCGGGCAGTCCCAGCTCGCGGGCCTTGAGCAGCCGCCGCATCACCTTGCCGCTGCGGGTGTGCGGCAGGTGCTGGTCGAACGCGACGTCCTTCGGCGCCATCACCGGACCGAGCCGGCGCCGGCCGAAGCCGAGCAGGTCCAGGCGCAGCTCGTCGGTGGGATCGAAGCCGGGCCGCAGCGTCACGAACGCCTTGACGACCTCGCCCGCCACCGGGTCGGGCATGCCGATCACGCCGGCCTCCACCACCGCCGGGTGCTCCATCAGCGCGCTCTCGACCTCGAACGGGCCGATCAGGTGCCCGGCCGACTTGATGACGTCGTCGGCCCGGCCGAGGAACCAGAAGTAGCCGTCGGCGTCGCGGCGGGCGACGTCCCCGGTGAGGTACCAGCCGTCGACGAAGCACGTGGCGTAGCGGTCCGGGTCGCCCCAGTAGCCGCGGAACATCGACGGCCAGCCGGCCCGCAGCGCGAGCTCGCCCTCCTGGCCGGGCTCCGTGACCTCGTGGACGTGGCCGGCCACCCGGCGGGCCCGCCCGTCGTCCCCGCGGACGAGCACGGTGGCGTCGATGCCCGGCACCGGCCGGCCCATCGAGCCGGGGCGCACGTCCATCGCCGGGTAGTTGGCGATCATGATCGCCCCGGTCTCGGTCTGCCACCAGTTGTCGTGGATGGGCATGTCGAAGGCCTCGAGACCCCAGAGCACGGCCTCCGGGTTCAGGGGCTCGCCCACGCTGGCCACGTAGCGCAGGGCCGAGAGGTCGCGCTCGCGGGCCAGCCCGGAGCCGGCCCGCATGAGCATGCGGATCGCGGTCGGCGCCGTGTACCAGACGGTCACCCGCTCGTCCTGCAGCAGCCGGTACCAGCGGCGGGCCTCCAGGTCGCCCTCGTCGACGATGACGGTGACGCCGTGGGAGAGCGGGGCGACGATGCCGTACGAGACGCCGGTGACCCACCCCGGGTCGGCCGTGCACCAGTAGACGTCGCCGTCGCGCAGGTCGAGGGCGTACGCCGAGGTGATGTGGTGCGCGACCACCGCGCCGTGCACGTGGACGGCGCCCTTCGGGGTGCCCGTCGTGCCGCTCGTGAAGTGCAGCAGCGCCAGGTCCTCGGGGTCGGTCGGCGGGATCTCGAACTCGTCGCTCGCCGCTTCGAGCAGGGCGTGGAAGTCGGCGGTGCCCGGCAGGTCGGTGCGCGGGTCGACGATCAGGACGTGCTCGAGGTGCGGCAGCTCGGCGCGGACCGGGGCCACCTTGCGGCGGTAGTGGCTCTCGGAGGTGACGAGCACCCGTGCCTCGCCCAGCTGCAGCCGTTGCCGCACCGGCTCCGGCCCGAACGCCGAGAAGAGCGGGGCGAACACCGCGCGCGTCTTGAGCGTGCCGAGGGCGGTGACGTAGAGCTCGGGCACCCGGCCCAGCAGGGAGAAGACCCGGTCACCCGGGCCGACCCCGAGCCCGACCAGCAGGTTGGCCAGCCGGTTCGTGACGCGGCGCAGCTCGTCGTACGAGAGCTCGACCCGGCTCCCGTCGGAGCGCAGGAACCGCAGGGCCGTGAGATCGGCCAGCGGCCCGTCGGCGTGCCGGTCGACGGCCTCGTGCGCGATGTTGAGCCCGCGGCCACCCGGCAGGCCGGCGAGCCGCGCGCGGGCCAGCTCCCAGGAGAAGCCGGCCCGGACGCGCTCGTAGTCGTCGAGGTTGTGCCGCTCGCCGCCACGGGGCTTGGGGATCGCCGCACGCTCCACGGAGGTCGTCATCGCAAAGGCACCCCTCTCACCGCCCGGGGGCGCGTGCCCACGCACAGACGGCCCCTGCGCCCAGGGTCGGCCCTGTCGCCGCGGGTGGGGATGGGTCGAAGGTCACGGCTGGCCGGGCCGTACCGTCCCGGGGACCGGTGGACGGGGTTGCGGGACCTTCGCCCCTGCCTCCCTGTGGGGCCGGGCCCGACGCTTCGGGGATGGAGACCATCTCGCTGCAGTCGGTGACGGACGCCAACCTCGAGGCGGCCGCGACGAACCCCGGGGGACACAGCGCCACGACGGTGTACGGCGGGAGCGGGCACCGGCTCCGCCAGACGCTCCTCGCGCTGACGGCCGGCAGCGCCCTGTCCGAGCACACGACCGCCGGCGAGGCGACGTTGTTCGTGCTCGACGGCACGGTCCGGATCGACGCCGGTCAGCGTTCGTGGGAGGCGGCGACCGGTGACCTGGTGGCGGTCCCGGCCGGGCCGCACTCGCTGCACGCCCTGGAGACGTCGGTGCTGCTGCTCACCGTCGCGCTGCCCGGCTGACCCTCGCACGGCGGCCGACCACCACCCGTCGGAGGGCCATCGCCAGACCCGGCAGGGCGGCCAGGACGGCGCACTGCAGGGTCTCGTGCAGTGACAGCGCCTCGGTGTCCAGCAGCAGCTGCAGCGGGGGCAGGAAGGCGCCGGCCAGCTGCAGCAGCACCGCCACGGCCACGGCGACGTCGAGGAAGTGGCTGCGCTCGTCCGGCCCACGCCGCTGGCGCAGCGCCAGGGCCACTCCGAGCTGGGCCAGACCCAGGGTCATGAACATCGACGTCTGCCACGGCCCGCCCTGCGCCTTCGTCCACCCGGCGGCCAGCGCGGTGACCACCGCGATCGCCGCGCCGGTGACCGCGACGAGGCTGACGAGGGTCCGGTCCAGCACCGCCTCCTGCGGGCTGCGTGGCGTCTCCCGCATCGCCTCGGGGTCGGCCGGCTCCGCGCCGAGGGCGACGCCGGGAAGCCCGTGGGTGAGCATGTTGATCCACAGGATCTGCGAGGGGAGCAACGGCACCGGGAAGCCGAGGAACGGCCCGGCCAGCATGATCGCGACCTCGGCCACGCCGCCGCTGAGCGCATAGCGGAGGAAGCGCCGGATGTTGGCGTAGATGCGCCGCCCCTCCTCGATGGCGGCCACCACCGTCGACAGCTCGTCGTCGGTGAGCACGAGGTCGGCGGCCTGCCGGGCCACCTCGGTGCCCCCGCGGCCCATCGCCACGCCGATGTCCGCGGTCTTGAGCGCCGGCGCGTCGTTGACGCCGTCGCCGGTCATCGCGACCACGCTGCCCTGACCCTGCCAGGCCTTGATGATGTCGAGCTTCTGCTCCGGGCGGGTGCGCGCGAACACCCGCACCTCGGCGAGCTCCTCGTCGGTCAGGCCGGCCTCGAGCCGCTCCCCGGTCACCACGGCGTGGTCGGTGCCCGCGATGCCCAGCCGGCTGGCGATGGCCCGCGCGGTCGCCGGGTGGTCGCCGGTGATCAGCAGCAGCCGCACCCCGGCCTCCTGGAAGGACCGGATGACGTCCTCGGCGCCCGCCCGCGGGGGGTCGGCGATCGCGACCAGGCCGACCAGCCGCAGCCCCTCCTCCTCGTGGCCAGGCGGCACCTCCGAGCGGGTCGCGTCGGCGATCGCCAGCACCCGGAACCCCTCGTGGGCCAGCCGGTCGGCCCGCTCCGCGGCGCCGGCGAGGTCCTCGTCGGCGGCCAGCAGGCCCGGGGTGCCGAGCAGCGCCTCGGGTGCCCCCTTGCAGATGACCAGCTGCCGCCCGTCGTCGAGCGGGTGCACCGTCGTCATCCGCTTGCGCACGCTGTCGAAGGGCAGCTCGTGGCTGCGCGGCCGGCCGGCCCGGACGGTGGTGGCGTCGACCCCGGCCTTCCCGGCCACCGCGATGAGGGCCGCCTCGGTCGGGTCGCCCAGGGGCAGCCAGTCGTGGTCGGTGCCGGGCGGCACGAGGTCCGCGTCGTTGCAGAGCACCGCGTCGCGCAGCAGGCGGTCGAGGGCGTCGGGTCGATGCTCGGCGCCCGGTGCCACCTCGACGTCCCCCAGCGGGGCGTAGCCGGCACCTGACACGGCGTACCAGAGGTCGCCGACCCACAGGCCCTGGACGACCATCCGGTTCTCGGTCAGCGTGCCGGTCTTGTCCGCGGCGAGCACCGACACCGACCCGAGGGTCTCCACGGCGGGCAGCCGCCGGATCAGGGCCCGCCGCTGGGCCATCCGGTGCGCACCGAGCGCCAGCGCGAGCGTGACGACCGCGGGCAGCGACTCCGGCACGGCGGCCACGGCCAGGCTGACCGCGGTCACCGTCATGGCGCCCAGCGGCTCGCCGCGGAGCAAGCCGGAGAGCAACACGATCCCGGACAGCACGAGCGCGGTCAGCGCGAGCACCCGGCCCAGCCCCGCCAGCCGCTGCTGCAGCGGCGTCGGCCGGGGTCGTGCCTCGGCGATGAGCGCGGCGATGCGGCCGAGGGCGCTGTCCGTGCCCGTGCGCATCACCTCGGCGACCGCCCGGCCGCGGGTGACCACGGTGCCGGACAGCAGCTCGGCGGTGGCGTCCGTGGCGGCCGCGTCCTTGTCGACCGGCACCGACTCGCCGGTCAGGGTCGACTCGTCGATCTGCAGCTGGAACGCGTCGAGCAGCGAGGCGTCGGCGGGCACGATGTCGCCGGCCTCGAGTCGTACCACGTCGCCCACGACCAGGTCGGCCGCCGCCAGCACGACGTCCCGCCCGTCGCGCACGACCCGCGCCACCGGCGACCCCAGCCGCCGCAGCGCGGCCACAGCCCGCTCGGCGCGCACCTCCTGCGCCACCCCGACCGCGGTGTTCAGCACGACCACCAGGGCGATGACGGTGAAGTCGGTCCAGTCGCGCAGTGCGACGGTGAGGACGGCCGCGCCGAGCAGCAGCATGATCATGGGGTCGCGCAGCTGCGCGAGGACCCGATGCAGCGTCTTGGGCGGCGGCGGCTCCGGGATGACGTTCGGGCCGTGCTCGGCGAGCCGGCGGGCGGCCTCGGCGCCGGTCAGCCCGGTGGGCAGCGGTGCCGGTGCTGGGCCCACGCGCGCCTGGCTGCCTCCCGGGCCGACCGGCCCGGCACCCTCGCGCACGCCGCTCGCGTCCACCCGCCCCACCCTGTCCACCCTGCCGGAGGCTGTCGAGGAGCCGCAGGGCCCAAGGTCCCCCGGCCCCGGGTCCGATGCCTGCGGTGGCCGGGTCGCCCGCATGGTGCGATCCGAGAAGAGGCGGGGCGAGGAGGTGGGCGCGGTGACTGAGAACATCTGGGAGCCCGGCGCGTACCTGGAGGACGACGGCGTCATCGAGGGCAGCGACAGCCTCGACGGCGGCCCGGACTTCGACCCGCTGGACGAGGGCATCGTGGCGGCCGACGAGTGGTCACCGGGCGAGCGGTTCGGCACGACCCTCTCGGAGGCCCGCCGGGGCGAGTCCCTCGACGACCTGCTCGCCGAGGAGGAGCCCGACCTGCCGCGGCCCCGGCGCCCGGTCGCCTGGACGCTGCGCGGCACCGTCCCCACGCCGCCGGAGGTGGCCGCCCTCCACCTCGAGGTGCCCGAGCCGGAGGACGAGAGCTGGGGCTGAGGGGCGGCGAACCCCCGCCCGTGGAGGTGGAAGGCGATGACCGCGTCGGTCCGCACGACCGGCCTGACGAAGATCTACGCCCGTCACCAGGAGGGCATCGTCGACCTGGATCTCGAGGTGCGTCCGGGTGAGGTGTTCGGCTTCCTCGGCCCGAACGGTGCCGGGAAGACGACCACCCTGCGGCTGCTGCTCGACCTCATCCGCCCGACCCGCGGCCGGGCGGAGGTGCTCGGCCGCGACCCGCGCCGCGACGGCGTGCAGGTGCGCCGCCGGGTGGGCTACCTGCCGGGCGACCTCGCCCTGTACGAGAACCTCACCGGAGGCGAGCTGCTGCACTACCTCGCGCACCTGCGCGGGATGCCGGACCGCGTGTACGCCGGGGAGCTGGCCGAGCGGCTCGACCTGGACCTGACCAGGCACATCCACGACCTGTCGCGGGGCAACAAGCAGAAGGTCGGCGTGGTCCAGGCCCTCATGCACCGGCCCGAGCTGGTGATCCTGGACGAGCCGACCAGCGGGCTGGACCCGCTGGTGCAGCAGGAGTTCCACCTGCTCGTCCGCGAGGCGGCCGGCGAGGGGCGCACGGTGCTGCTCTCGTCGCACGTCATGTCCGAGGTGGAGCGCATGGCCGACCGAGTGGCCATCCTCCGGTCCGGGCGCCTCGCTGTGGTCGAGGAGGTGGCGGCGCTGAAGGCCCGGGCGCTGCGCCGCCTGGAGCTGGACTTCGCCGGCCCGGTGCCGCGCTCCGCGTTCACCGGGGTGCCGGGGCTGCGCGACCTGGACGTCTCGGGCTCCACGGTGCGCTGCGGCCTCACCGGCGCGGTCGGCCCTCTCATGCGGGTAGCCACCCGGTTCGAGCTGCTGAACGTCACGAGCCACGAGCCCGATCTCGAGGAGATCTTCCTCGAGTACGTCAGGGGGGTCGAGCACGGTGTTGCGTGATGTGTTCACGAAGACGCTGCGCGACCACTGGCACGGCATCGTCGGGTGGGGCGCCGGGCTGGCGCTGATGGCGCTCATCGAGCTGCTGGTGTACCCGAGCGTCCGCGACGAGGCCGAGGGCTTCCGGGACCTGTTCGAGGCCTACCCGGAGGCGATGAAGGCCTTCATGGGGGTTCAGGAGGACTTCACCTCGGGGCCTGGCTTCCTGGCCACCGAGCTGTTCGGCTTCCTGCTGCCGCTGGTGCTGCTGTCGGTCGGCATCTCGTTCGGGTCCGGCGCCACGGCCGGCGAGGAGGAGCGCCGAACCGCGGACCTGCTCATGGCCAACCCGCTGACCCGCACCCGCGTGGTCCTGGAGAAGGCCGCGGCGATGGTGGTTGCGCTCGTGCTGGTCGGCGCGGGCCTGGCGATCGTCCTGTGGGTGGGCGTCGCGGCGCTCGACATGGGCGTGGGCTGGACCCGGATCCTCGCCGCGGTGGGGGGCGGGGTGCTGCTCGGCGCGCTCTACGGGGCCGTGGCCCTGCTCGTCGGCTGCCTCACCGGCCACCGCTGGCTCGCCGCCGGGGTCTCCACCGCCCTCGCCCTCGGCGCCTACCTGCTCAGCTCGCTGGCTCCGCTCGTCGACGCGCTGCAGCCGTGGCGGGGGCTGAGCCCCTTCCACTGGTACGCCGGGGCGGAACAGCTCACGGACGGGGCGCGGCTCGGGGGGCTGGGGCTGCTGACAGTCTGTGCCCTCGCGGTCACCTGGCTCGCCGTACTCGCCTTCGACCGTCGCGACATCGGCACCTGAGCCCGTCGGCGTTTCCGCGGTTAGGGACCTTTGGCCCTGTCGGGGGCGTGTGACGGAGGTCACCATCGATGGCTTACGTGCAATCCAGACCCGGGGAGCAGCCCGTGGCGCTCAGCATGAAGAGCATCGTCGTTGTCGGAGACACCACCCACGTCGTCATGGTCGGGAACATCGACTGGAGTGACCTGGCCTCGCTCCGCGCCGGCCTCGACATCCACCTACGGCGGACGGCGGACGTGGTCCTGAACCTCAGCGCGCTGCGCTCCTGGTCGGTCAGCGGCCAGGCGGTGCTCGTCGGCGCGCTGCGCAGCGCACGCCGGGAGGGCCACCGGGTCGTCCTGCGCGGCCTGCACGGGCCGGCCGCCGCCCAGGTGCAGCGGTCGGGTCTGATGAGCGAGCTGCTGCGGGCGATCGGCGGCGACTCGGACCGGATCGTCCTCCCCGAGCAGCGGTCCGCCAGCGGGTCGCAGGCCCGCGCCTGACCGCCGCACCGGGTTCCACACGAGAGTCCCCGGCACACGCCTGAAGATCACCAGCGACCTCGTCGCGACGACACGCCGGCGTGTCGCACCAGAAGGTCGCTCGCGAGGCGGTCAGTCGGTGGTCTCGGCTGCGGGGGAGGTGGTCGCCGCGCCACCGCGGGTGCGGTTGCGGCTGCGCCCACCACGACGACGTCGCCGCGGGGCGTCGTCGCCGGCCGGACGCTGGTCGCCGCCTTCGACGGCCGTGGTGCCGGTGGTCGGGGCACCCTCGCTGCCGCTCGGCTGA
>DASVBJ010000079.1:0-14370 GCA_036375895.1 Actinomycetes bacterium | reverse complement strand
CAGGGCGACGAGCTGCGGGTGACGTCGAAGAGCCGCGACGACCTGCAGGCCGTGCAGGCCCTGCTCAAGGGCAAGGACCTCGACTTCGCGGTGCAGTTCGTCAACTACCGCTGAGCCGGCTTGACCCTCGACCAGGTCGAGACTCCACGGTGAGCCGTGTGGAGAGCAACCGACTGCACCTCGACCCGACCGGATCCCGTGCCGGCGCCCTGCTCGGCATCGGCGAGCTGGCCCGCGCCTCCGGGCTCACGGTCAGCGCGCTGCGGTTCTACGACGGCGCCGGGCTGCTGGTGCCCGCAGAGGTCGACCCGTACAACGGCTACCGCCGCTACCGGGTGGAGCAGGTGAGCGCGGCCCGCGTGGTCGCGGTGCTCCGTCGGGTGCGGATGCCGTTGGCCGACATCGCGACGGTGCTGAAGGCCCTGGACGACCCGTTCACGGTCGACCGGGTCCTTGGCACGCACCTGCGCCGGCTCGAGGACGGCCTCGCCGAGGCGCGTCGGGAGCTCTCCCGTGTCCGCACCCTGCTCGACCACGAGGAGAACACCATGTCCCTGTCCGTCACCATGGCCGCCGCCGACCTGGCGGCCGCCATCGACCGGGTCCGCTTCGCGACCAGCTCCGACCCGGACCTGCCCATGCTCGCCGGCATCCTGTGCGAGATCGACGCCGAGGCGGTTCGCCTGGTCGCCACCGACCGCTTCCGGATGGCCGTCGCCGACGCGCGCCCGCTGCACGTGGACGGCGGCAGCACCAGCGCCCTCCTGCCGACCCCCTTCGTCGACGAGCTGCGCGCACTCGCGACGCCCGACGGCGCCGATGTCGTCACCCTGCACGTGTCCCCGGGGTCGGTGCGCGCCGAGGCCGGCGACCGTGAGGCGTCCGCCGCCCCGCTCGACCTTGAGTTCCCCGCCTACCGGCGGCTGCTGCGCGAGGGCGGCGCCCACCGGGTGCCGGTCGACGTCGCCGAGATGGTGGCCGCGCTCGCCGAGGCGGACCGCCGGCCGGCTACCGCGGACAAGGGCCGGGCGTACGACGTGGTCCGGCTCGGGCTGGACGAGTCCGGGGCGGTCGCCTTCGGCGTCGACGGCGGGCTGCTGGAGCTTGGCGTGAACCCGGAGTTCCTGCTCGAGGCCCTGGCGGCGTCCGGCAGCGACCAGCTGGTGCTCGACCTGGACGGCCCGCTGGACCCACTGGTGCTGCGCGACCTGGCCGGCGGCGACAACTTCTCGCTGCTCATGCCGGTGCGGCTGGACGAGCCCACAGCGGTCGGGGGCTGACTCGCGGATGCCGAGGCGACTTACGTCCGGCGAAGGACCACCGCGTCGACGTAGAGCGGTCGCCGCGACGTCACGCTCTTGACCGTGAGCGTCCCGGCGCGGACATAGGACTGCACGGGCAGCGTTCGCTGGGCGCGGTAATGGGTCGTCGAGGAGTACGTGGACACAGTGCCGATCTTGGTCGAGCCGATCCAGACCTCGACCTTCCCGCAGGTCGAGCATGTCGTCACGACCAGCACGACCCGCTTTGCGTGTGCTGAGGTGCGGACGAGACGTGCGCCGTAGGCTCGGGTGCCGGTCCAGGTGCCGGCGTAGTGCGCCGATGACGTGCCGCGGGTCCAGCCGCTCGTGGCCGCCGCCAGGGACCGGTCGTCAAGCGGCCGCGCGAAGCAACGCGCGGCACTCCACGCACCGACATTTCCGGCCTTGTCACGTGCTCGCACGGATACGCAGTACTCCGTGCCCTCACGCAGATACATGAGCTGCGCGGTGCGCGTCGTCCGCTGCCACGCGGCCGGGTAGCTGTATGCGGACCATCCGGTCGAGCGGTCGGAGACCCAGCGGAAGCGCACGTCGTACGACGCGACGCCGGACCCGGTGTCCCCTCCGGCCCAGCCGATCGTCACGCTGGACGCCAGCACCGTCGCCGCCGGGGGCGCCGTCATCCGCGCGGTCGGCGCGGTGGCGTCCGCGTACCAGGTCATCTTCCGCACGGCGGACCGGTAGCCGTCGGATGCCGTCACGGCCAACGTCCTGGTGCCGGTGGCGACCGTGCCGGACCAACTGGTCGGACCGCACGCCGTCGGCGCCGCCCCGTCGAGGGAGCACGTGATGGTGAGAGCACCCACCGGCATCGTGTCGTCGACGACGGTGAACGGGATCGTCGCCCGACCGCTCGTCAGCGCCGGGGCCGAGATCGTGATCTGCGGCGCCTGCGTGTCCGCCTTCCGGAGGACGGCGGACTCGAGACGCGTGGTGGAACGGAACAGCGGCGTGACGAATCCGTTGGACGGGTCGACGGTGACCACCTCCGACCCGGCGTCGGCGCCCCGGGTCACCAGCACGGCCGAGCCGTCGCCTGTCCAGGCCACGTGGCGCAGGTCACCGGTGAGCAGGAGCTGCGGGCTAGCGGCACCTGCGAGCGGGACCATGGCCAACGCCTGCTGCCCCTCCCAGGGCAGCAGGAATGCGAGCCGGTCCAGGCGCGGGCTCACCGCGGGACGTCGGCCGCCCGCGGTGCCGGTTATGGCGGCACTCGCCCCGGTGAGCGCGACCCGGCGCAACGGTGCCCCGGCAGCGGTGTCGACCACGACGAGGCCGGACCCGTCGGGCAGCCAGGACGGCTGGGCCGCCCGGGTGATGCCAGTGACGGTCGAGACGGTCCTTGTCGTGAGGTCATACCTCAGCAGGGTTCCGGTGGGCGAGACGAGCGCAAGTTCCCTGCTGCGCGGGGACCACGCCGGATCTGTCGCGTGGAACCCGCTGATGCACGACTCACAGCTCGGCTGCGTGGGCGAGCGCGTCAGGGCGAGCCAGACCTCGGCGCTCGCCCCCGAACCCGTGCCGTAGGCGAGCTCCGTGCCTGCGGGCGACAGCGACGGCGGCGAGGTCACCGCAGCGGACCCGTCGTCGACCACCGATGTGCCCGTGACCAGCGAGCCGGCTCGGAGCACAGGTCGAGCGTCGAGCTCGCCCGCCCCGACCATGACCAGCTCACGGTCGGTCGGCGGGACGGCGATCTGGTTGGTGGCCGCATCCTGACCTGCACCGTCCGGGATCGCCTCGACCGTGTAGATGTACGTGGTCCAGGCGACCGACCAGTCGTCGTCGGTCCACGTGGTACTGCCCGACGGCAGCTGCTTGTAGGCGTAGAGAGCGAAGCGGTCGGTGCCCCTGCGCACGAGGTAGCCAGCCGGCGCCCGGCCTGGCCCAGGTGCCCACGCCAGCACCGTCCGGCCGAGCAGCGGCACCGCACGGAAGTCAGCAGGCGCGCTCACGCCCGCCGCGTCCACGACCAACCGGCGGGCATGCGTGCCGCGCGGTGTGTCGTCGGTAAACGTCAGCGTGGCGCTCCGGTCCCCCACCTCGGTAGGGGTGACGCTGAGCGCCGCGGTGCACAGCTCGCCAGGGGCGACGACTCGGATGCAGTCGGTTGAGGTGATCCGCCAGTCTGCGGCGTTGCTGCCTCCGACGGAGACGCCTGCCACCGTGACCGGCTCGCTGCCGGTGTTGCGGTAGGTGGCGACCTGGTCGACGGTCTGTTCGACGGTCACCGTGCCGGCGGCCACGTCAGCAACCTCGACCGCTGGGTACGGCACCTCACTGCGCCAGCGGATCTCTCCCAGGACGTGAGTGCCCGCCCCGTCGAGGCAGTGGAAGTCGTACGACAGGGCGAGTGCCGTCGGCTCCGCGGTCTCGCCGTACGCGACGTCTCGCACGGTGAACGACCCACCGGACTGCCCACATGCCCAGCTGTCGACGGACAGGTAGAGGCTGCCGTGCGTCTCGTCGCCGAACCTCGACGCGTCGTAGCTCCGGCCCGCGACGAGGCGGTCCTCGAGGATCGGCGGGGCCACCGCGACGTCGACCTGCTGCCTGACGGTGCCGTTCGGGTACGTCGCCCAACCGGCCACCCGGACCGTCCGCCCGTCCTGCCACAGGGAGACCCCGGTCGGCGCCTCGTGGGTGAACGTCGTGGAGCTGCGCTCGCCGTCGAGGGTAAGGACGTCGTACGGCGGTGCCGGCGCCGCTGCGGCGGCCGCGGTCGCCCCGACCGATGCCGGCAGGACGCCCCACCCGACTGCAAGGAGCAGGACCGTTCCCGCCGACCCGCCCCTGATGGCACCCCTGAGTCGCACCCTGAGCCCCCGTTCGCTGTGACAAGCCGGCTGATGCTACGGCTTGCTCAGCCCCGGGCGCCGGTGAAACGTGCGAAGCGCCGTGGGCCGGTCGGTCAGCGGCGGTAGCCGGCCATCTGCTCGAGGCGGGCGATCCGCTCGGCCATCGGCGGGTGGGTCGAGAACCAGTTCGCCACGCCCTCGCGGCGGAACGGGTTGGCGATCATCATCGAGCTCGTCGTCTGCAGCCCCGGCTCGGGGGGCAGCGGCAGCTGGCGGGTGCCCATCTCCAGCTTGCGCAGCGCGCTCGCCAGCGCGAGCGGGTCGCCGGTGACCTGCGCGCCCGACGCGTCCGCCTGGAACTCCCGGGAGCGGCTGATCGCCATCTGGATCACTCCGGCGGCCAGCGGGCCGACCACGATCAGCAGCAGCAGGCCGAGCGGCCCGGGACCGTCGTCGTCGTCGCTGCGCCCGATCGGCAGGAACCACGCCAGGTAGGTCAGGTACATGATCACGCTGGCCAGCCCGGCCGCGACCGAGGAGATCAGGATGTCGCGGTTGTAGACGTGGGAGAGCTCGTGCCCGAGCACGCCGCGCAGCTCACGCTCGTCGAGGATGCCGAGGATGCCCTCGGTGCAACAGACGGCGGCGTTGCGCGGGTTGCGCCCGGTCGCGAACGCGTTGGGGGCCATGGTCGGCGAGACGTAGAGCCGGGGCATCGGCTGCCGAGCGGCGGTCGAGAGCTCCCGGACGATGCGGTACATCGCCGGCTGCTCGGCCTCGCTCACCGGTCGGGCCCGCATCGACCGCAGCGCCATCTTGTCGCTGTAGAAGTAGGCCACGCCGTTGACGCCCAGCGAGACGAGCAGGGCGATGGTGAGGCCGCTCGAGCCGCCGACCCACAGGCCGGCCAGCAGGATCAGCCCGGACAGCAGGGCGAGCAGGACGGCCGTCTTGAGGCCGTTGGCGTGCCGATGCACTTGGTCGTTCCTCCGATGGATCGGTTCCTGCCAGGCAAACGCAGGGCCCGCCCCCCGCGTTCCCGGTCCCCCACTCCGTCAAGTGAACGCGCGCTCACCAGACACGCCGCACGGCCGGTGTGTCGGCGTCCAAAGGATCATTCAGCGGAGAGCCTCGAGCACCATGCGGGGCAGGGCCGAGAACCACAGGGCCGCGCCGAGCGTGACGCCGATCGCGACGCCGTCGGACCAGGAGATGCGGTACGACGGGGGGCGGGCGCCCTCCTCGGGACGGGCGTAGAGCACGGCCGCCCAGGACAGGTAGTAGTAGAGCCCGATCACCACGTTGACCGCCATCACGACCGCGAGCCAGCCGGCGCCCTGCTCGACCGGAGCCTGGAACACGACGACCTTCGCGAACAGCCCGAGCAGCCCCGGCGGCAGGCCGGCCAGGCAGGCGAGGGCGAACGCCAGCGCGAACGCCGTCAGCGGCTCGGTGCGGCCCAGTCCGCGGTAGTCGGCGAGCCGGTTCGCCGGCCGGTGCCGCCCGACCAGGGTGACGACCGAGAAGGCGCCGAGGTTCATCACGGCGTAGGCCAGGACGTAGGCGACGGTCGCGGGCAGCACGGCGTCGATCGCGCCGGTGCCGGCTGCACCGAGTGGCACGAGCATGTAGCCCGACTGCGCGATCGACGACCAGGCGAGCAGCCGCACCGCCTGGCGCTGCCGCAGCGCGGCGAGGTTCCCGACCGTCATCGTGACCGCGGCCAGCACCGCCAGCACCGGGGCCCACACGTCGGCGTAGGGGCCGAAGCCGCGCGTCGTCAGCAGCGCCAGCCCGACGAACCCCGCCGCCTTGGACACCACCGAGAGGAAGGCCGCGACCGGCACCGGTGCGCCCTCGTAGGTGTCCGGCGCCCAGAAGTGGAACGGCACCGCCGCGACCTTGAAGCCGAAGCCGGCCAGCGACAGCGTGACGCCGAGCACCACCGCCGGCTCGCGGGCCGGGTCGCTCAGCGCGGTCGCGATGCGGTCGAGGTGGACCGCGCCGGTCGTGCCGTAGACCAGGCTGAGGCCGAAGAGCATCACCGCGGTCGACACGACCGACACCAGGAAGAGCTTGAGGGCCGCCTCCGAGGACCGCCCGTCGTAGCGGCGCAGGGCGACCAGCGCGAAGGCCGGAAGCGACACGACCTCGAGCGCCACGACGAGGGTGAGCACGTCCCGGCTCGCCGCCAGCGTCAGCGCCCCGGCGACGGAGGTGAGCAGGAGGAAGGAGTACTCCCCCGCCGGCAGGCGGCTGTCGCGCACCGTGTCGAGCGAGAGCAGCATGACGACGACGGCGCCGGCCAGCACCACCGCCTGGAAGACCAGCGTGAGGTCGTCGACGACGTAGGAGCAGGCGGGCAGGACGAGGCCGCGGCCGGGCACGCAGAACGTCTCCCGTCGGTCGCCGGCCAGCGGCAGCAGCATCGCCAGCGCGCCGAGCAACCCGGCGGTGGCGACCCACCCGGCGACGTGACCGCGCCCCTGCGGGAGGAAGGCGTCGAGCACCAGCACGCCGATGGCGACGAGCGCCACCGTGAGGGGCGGCGCGATCGCGAGGTAGTCGATGGACTGGACGGCGCTCATCTCACCCGCCCAGCAGGGCTCGTACGGCGGGGTCGGTCACGTCGAGCAGCCACTTGGGCCACACCCCGAGCGCGACGACGAGAGCGACCACCGGCCCCCAGACCAGCAGCTCGGCCCGGGTCGCGTCACGCATGAGCACGGCTCCGCGCCACCGCTCGCTGCTGACGCCCTGGGCCACTCGGCGTACGAGCCCCACGAAGTAGGTCGTCGTCAGGACGACGCCCACACCGGCCAGCGCCATCAACCCGATGTAGTAGCCGCGGTGCAGGGCGGGGGCGGGGTCGAACGCGCCGAGCAGCGCGAGCATCTCGCCCCAGAACCCGACCAGCCCGGGCAGTCCCAGGCTCGCCACCGCGGCGAACGCGAGGAGCCCGCCGAGCCGGGGCAGCCGCTCGTAGAGCCCGCCGCCGAGCTCGTCGAGCACGCTGGTGTGGTGGCGGTCCTTGACCGCCCCGGCGAGGAAGAACAGCAGCCCGGTGACCAGGCCGTGCGCGATGTTGGCGAAGAGCGCGCCGTTGAGCCCGACCGGCGTCAGGGTGGCGATGCCGAGCAGCACGAAGCCCATGTGACCGACGCTGGAGAAGGCGATCAGGCGCTTGAGGTCGCGCTGCACCATGCAGGCCAGGGCGCCGTAGAGGATGCCGACGACGGCGAACGCCCCCAGGAAGGGCGCCAGCACCTCGGCCCCCTCCGGCGCGACGGGCACCGCCACCCGCACCAGCCCGTACGTGCCCATCTTCAGCAGCACGCCGGCGAGCAGCACCGAGCCGACGGTGGGCGCCGCGGTGTGCGCGTCCGGCAGCCAGGAGTGCAGCGGCCACATCGGCGACTTGACCGCGAAGCCGAGCGCCAGCGCGAGGAAGGCAAGCACCTGCACCCCGCGCGACATCCCGGCCCCGCCGGCCGCGGCCAGCTCGACCATGTCGAAGGTGCCGGTCTTGGCCCGCACGAGCAGGATGCCGAGCAGCATCACCGCGCTGCCGAGGAGCGTGAAGAGGATGAACTTGTTCGCGGCCGCCACCCGCCCCTCACCGCCCCACTGCGCGATGACGAACCACATGGGCACCAGCACGACCTCGAAGAAGACGAAGAACAGCAGCAGGTCGAGCGACACGAAGGTGCCGAGCATGCCGACCTCGAGCAGCAGCAGCAGGCCCATCAGCCCGCGTGGCCGCCCGGCCTCGGGCAGGACCTTGAGGGAGTACGCCGCGCACAGGAACGTGAGCCCGGCGGTGAGCAGCACCAGCGGGCTGGAGATGCCGTCGACGCCGAGGTGCAGGCGCAGCCCGAGGCTCGGCACCCACGACACGTCGGTGCCGGCGTCTGCCACCACAGCCCAGACCGCGACCGCAGCCGTCGCCGCCGAGACCACACAGGTGAGGAGCACGGCCACCCGGTCGGCGACCCCCGGTGGCAGCAGCAGCAGGGCGAGGCAGCCGGCCAGCGGGAGGGCCAGCAGCAGCGGCAGCAGGAGCTCGCTCACGTCAGCGTCACCACCCCGACCGCGAGGACGACGACGCCGGCGAGCAGCCCGGTGAGGTAGGCCTGCACGTTGCCGGCCTGGGTGCGGGCGACCAGGCCGGCGAGCCGGGTGGCGAGCCGTCCCGACCCGACGACGGTGGCGTCCACGACGTCCTCGTCGGTGCGGCCGACGGCCCGCGAGGCCACGCGCACCGGGCGCACGACGACGCGGTCGTACAGCTCGTCGACGTAGAAGGCGTGCGCCAGCACCGGCGCGACCCGGCCGACGACGGCGACCGGGTCGGCCGCGCGGTCACGCCGCCAGAGGAGGAAGACGGCACCGGCCCCGGCAACCGCCAGCACCGTGGACAGCACGGAGGTGACCGGGCTCAGGTGCAGCGTCGTCGGCACGTCGGCGGCGAGAGAAAGGCCCGACTCGGCGGTCACCGGCCCGCGCCGGCCCAGCCACAGCGGCAGCCAGTCGCGCTGGAGGCCGACGAGGCCGAGCCCCACGGTCGGCACGGCAAGGGCCACCAGCGGCCAGCGCATCGCGCCCGGCGCCTCGTGGACCGCGACCGGGCTGCGCGGACGGTCGAAGAACGTCATCAGCCAGAGCCGCGCGGCGTAGGCCGCCGTCACCGCCACGGTGACCAGCCCGACCACGAGCACCAGCCAGGCCGCCCACGGCGCGACCGGCCCGTCGTGCAGGGCGGCCTCCTCCGCGGCGCCGAGCACGGCCTCCTTGGAGAAGAAGCCCGCCAACGGCGGCAGCCCGACCAGGGCGGCCAGCCCCAGCGTCATGGTGACGAAGGTGATCGGCATGAGGCGGCGCAGCCCGCCCATGTCGCCCATCAGGTTGGTGCCGACGACGTGGATCACCGAGCCGGCGGCGAGGAACAACAGCGCCTTGAACGCCGCGTGGGTCAGCAGGTGGAAGTCGGCCGCGGTGTAGGAGCCGACCGCGAGCCCGGCGAGCATGTAGGCCAGCTGGCTCACCGTGGAGTAGGCAAGCACCCGCTTGATGTCGGCCTGCGCCAGGCCGGCGAGGGCCGCGCCCAGCATGGTGACGGCCGCGATGACCGCCATCAGCGCCAGCGTCGCCGGCGCGGCCAGGAACACGTCGTACAGCCGCGAGACGAGGTAGATGCCCGCTGCCACCATCGTCGCCGCGTGGATCAGTGCGCTCACCGGCGTCGGGCCGGCCATCGCGTCGGGCAGCCACGTGTGCAACGGGAACTGCGCCGACTTCCCGACCACCCCGCACAACACCAGCAGGGTGGCCACCGTCGCGGTCGACTCGGGGACGGCCCCGCCCAGCACGTTGGCCTCGACGCCGGCGATGTTGAACGTCCCGGCGGCGAACCCGAGCGTGAAGATGCCGAAGAGGAACCCGACGTCGCCGAGCCGGGTCACGACGATCGCCTTGACGGCGCCGGACCGGGCGCCCTCCTGCTCCCAGTGGTGGCCGATGAGGAAGTAGGAGCAGGCGCCCATGACCTCCCAGCCGACCAGCAGGACGAGCAGGTCGTTGGCGAACACCACCAGCAGCATCGCCGCGGTGAAGAGCGAGACGAACGCGGCGTACGACGAGTAGCGCGGGTCGCCCTTGAGGTAGGCCGTGGAGTAGATCTGCACGGCGAGGGCGACGGCGCCCACGGCGAGCGACACCAGCGCGGCCAGCCCGTCGAGACGCAGGTCGATGCCGAACGGCACCGTCCCGGTGGGGACGCTCGTGATCGAGGCGCCGTCGCGCAGCGGCGCGTCGACGACGGCCCGGAGGGCGAGCACCACGGTCGCCGCGAACGCCACAGCCGTGCCGCCGATGGCGAGCGGCGCGACGACGCGGGGCCGGCTGCCGCCGGACAGCAGGCCGGTGACCGCGGCCACGGCGGGCGCGAGGATCGCTAGGACGACGAGGGTCACGCCGCGTCCTCCGCCTCGGCCAGCTCGTCGAGCTCGTCGAGCTGGCTGCTGGCCCGGTTGCGGTAGACCAGCAGCACGATCGCGAGGCCGAGGCCGACCTCGGCGGCCGCGATCGTGATGACGAACAGGGTGAACACCTGCCCGGCCAGCAGCCCGTCGCGCAGGTGCGCGTCGAAGGCGACGAGGTTGAGGTTGACCGCGTTGAGCATCAGCTCGACCGACATCAGCACGAGGATGGCGTTGCGGCGGGCCAGCACCCCGTAGACACCGATCGAGAACAGCAGCGTGGCGACGAGCACCGGCATGAGCAGCGGCATCACACGTCCCCGTCCGACGCTCCGATGTCCCGACGGGACAGCACGATGGCTCCCACCAGCGCCGCCAGCAGCAACAGCGACAGCACCTCGAAGGGCAGCACCCAGCTGCGGAAGAGGGCGTCGCCGGCCGCGGCCGACGAGCCGCGCGACGGGTCGTCGCCGAGGTCGATGCGCTGGCCGTGGAACGCCGCGACCAGCGCGGCGACGAGGACGCCGGCCGTGGCACCGGCGGTCAGCGCGGCGGCCACCCGCTGCGCGACCGGCGCGTCGAGGTCGTCGGACACGCCGATCGGAGCCCGGGTGAGCATCAGCCCGAAGAGCAGCAGCACGACGACGGCGCCGACGTAGATGAGCACCTGCACCCAGGCGACGAACTCGGCCGAGAGCAGCAGGTAGCAGCCCGCCACCGATCCGAGGGTGACCACCAGCCACAGCGCGGCATGCACGAGCTGGCGGGTCGTCACGACGAGCAGCGCGGAGCCCACCGCGACCACTCCGAGCAGCCCGAACAGCACCTCGACGATGCTCATGCGTCTCCCGCGTCGACAGTGCTCATGCGTCTCCCGCGTCCGGAGCCGGCCGCGCCGGGCGCGCGGGCTTGTCCAGGGACTTGCGCGCGGCGTCGAGCTCCTTGGGACGGTCGCCGTGGGCGTCCCCTGCCGGCGGTGGCGGCACCGTCGCCATCCAGTCGCCCAGCCGGTCCTTCTCGTGGGTCAGGTTGCGGATGTCGAACTCGGCGTACTCGAACTCGGGTGACCAGAACAGCGCGTCGAACGGGCAGACCTCGATGCAGATGCCGCAGTACATGCACAGCGAGAAGTCGATGGCGAACCGGTCCAGCACGTTGCGCTGCCGCTCGCGGCCGCCGGGGGGAGCCGGGATCGTCTCCTTGTGCGAGTCGATGTAGATGCACCAGTCGGGGCACTCGCGGGCGCACAGCATGCAGACCGTGCAGTTCTCCTCGAGCAGCGCGATCACGCCGCGGCTGCGCGGGGGCAGCTCGGGCTTGACGTCGGGGTACTGGTCGGTGACCGAGCGTCTGGTCATCGTGCGCAGGGTCACGGCAAGGCCCTTCGCCAGCCCCGCTCCCGGCAGCTTCACGTCAGCGCCACCTCCACGACTCCGGTCAGCGCCAGCTGCAGCAGCGCGACGGGCACGAGGCCCTGCCAGGCCAGCCGCTGCAGCTGGTCCTCGCGCAGCCTGGGGTAGGACACCCGCAGCCAGATGACGACGAACGCCAGCACGAGCGTCTTGAGCAGCGTCCACAGCCAGCCCAGCGCCTCGGCGTACGGGCCGTGCCACCCGCCGAGGAAGAGCACCGCGGTCAAGGCACACAGGACGACGATGCCGGCGTACTCCGCGAGCAGGAACAGCGCGAACCGCAGCCCGGTGTACTCCGTGAACGCGCCGAAGATGATCTCCGAGTCGGCCACCGGCATGTCGAAGGGCGGCCGCTGCAGCTCGGCCAGCCCGGCGACGAAGAAGACGACGGCGCCGGGCAGCTGCCACAGCAGCCACCACCACCGCCACTCCTCCACGATGCCGGGAAGCGACAACGTCCCGGCTGCCATCGCGACCGACGCGGCGGCGAGGATGAACGGCAGCTCGTAGGCCATCAGCTGGGCAGCGGTCCGCAGCCCGCCCAGCAACGAGAACTTGTTGGCGCTGGCCCAGCCGGCCATCAGCGCGCCGAGCACGCCGACCCCCATCACCGCGAGCACGAAGAACAGGCCCGCGTCGAGGTCCTGGGCGACCCACGACGGCCCGACCGGGATCGCGACCAGCACCACGAGGTACGGGATCAGCGCGACCGCCGGCGCCAGCTTGAACACCGTGCGGTCGGCCCGGTCGGGGACGATGTCCTCCTTCTGCGCGAACTTCACGCCGTCGGCGACCAGCTGCGCCCAGCCGTGGAAGCCGCCCGCGTACATCGGGCCGAGCCGTGACTGCATGTGCGCCATCGCCTTGTGCTCGGCCTGGCCGACGAGCAGCGGCACGACGAGGAACACGGCGAGCACCAGCACGACGCGCAGGACGACCTCGAGGACCTCGGTCACGTCTCGGCCTCTCCGGCGCCGGGCGGCCGCGGACCCCACGTCTCGGGGTCGGGAACCCCGGGGGGACGGGTCTTGCGGCGGCCGGGCGAGGCGCCGTGCCCGGTGTCGGCGTCGGACTCGCCCGGCTCCTTGGCGCCCGGCCAGGGCTTGGCCGCCCGGGCGGCCAGCACGAAGTCCTTGCGCAGCGGGTGGCCCTCGAACCCTTCGGGCAGCAGCAGCGGCACGAGATGGGGGTGGCCGTCGAACTGCACGCCGAACATCTCGAAGGTCTCGCGCTCGTGCCAGCTCGCCCCGGCGTACACGCCCGTCGCCGTGGCGAGGTGCGGGTCGTCGGCGGCAACGCGGGTGCGCAGCAGGAGGTGCTCGCGCCGGGACAGGGACCAGACGTGCGCCACCACGTCGAAGCCGGGCGACTCGGCGGCGTCGAGCTCGTCGACGGCGGTCAGCCAGTCGAAGTAGCCGAAGCCGAGCTCGTCCCTGGCGACGGTGAGGGCCGTGACCCAGTCGGCGGGCGGCACGTCGACCGTGAGCTGGCCGTACGCAGTGTCGGACCGGGTCCCGTCGCCGAGCCGGTCGGCGAGCACCGCGGCCGGGTCGTCAGCGGCCATCGCCGAGAGGGATCGTCACGGTGGCCCCGCCGATCTCGGCGGGCGTGGGCGCGTCGACCCGCACGGTCTGGATCGGCCCTGCCGGTGCCTGCGGGCGGTAGCGGTCGGCGAGGGACTCGGCCGCGATCTTCTCCTGCAGGCGGAGGATGCCCTGCAGCAGCGCCTCGGGCCGCGGCGGGCAGCCCGGCACGTAGACGTCGACGGGGATGATCTGGTCGACCCCCTTGGTCACGCAGTAGGAGTCCCAGTAGGGGCCGCCCGAGTTGGAGCACGCCCCGAACGAGATGACGTACTTGGGCTCGGGCATCTGCTCGTAGAGACGCTTCACCGCCGGCGCCATCTTGTCGGTGACCGTGCCCGACACGATCATCAGGTCGGCCTGCCTCGGCCCGGGCGCGAAGGGGATCACGCCGAGGCGGATGAAGTCGTGGCGGGCCATCGAGGACGCGATGAACTCGATGGCGCAGCAGGCGAGGCCGAAGTTGAACACCCAGAGGCTGTAGCGACGACCCCAGTTGAGGACGACCCGCATCGGCTGGGGTGCGAGCCGCTGCAGCCCGCCGACCGTCGGATGCGGGAGGTCCACGGTGCTCATGCCCGGCTCCTCACACCCACGTCAAGACGCCTTTCTTCCAGGCGTAGAGCAGGCCGACCGCGAGGAACCCGAGGAAGACGAACATCTCCACCAGCGTCGCTGCGCCGAACCCGGGGGCGGCGAAGACCGTCGCCCAGGGGAACAGGTAGATCGCGTCCACGGCGAAGACGACGTAGAGGTAGGAGAACACGTAGTAGCGGACGTGGCTCTGCGCCCAGCCCTCGCCGACCGGGTCGACCCCGCACTCGTAGGTCACGAGCTTGTCCCCGCCGGGGACCGCAGGCCGCAGCAGGCGGTTGGCGGCGAAGGCCACCGTGACGAACGCGACCCCAACGAGCAGGACGATGCCGACGAGGGCGTACCCGCCGTAGAAGCCGTCCACCACGCCTCCTCGCTCGTGCCTCGGGGCGAGTCTAGGGGCCGCGCTGCCGGGCGGAGGTCAACCCCCGGCGGCGGGCGTGTGCGTCGATCGGAACGCAGAGGGGCCGCCCGCCGCCGGAGGGAGTGGGGCGCCCCTCAGGCGGTGCGGGTACGCGCGATGCGCACCCGCCACACGTGCGGCCCGTCCTCGAGGTAGTCCCACGTGAAGTCGCCGGGGTGCTCGGCCGCGAACTGGTAGTAGAGCGGCTTCGGGTCGTGGTCGTTCACGAGCACGAAGCCCTCGCCCTGGCCGAGCCCGGCGAACGTCTGGAAGATCTGCG
>DASVBJ010000077.1:0-9715 GCA_036375895.1 Actinomycetes bacterium | reverse complement strand
GACCCGATGGGCGTGCACACCGGCGACTCCATCACCGTGGCGCCGGCGCTCACGCTCACCGACCGGGAGTTCCAGCGGCTGCGCGACATCGGCATCGCCGTCATCCGCGAGGTCGGCGTCGAGACCGGCGGCTGCAACATCCAGTTCGCGGTGAACCCGCTCGACGGGCGCATCATCGTCATCGAGATGAACCCCCGCGTCTCCCGGTCCTCGGCCCTTGCGTCCAAGGCCACCGGCTTCCCGATCGCCAAGATCGCCGCCAAGATGGCCATCGGCTACACGCTGGACGAGGTGCTCGCTGCCGCAGACGATCTCGGCTACCCGGTGGTCGTCCGGCCCTCGTTCACGATGGGCGGGCTCGGCTCGGGCTTCGCCCACGACGAGGACGAGCTGCGCCGCATCGCCGGTGCCGGCCTGCAGGCGAGCCCGACCACCGAGGTTTTGCTCGAGGAGTCGATCCTCGGCTGGAAGGAGTACGAGCTCGAGCTGATGCGCGACCGCCACGACAACGTGGTCGTCGTCTGCTCGATCGAGAACCTCGACCCGATGGGCGTGCACACCGGCGACTCGATCACGGTGGCGCCGGCGATGACCCTCACCGACCGCGAGTACCAGCGGCTGCGCGACATCGCCATCGACGTGATCCGCGCGGTGGGGGTGGACACCGGCGGCTGCAACATCCAGTTCGCGGTGGAGCCCTCGACCGGGCGCGTCATCGTGATCGAGATGAACCCGCGCGTGTCGAGGTCGAGCGCGCTCGCCTCCAAGGCCACCGGCTTCCCGATCGCCAAGATCGCGGCCAAGCTGGCTGTCGGCTACACCCTCGACGAGATCCCCAACGACATCACCCGCGAGACCCCCGCCAGCTTCGAGCCGACGCTGGACTACGTGGTGGTGAAGGTGCCGCGGTTCGCGTTCGAGAAGTTCCCCGGCGCCGACCCGACGCTGACCACGCACATGAAGAGCGTCGGCGAGGCGATGGCGATCGGGCGCAACTTCACCGAGGCGCTGCAGAAGGCGCTGCGCTCGCTGGAGAAGAAGGACGCCGCCTTCGACTGGTCCACTCCCTCGGCCCCCTCCGCCAGCGAGGACCGCCGCCAGGATCTGCTGCGCCGCGCGGCCACGCCGCACGACGGACGGCTGCGGGTGGTGCAGGAGGCGATGTGGGCGGGGGCGAGCGTCGAGCAGGCGCACGAGGCCACCGGCATCGACCCGTGGTTCCTCGACCAGATCGCGCTGCTCAACGAGCTGGCGGAGGAGATCGCCGCTGCCCCCGAGCTCGACCGCGCCCTGTTGCACCGGGCCAAGCGGCACGGCTTCTCCGACGCCCAGGTCGGCCAGCTGCGCAGCATGCCCGAGGACGTCGTGCGCGGCGTCCGCCACGCGCTCGGGATCCGGCCGGTCTACAAGACCGTCGACACCTGCGCGGCGGAGTTCGCCGCCCGCACGCCCTACCACTACTCGTCCTACGACGAGGAGACCGAGGTCGCGCCCCGCGAGGAGCCGGCCGTCATCATCCTCGGCAGCGGGCCGAACCGCATCGGTCAGGGCATCGAGTTCGACTACTCCTGCGTGCACGCGTCTTTCGCCTTGCGGGACAAGGGCTTGCGCACCGTGATGGTCAACTGCAACCCGGAGACCGTGTCGACCGACTACGACACGTCCGACCGGCTCTACTTCGAGCCGCTCACCCTCGAGGACGTCCTCGAGGTCGTGCACGCGGAGCAGAAGGCCGGCCCGGTCGTGGGCATGATCGTGCAGCTCGGCGGGCAGACGCCGCTCGGCCTGGCCCAGCGGCTCAAGGACGCCGGGGTGCCCATCGTCGGCACCAGCCCGGAGGCCATCCACCTGGCCGAGGACCGGGGCGCCTTCGGCGAGGTGCTCGCCGACGCCGGCCTCACCGCGCCCAAGCACGGCACGGCCACGTCGTACGACGGTGCCCGCCGCATCGCCCGGGAGATCGGCTTCCCGGTGCTCGTCCGACCGTCCTACGTGCTCGGCGGCTGCGGCATGCAGATCGTGTACGACGAGGACGCGCTGCGCTCCTACATCGACCGCGCCACGGCCATCTCGCCGGAGCACCCGGTGCTGGTCGACCGGTTCCTCGACGACGCGATCGAGATCGACGTGGACGCGCTCTACGACGGCGAGGAGCTCTACCTCGGCGGGGTGATGGAGCACATCGAGGAGGCCGGCATCCACTCCGGCGACTCCGCCTGCGTGCTGCCGCCGGTGACCCTCGGCCGCGAGGAGGTCGAGCGGGTCCGCGAGTGCACGCTGGCCCTGGCCCGTGGCATCGGGGTGCGCGGGCTGCTCAACGTGCAGTTCGCGCTGGCCGCGGGCGTGCTCTACGTGCTGGAGGCGAACCCGCGCGCCTCGCGTACCGCGCCGTTCGTCTCCAAGGCCACCGGCGTCCCGCTGGCCAAGGCCGCCGCCCGCCTGATGCTCGGCTCGACGGTCGCGGAGCTGCGCGACGAGGGGATGCTGCCGGCCACCGGCGACGGCGGGCACCTGTCCCTGGACGCCCCGGTCGCGGTCAAGGAGGCGGTGCTGCCGTTCAAGCGGTTCCGCACCATCGAGGGCCGCGGGGTCGACCACATCCTCGGTCCCGAGATGCGCTCGACCGGTGAGGTCATGGGCATCGACGCGTCGTTCGGCACGGCCTTCGCCAAGTCGCAGGCGGCTGCCTACGGCGGCCTGCCGACGAAGGGCGCGGTGTTCGTGTCGGTCGCCAACCGGGACAAGCGCGCCATGATCTTCCCGGTCAAGCGGCTGGCCGACCTTGGCTTCCGCATCCTCGCCACCGAGGGCACCGCCGACGTGCTGCGCCGCAACGGGGTCGAGGCCGCGGTCGTGCGCAAGCACAGCGCCGGCCGTGGCGAGGGCGGCGAGCCGACGATCGTCGACCGCATCCTGGCCGGCGAGGTGGACATGGTGGTCAACACCCCCACCGGCCGGGCGGCTCGCGTGGACGGCTACGAGATCCGCGCCGCCGCCATCGCGATGGACCGCCCGATCATCACCACGGTGCAGGAGCTCGCGGCGGCGGTCCAGGGTGTCGAGGCGCTCGGCCAGGGCTCGCTCGGCGTACGGTCTGTCCAGGAATGGGCGGCAGTGTCGAGAGGAGTGCTGGAGTGACCGAGGAGGCATCCCGGACCGCGCGCCCTGTGCAGGTCAAGGGCGAGGTGCTCTCGATGCGGCGGGTCGGGGCCTACTACCACCTGGCCATGGTCGCGCCGGGCATCGCCGAGCAGACCCGCCCCGGCCAGTTCGTCGCGCTCGCCGTGGGCGGGCCGGACACCGGCCTCGTCCTGCGGCGCGCGTTCTCGATCTACCGGGTGAGCGCCCGCGGGGTCTACGGCGGCACCGTCGAGATCGTCTTCGCGGTGCACGGCAAGGGCACCGCCTGGCTGGCGCGACAGCAGCAGCACGCCCCGATCGACGTCGTCGGGCCGCTCGGGCGGCCGTTCTCCCTGCCTCGCGAGCGGGCCAACGTGACGCTCGTCGGTGGCGGCTACGGCAGCGCCCCGCTGTTCGGCCTGGCCGAGCAGCTGCGGGCGCGCGGCTGCCGGGTCGACTTCGTGCTCGGCGCCGCCACCGAGAACCGGCTGTTCGGCGCGCTGGACGCCAAGCGCATGGCCGCCACGGTCGCCGTGACCACCGACGACGGGTCGGCCGGCACCCGCGGCTGGGTGACCGACGTGCTCCCCGGGGTGATGGACCGGGCGCGCACCGAGGTCATCTACGCCTGCGGGCCGATGGGCATGCTGCGCGCCGTCAGCGAGGTCGCCGCCGAACGCGGGGTGCCGACCCAGTGCGCCGTCGAGGAGTCGATGGCCTGCGGCATCGGGGTGTGCATGACCTGCGTCCTGCCGGTCGTCGGCGACGACGGGGTGACCCGGATGGTGCGGTCCTGCGTGGAGGGACCGGTGTTCCACGGCGACCGGGTGCGGTGGGACGCGGTCGGCACGGTGCCGGCCGACGCGCTCGGCAACCCGGTCACGAGCGGGGGGCACTGAGATGACGTTCACCGTACGCACCGTCGGGGCGCCGCTGGTCGCCGACGAGCCACAGGTCGACCTGACCACCTCGCTGGGCCCGGTCGACCTGCCCGCACCGGTCCTGACCGCCTCCGGCTGCGCGGCGGCCGGCCGCGAGCTGCACCAGTTCATCGACGTGGCCCAGCTGGGTGCCGTCGTCACCAAGTCGATCATGCTGGAGCCCCGGTCGGGGCGGCCCACGCCCCGGATGGCCGAGACCCCCAGCGGCATGCTCAACTCGATCGGCCTGCAGGGCCCCGGCATCGACGCGTTCCTGGAGCACGACCTGCCGTGGCTGCACCAGCACGGCGCTCGCGCGGTCGTGTCCATCGCGGGCAGCAGCGTGGAGGAGTACGCCGAGCTGGCCGGGCGGCTGCGCGGCGCGGAGGGCCTGACCGCGCTCGAGGTCAACATCTCCTGCCCCAACGTCGCCAACCGCGGGCTGGTCTTCGCCTGCGACCCGGGTGCCGCGGCCGACGTCGTGGCCGCGGTGCGCCGGCGCACCGCGTCCGACGTGCCGGTGTTCGCCAAGCTCTCGCCCGACGTCACCGACATCGTCTCGGTCGCCCGGTCCTGCGTCGACGCGGGCGCCGACGGCCTGTCGATGATCAACACGGTGCTCGGCATGGCCCTCGACCTCGACACCATGCGACCGGTGCTCGCCGGGGTCACCGGCGGGCTGTCGGGGCCCGCGGTCCGGCCGATCGCGGTGCGCTGCGTGTGGCAGGTGCGCGCGGCTCTCCCCGACGTACCGATCATCGGCATGGGCGGGGTGCGCACCGGCCTCGACGCGCTCGAGCTGATCCTCGCCGGGGCATCCGCGGTCTCGGTGGGCACCGCCGTCTTCAACGACCCGAGCGCCCCCGCGCGAGTGCTGCGCGAGCTGCGAGCCGCCCTGGCCGCGCGCGGGTTCGCGCGGGTGGCCGACGCGGTCGGCCACGCCCACCGCCCCCCGGAGCCGCACCCTGCCGGCGGCGTGGCGAGCGCAGAGCCGGGCGACGACGTCGAGGGCGCGGGAGCGGAGGGATGACCGCGCCGATCGCGGTCGCGCTCGACGCCGACGACCTGGAGACCGCCTGCGCGTGGGCGACTGCGGTGGGACCGCACGTGAGCACCGTCAAGGTGGGGCTCGAGCTCTACCTGCGGCACGGCGCCGACGCGGTCCGCAAGGCACGCGAGGCCAGCGGCGGGCGCGACGTCTTCCTCGACCTCAAGCTGCACGACATTCCGAACACCGTCGCTGGCGCGGCCCGGGCCGTGCGTGACCTCGCGCCGACCTACCTCACCGTGCACGCCAGCGGGGGAGCGGCCATGGTCGCGGCGGCCGTCGAGGCGCTGCCCGAGACCCGCGTGGTGGGGGTCACCGTCCTCACGTCGCTGGGGGAGGCCGACCTCGCTGCGGTCGGCCTGCTCGGGCCAGCCCGTGACGCCGTACGCCGGCTCGCCGCGCTCGCCGTCGGCGCGGGCGCACGCGCCCTCGTCTGCTCGCCCCAGGAGGTCGCCGACGTCCGCCGCGAGGTGGGACCCGAGGTGACGCTCATCACGCCGGGTGTCCGGCCGCCGGGCGCCGCCACCGGAGACCAGTCGCGGGTCGCGACCCCCCGACAGGCGCTCGCCGACGGGGCCGACCTGCTCGTCATCGGTCGTCCGATCACCGGTGCGCCCGATCCGGGCACGGCCGCTCGTGCCCTCGCCGAGAGCCTGATATCGGCACAGTAGATGCGATCGTCGCATTGCTTGCAGGGGCATGCAGTCGCTAGGTTCCAGGCGTCGTCATGCCCGTTCCTACCTCGAGGTGGCCTGCCGTGGCTCTCCCCCCGTTGACTCCCGAGCAGAGAGCTGCAGCTCTCGAGAAGGCTGCGATCGCGCGGCGCGAGCGGGCGGCGGTGAAGAACCGGTTGAAGCACTCGGGTGCCTCGCTGATCGAGATCCTCAAGGAGGGTCGCGACAACGAGGTCGTCGGCAAGATGAAGGTGTCCGCCGTGCTCGAGTCGCTGCCCGGTGTGGGCAAGGTCCGGGCGCGCAAGATCATGGAGGACATCGGCATCTCCGAGAGCCGTCGCGTCCGCGGCCTCGGCGCACAGCAGCTGGCCGCGCTCGAGCGGGAGTTCGGCGGCAGCGCCTGATGCCGACAGGCTCCGCGGCGGGGCGGGGCCGGCTCACGGTCCTGTCGGGGCCATCGGGTGTCGGCAAGACAACTGTGGTGCGCGAGCTGCGCATGCACCACCCCGAGCTGTGGCTGTCGGTTTCGGCGACCACCCGCTTCCCGCGGCCCGGCGAGGTCGACGGCGTGCAGTACCACTTCGTGAGCGACGAGGACTTCGACCGGCTCATCGCGGACGGCGGCCTCCTGGAGTGGGCGGAGTTCGCCGGGCACCGCTACGGCACGCCCCGGCGGCCCGTCGAGGAGCGGCTGGACCAGGGCGTCCCCGTGCTGCTGGAGATCGAGCTGCAGGGCGCGCGTCAGGTGCGGACCGCGATGCCTGACGCGCTCCTCGTCTTCCTGGCGCCGCCGAGCTGGGACGAGCTGGTCCGCCGGCTCGCCGGTCGTGGCACCGAGCCGGCGGACGTGATCGAGCGGCGGCTGGCGACCGCGCGGGAGGAGCTCGCCGCGGAGAAGGAGTTCGACGTGACGCTGGTGAACACGAGCGTCGATGACGTGGTCGACCGCCTGCTAGCCTTGATGGCGATCTCCGCCTAGACCGTGCGTCGGGCGGACACCCCCACCGTCCTACGGAAGGACACCCGTGTCCGGCACCGCTGCCGCGCCTGAGGGCATCACCAACCCGCCGATCGACGAGCTGCTCGCGGCGACCGACTCGAAGTACAGCCTGGTCATCTACGCCGCGAAGCGCGCGCGTCAGATCAACGCCTACTACTCCCAGCTGGGCGAGGGCCTGCTCGAGTACGTCGGTCCGCTGGTCGAGACCCACGTCCACGAGAAGCCGCTGTCCATCGCCATGCGGGAGATCAACGCCGGCCTGCTCACGGCCGAGCAGATCGACCAGGCCTGAGGCCACCGCGCCTGCCATGAGCACCGGCGCCCGGGTCGTCCTCGGGGTCTCGGGCGGCATCGCCGCCTACAAGGCGTGCGAGCTGCTGCGGAGGCTGTCCGAGGCCGGTCACGAGGTCCGCGTGGTGCCGACCCGGGCGGCCCTGAGCTTCGTCGGCGCCGCCACGTGGTCGGCGCTGTCGGGGCGGCCGGTCAGCGCGGAGGTCTGGGACGACGTCCACGACGTGCCGCACGTGCGCATCGGTCAGGAGGCCGACCTCGTGGTCGTGGCGCCCGCCACCGCCGACCTGCTGGCGAAGGCCGCGCACGGCCTCGCCGACGACCTGCTCACCAACACGCTGCTCACCGCGCGCTGCCCGATCGTGTACGTCCCGGCCATGCACACCGAGATGTGGCTGCACCCTGCGACCCAGGACAACGTGGCGACGCTGCGCCGCCGGGGCGCGACCGTGCTCGAGCCCGCGGTGGGCCGGCTGACCGGTGCCGACTCCGGGCCGGGCCGGCTGCCCGAGCCGGAGCAGATCTTCCAGACCTGCAGCGCCGTCCTGCGGCGCGGCTCGCAGCCCGCCGACCTGGCGGGCCGGCACGTCGTCGTGTCGGCCGGAGGCACCCGGGAGCCGCTCGACCCGGTGCGCTTCCTCGGCAACCGGTCCTCCGGCCGGCAGGGCTACGCGCTCGCCGCCACCGCGTTGGCCCGCGGCGCCGAGGTGACGCTGGTGTCGGCCAACGTGGCCCTGCCCGAGCCCGCCGGGGCGAAGGTGGTGCGGGTCGGCTCGGCGGCCGAGCTGCGCGAGGCCGTGCTGACCGCCGCCGCAGGGGCGGACGTCGTGGTGATGGCGGCGGCGGTCGCCGACTTCCGGCCCGCCGTCCGGCGCGACACGAAGATCAAGAAGGGTGAGGGCGAGCCGGAGCCGATCGCCCTCGCCCGCAACCCCGACGTCCTCGCCGAGCTGTCGGCGTCCCGACGTACCCCCGGGCAGGTCGTCGTGGGCTTCGCCGCCGAGACCGGCGACGCGACCGGCGACGTGCTCTCGCACGGCCGGGCCAAGCTGGCCGCCAAGGGCTGCGACCTGCTCGTCCTGAACGAGGTCGGCGGCGCCGGGCACCCCACCGGCTTCGAGGGCACCGAGAACGCCGGCGTGGTCCTCGGCGCCGACGGCAGCGAGACCGCGGTGCCGCTGGGCAGCAAGGAGGCCCTCGCCGACGCGGTGTGGGACCTCGTGGCGGCCCGTCTGCGTCCCGCCTAGGGAGCGTCGGACGTCGCCGCGGCGGCGGGCGGATACAGTGTCAGGATCGTCGAGTCCGACGCCTGCGAAGTCGACCGCCGCATCCTGTAGGAGAACCGTGTCCCGCCGCTTGTTCACCTCCGAGTCCGTCACCGAGGGTCACCCGGACAAGATCGCCGACCAGATCAGCGACTCGATCCTCGAAGGCAAGCCGCTCCACGAGCTCGCCGCGTCCCTTATGGGACGACGCCCGACGGAGGAGTAGCTAACCTCCGCCCATGGCTGAACGCTCATTCCTCTTCACTTCCGAGTCGGTCACCGAGGGTCACCCGGACAAGATCGCCGACCAGATTTCCGACGCCGTCCTCGATGCGGCGCTGACGAACGACCCGATGAGCCGCGTCGCGTGCGAGACCCTGATCACCACGGGCCTCGTCGTCGTCGCCGGCGAGATGACCACCAGCGAGTACATCGACATCCCGCGGCTCGTGCGCGAGACCGTGAAGGGCATCGGGTACACGCGCGCCAAGTACGGCTTCGACGCCGACACCTGCGGCGTCGTCGTGGCGATCGACGAGCAGTCGCCCGACATCGCGCAGGGCGTCGACGCGGCGTACGAGGTGCAGCACGACCCGGGCGACGACGATCCGCTTGACAAGGTCGGCGCCGGCGACCAGGGGATGATGTTCGGCTACGCCTCGAACGAGACGCGCGAGCTGATGCCGCTGCCGATCATGCTGGCGCACCGGATCGCGAAGCGCCTCTCCGAGGTGCGCAAGGCGGACGTGCTGCCGTACCTGCGGCCGGACGGCAAGGCGCAGGTGTCGGTGCGCTACGAGGTCGACGCCCACGGACGGCAGGCCCCGGTCGAGATCGAGCGCGTGCTCGTGTCGACGCAGCACCGCGAGGGGCTCGACCCGGACACGATGATCAAGCCCGACCTGATCGAGCACGTGCTCCGGCCGATCCTGCCGCGCGAGCTGTTCGACGAGAGGCGCTTCGACGACCCGGACTTCGTCTACGTCAACCCGACCGGCAAGTTCGTGATCGGCGGCCCGATGGGCGACACGGGCCTCACCGGCCGCAAGATCATCGTCGACACGTACGGCGGCTCCGCGCCGCACGGCGGCGGCGCCTTCTCGGGCAAGGACCCGACGAAGGTCGACCGCTCCGGGGCCTACGCCGCCCGGTACGTCGCGAAGAACGTCGTCGCCGCGGGACTTGCGGACCGCTGCCAGATCCAGGTGGCGTACGCGATCGGCGTCGCGAAGCCGTTCTCGGTCCTCGTCGAGACGTTCGGGACGGAGCAGGTGCCGGTTGCGACGATCGAGCGGCTGATCCGAGAGCATTTCGACCTGCGTCCGGCGGCGATCCTGCGTGATCTCGACCTGCGCCGGCCGATCTATGCGAAGACGGCCGCGTACGGCCACTTCGGT
>DASVBJ010000074.1:0-2090 GCA_036375895.1 Actinomycetes bacterium | reverse complement strand
GTGCACCGAACACGCCAGTCCGATCGGGAGGGGCAGCCAGAAGTTGGCGACCCGATAGCCAAGAACAGCGAGGACGGCCAACTGCACAGGTGCGCCGTACGCCACGGTGACGGCGACGAGATTCGCTTCGATCACACCAAGACCGGCCGGGGTAACCGGAATCACGGCGAGGATGTTCGCGGCAGCGTACGCGACGAGAATCGCTCCCAGTTCCGAGCGATAGCCCACGGCGAGGAAGAACAGGTAGAGCGAGGCAGCGTCGAGGAGGAGCTCTGCGAGCGCAGGCATCCCGGTAGGAAGGAACCACGACGCGGACAGGATGCGGTGTGCCCGGCTCGAGAAGCGTTGCGTCGCGGACACGACGTGTTGCTGGTCCGCGCTCGGAAACAGTCGCCGTATCGGTGCATGCCGGGCGGCCCAGCCCCCGAGCCGGACGGCAACCAGTGGGCGACGGGCAAGCACGACAGTGAGCGCGAACGCACCGAGGACGAGCAGCTCGGCTAGGTGTCGCGCACCGGCACGTTGTTGACAGTCATGCGGCGAGGGCGCTGATCGGGGGGCGTCCGCGGTGAGCGGTGTGCCCGCGCTGGGTGTTGTAGCGGTGAAGATACGCGTCGAGGGCGGCGAGGCGGGCGGTGTTGCTGCGGTAGGCGCGCCGGTAGGCCCATTCGACGAGCAGGGTGCGGTGGAACCGCTCGACCTTGCCGTTGGTCCACGGGCAGCCGGGCTTGATGAACCGACGCTTGAGCTCGAACGCCGAGCACACGGCGGTCCAGCAGCGACCGTGGCGGTAGACCATCGCGTTGTCGGTGAGGAGGCGGCGGACCCGGATGCCGTGGTCGCGGAAGAACGCCAGCGCCCGGGTGAGGAACGCGGCGCAGGTCGGGTCGGTCTCGTCGGGCAGCGCCTCGGTGTAGGCCAGCCGGGTGCGGTCGTCGACCGCGGAGTGCAGGTAGTCGTAGCCGAGCCGGATCTTCTTGTGCCGCTGGTGCACCGTCGCGTCCCGGCCGCCGGCCCGCCACCCCCCGCCGGGCGGGATCCGACCGAGCTTCTTCACGTCCACGTGCACCAGGTCACCCGGCGCCCGATGCTCATAGCGGCACTCACTGGCCCGGGACCGGACTCGCTCGCCGGTGACCAGGTCGAGCTCGCGCAGCAACGGCAGCCCGTGACGGCGCAGGATCCGCCCGATCGTCGACGCGGGAACGCCGAGCATCGCCGAGAGCGCGATTGGCCCCACCCGGTGCCGGCGCCGCGCCGCGATCACACGCCGCTCGACCGTCGCCGGCGTCCGGCCCGGGCAGCGGCCCGGTGTGCTCGGTCGGTCGAGCAGCGCCGCGTCTCCACCGGCCTGGTAGCGCTGCCACCACTTGCTCACCGTCTGCCTCGCGACCCCGAGCTGTTCGGCGACTCGCGCCTGCGGCCAGCCCGCCTCGACGCGCTCGACGAGCAGCCTGCGGGCGTGCACGGTCAGACGGGCGTTAGCGTGCTGCACGAGGGACCTCCGGCGCTCGTAGGTGCGTAGACACACCCACTCCGCCTGGAGGTCCCTCCTTTGATCAAGCCGCCACGCCGCTTCACCGTCAACAACGTGCTGGGTCAGGACATCTAGCCGGCTGCCCTCCGCGTCCGGCCCTCGACACGCCATGGTCGCCGTCATCGCGTCGAGCTCCGCCTGGTGGCGCGTGAGATCCCGCTCGAACGAGACCCAACCTGTGATTCCGCACATCGCGGTGCCCCCTGGCGTGGGAGAGAGAAGGGGCACCTCAACGACGCAGTGGCGGCCCGGCTGGATGGACAGCGACCACCCGCCGTGCCGTGGACGTAGATCGCGTTGAACTGCGCTGGACTGATGACCGCAGCCGCTTCGGCACCGGGGGCGTCTTTACGCGGCGACATAGATGCAGCTTGATCTTTCGATCGTTCAGCGCCGTAGTGAACATCGCGCTGAGGAGCGTCGTGGCGTACCGGATGACGGCGGGGCCCACGCCCTTGCCCTTGAGTGTCGCCTTGTCGCGGGTCGCCCATCCGCCCCTCGGCGGCTTGCTCCTCGGCGCGCTGCCAGCCCGGTTCGCGCGTCAAACCGTGCA
>DASVBJ010000006.1:0-4703 GCA_036375895.1 Actinomycetes bacterium | reverse complement strand
GACGCGACCAGCGCCCTGCGCGCCGGCGCCGACCTCGTGACGGCCAGCGGGGACAAGCTGCTCGGCGGACCCCAGGCCGGGCTGGTCCTCGGCCGCGCCACCGTGGTTGACGCGTTGCGGCGCCACCCCGTGGCCCGGGCCCTGCGGGTCGACAAGCTCACCCTGGCGGCGCTGGAGGCGACCCTGCGGGGCCCCGAGACGCCGACGGCCGCGGCCCTGACGGTCACCGCGGACGAGCTCGGCCGCCGGGCCGAGCGGCTCGCCGCGCGGCTGCGCGACGCCGGCGTGGACGCGTGCGCCGTCGCGACCTCGGCGAGTGTCGGCGGGGGCGGCGCGCCGGGCGTCGACCTGCCGAGCGCCGCCGTCAGCCTCCCCCTCAGGTACGCAGCGTCGCTGCGAGTCGGTGCGCCGCCGGTGGTCGGCCGGGTCAAGGACGGCCGCTGCCTGCTCGACCTGTTCGCCGTGTCGGCCGTCGACGACGACCGACTGCTCGGCGCCGCGCTCGCCGTACCGTGATGCACGTCGTCGCGACCGCGGGTCACGTCGACCACGGCAAGTCCACCCTGGTCCGGGCACTCACCGGCATGGAGCCCGACCGCTGGGCCGAGGAACGCCGGCGCGGGATGACGATCGACCTCGGATTCGCCTGGACCCGCCTGCCCGAGGCCGGCGACGACACCGAGGTCGCCTTCGTCGACGTGCCCGGGCACGAGCGCTTCGTGCCGAACATGCTCGCCGGCGTCGGTCCGGTGCCCACCGTCATGCTGGTGGTGGCCGCCGACGAGGGCTGGCGTCAGCAGTCGACCGAGCACCTGCTCGCCCTGCGGGCGCTCGGCGTCGAGCACGGGCTGCTCGTCGTCACCCGGGCCGACCTGGCGGACCCCGGTCCGGCCCGTGCCGAGGCCCTCGACCGTCTCGCCGGCACTCCGCTCGCCGGATCGCCGGCCGTGGCCGTCAGCGCCGTCACGGGCGCGGGGATGGCCGAGCTCAGGAAGGTCCTGGCAGGGGTGCTCTCCGGCCTGCCCCAGCCGCCGCGCGACGGGCGCGTGCGGCTCTGGGTCGACCGCAGCTTCACCATCAGGGGCGCCGGGACGGTGGTCACCGGCACCCTCCCCTCGGGCTGCCTGCGGGTCGGCGACGAGCTCGAGCTCGCCGGGACCGGCCGGCGGATGCCGGTCCGCGGGCTGCAGTCGCTGGGACGGGACGCCGGGGAGGTCGTGGCGGTCGCACGCGTGGCGCTGAACCTCCGCGGGATCGACAGGGACGAGGTACGCCGGGGCGACGCCCTGGTCACGCCGGACGGCTGGGTGACCACGCGGCTGGTGGACGTGCGGCTGTCCGAGCCGCCGGCGGCGGACCACCCGCTCCTGCGCCGCGCCGACAGCCGGGTCCTCGTGCTGCACGTCGGCTCCGCGGCGGTGCCGGTGCGGATGCGCCGGCTCGGCGCCGGCTCGGCACGGCTGACCCTCACCACCGGCCTGCCTCTCAGCGTCGGCGACCGGGCACTGCTGCGCGACCCGAGCCGGCACGACACGGTGCTCGGCGTGACGGTTCTCGACCCGCTGCCTGCACCGCTGGCGCGCCGCGGCGCGGCCGTGGCGCGGGCCGCCGAGCTCGGCACCGTCCCGGAGCGCCCGGACGGGCGCGCTGAGCTGCGGCGCCGCGGCCTCGTGCGGGTGCAGACCTTGCGCGCCCTCGGCGCGGAGCCGCCGTGGCCGCCGGTCGCCGGCGAGTGGGTCGCCGACCCCGACTGGTGGCGGTCGAAGCAGTCCGAGCTGGCCGAGCTCGTCGCGCACGAGCACGAGGCGCACCCGCTCGAGCACGGCGTTCCCGTCGAGAACGTCCGGCAGCGGCTGAGGCTGCCGGACGCCCGGCTCGTGGCTGCGCTCACGCCCGCGCCACTCGTGCTGGCTGCCGGCCGGGTCGCCGACCCCAGGCACCGACCCGGGCTGCCCGACGCGGTGCGCGCGGGCGTCGACGTGCTGCGCGCGGAGCTGACAGAGCGGCCGTTCACCGCGCCCGAGGCGGGGCGGCTCCGGGACCTCCGACTGGGTCAGCGCGAGCTGGCCGCCGCGGAACGGGCCGGGCTGCTGCTGCGCGTCGGCGACGGCCTGGTGCTGCTGCCCGACGCGCCCGAGCGCGCCGTCGCCGCCCTGCGCGCGCTGCCGCAGCCGTTCACCGTGAGCGAGGCTCGGCAGGCCCTGGCGACCACCCGGCGGGTGGCCGTCCCGCTGCTCGAGCTGCTCGACCGACTCGGCCTGACCGACCGCGCCGATGACGGCAGCCGGCGGGTGCGGCGCTGACCCGGCGCCGTCAGCCCGACAGCACCCGGTCCAGGGCCTCGCGCAGGTCCCCCAGCGACTCGAACACCTCCCGCGCCCCCGCCGACCTCAGCTCGTCGGCGGAGAAACCCCCGGTGCGCACCGCCACGGCCGGCACCCCGAGCCGGCCGGCTGCCACGCAGTCCCACGTCGAGTCGCCGAACGTCACGGCGTCGCCCCCACCGACCTTCTCGATCGCGACCGCGAGCAGGTCGGGCTCGGGCTTGGTGTTCTCGACGTCCTCCGAGGTGGTCCACGCGTCGGCGAGGTCACGCGCCCCCAGCTGGTCCAGGTAGCGCTCGACATGGTCGGGCTTCCCGGAGCTGGCGAGCACCAGGCGCAGGCCTCGGTCCTTGACGTCGCGCAGCAGCTCGACGGCGTCGGGCATGGTCGAGATCTCGTCCAGGTGGCGGTCGAACTCGTCCTTCCATGCCGCCCGGACGGCGTCGCCGTCCCGTGCCTCGACCTCTTCGCCGGCCAGGGCCGGCACGAGCTGGTCGCCGCCCATCCCGATGTGACGGTGGATGCGCCACAGCGGCAGCACGACGCCGTGGGCCCGGAACGCCCGGTACCACGCGAGCGCGTGGTGGTAGTTGGTGTCGACGAGCGTGCCGTCGACGTCGAACACCGCGCAGTCGGGCGGGCTGTCAGGCATCGTTCTCCCTCCGTCATCACGTGACGGGAGGTTGCCCGGACCTCTCCCGGTTCATACGATCACCCCGACATTGCACACTGAGGCAGACCGGTGTGCCCCTTGACCACCTCAAGGAGCGCGCCCATGAGCCTCGAGGACCAGATCCGGCCGGAGGCGGCCACCGTCGTGCCGCTGCCCGCCGAGGTCGACCTGACCTGTGCCTCGGAGATCCGCGACACCCTGCTCTCCACCCTCAACCGCGGCGGCTGCCACCTCGTCGTCGACGCCCGCGGCGTGACCTTCATGGACTCGTCGGGGATCAACGCCCTCGTGCGGGCGCGCGAGCGGGCCGAGCGGCTCGGCGGGTCGCTGCACGTCGTGTCCGACGCTCGATGCGTCCGGCGGCTGATGGAGGTCACCCAGCTGGAGCGGGTGCTCCACCTGGTGCCGGAGATGCAGGACGCGCTCGACTGCGTCGCACGGCCCGACATCATGCACAGCTGCGGCAACAACTGACGACGTAACCGAGCGTCCGCACCTCACAGGTTCCGGCCGGACACGACCTGCCGAGTCGATCATGCCCTGGCCGGGTTCGGCTATGGTGTGCCGCAGTTTCGAGCTGATCCGGTCCGGCAGAGTGGCCAGCAGCGCCGCCCTTGCCCGAGAGCCAGGACCGTGCCGCCCTCCGTGCCCCCGAGCGACCCCACCCCGACAGGCGTACCCGCCGAGCTGGCCCTGCTGCACCAGACCGTCGAGCGGCTGACCGACGAGCTCGCCGGCCTGCGCCGGGCGATGGCATCCCGGGCCGAGATCGACCAGGCGAAGGGCGTCCTGCGGGCGTTGACCGGGCTGAGCGGCGACGAGGCGTTCGCCCTGCTGTCGCGACGGTCGCAGCACTCCAACCGCAAGCTTGTCGAGATCGCCCGCGAGGTGCTGGCGCGGGTCGAGCCTCCGGCACCGACGAACGGCCCGGCGGTCGTCGCGGCGGTCGGCGCGCAAGTCACGCCGGAGCCGGCACCCGACCCCGGCCCGCTGCCGCGGTGGCGCAGCCGCCGGAGCTGGGACGCGAACCTCACGTCGGTCACCGACCCCGACCAGCTTCGCGCGCTCGCCGACGTGGGGCACCTGCTCGCCGGGGCCGGCAGCGAGGAGCACCTGACCGAGATCCTGCTGGGCCCGGCTCCCGAGGCCCTCGGCGCCTACGGCGGGGCGGTGGCGTCCCTGTCCGGCACCGGGCGGTTCGCGGTCACCCACACCGGTCACGACCGGAGCGGCCTGCCGGGTGACGGGGCGGAGCTCGACCTGGGCAGCCCGCACGTCGAGGTGCTCCACCACGGACGCCCGGTCCTCCTCGGCAACCGTGCCGAGGTCGCCGTGCGGCTGCCTGCGGGTCGGGCACCCGACCGCCTGGAGGCGGTCGCCGTGCTGCCGCTGGGGCCGGAGCCTGCCGCGCTCGGGGTCTGGGAGCTGTGCTTCGACCAGCCCCTCGACGTCGACAGGTCGACGCGTGCGATGCTCGCCGCCGCCGCGCGGATGGCGAGCGGGGCCGTCTGCCGGGCTGGCTGAGCCTCGGTACCTTCCCGACGTACCACCTAGAAGGGAGCGCTGGTGACCAACGAGCCGGACGACGGCAGCGGCCACGAGACCGAGAAGGAACAGGCCGACCGGCGCTACAACGAGCTGCTGCAGGAGCTGCGCGTCGCGCAGACGGGCGTGCAGTTCATCTTCGCCTTCCTGCTGACCCTCGC
>DASVBJ010000354.1:0-7712 GCA_036375895.1 Actinomycetes bacterium | reverse complement strand
TCACGAGCCACAGCCAGCGGGACAGCGGCCGGTCGAGGGAGGCCTCGACCCTGAGCGGATAGGCACCCGACGTCGTCATCGCGACCATCTCCCTTCGCGCCCGAGTGGCACGCGGCGGGGTCGACGGCTTGGGCGTGCGAGGATCCCCGCTCCGCCTCCACGGTAGGAAGCCGGGACGGTCCCGGTCAGGGCCACACGTCACGCCGTCGCGGGCCGGGTGTCGGGTGGTCCTCTGGCGGCGCCGGGCGGACTTTCGGCCCTGGCACCCGCATTCTGCCCACCCGTCAACTGGGGTCGATGGGTCGTGGCGCCGGCGAGGAGTCGCGATGGGCGAGCGGGTGCAGGTCTCCCCCGGTGCCACCGTGTCGCCGGCCGAGCTGCAGGCGCGGCTCGACCGTTCGGTGCTGGCCCTGCGCCGCATGGTCGCTGAGGGCTTCTTCGACACGGCTGCCGACACCTGCGGGCTCGAGGTCGAGCTCGACCTGGTCGACCCGCTGGGCCGGCCCCGTCAGATCAACGACAAGGTGCTCGCAGCGCTCGGCCGCAGCGACTTCCAGGTGGAGCTGGGCCGGTTCAACATCGAGCTCAACGTCGAGCCCCGGCCGGTGCACGGCGGCGTCCTGCGCGCACTCGAGGACGAACTCGCCGCGGTGCTCGACGAGGTGTCCGCCACGGCTGCCCCGCTCGGCGCCCGCGCCATCTCGGTGGGGACGCTGCCCACCCTGCACGCCGACGACCTCACCGCGCGCTACCTGTCGTCGAACCCGCGCTACTCGGTGCTCGACGTGGCGATGTCCGAGCACCGGGGCCACCCGGTCGTGGTCGACATCAGCGGCAGGGAGCGGTTGTGGCTGCAGACCGACAGCATCGCCGTGCAGTCCGCCGCCACGAGCCTCCAGGTGCACCTGCGGGTGTCCCCCACGGACTTCCCCCGCTTCTACAACGCGGCCCAGGCGGTCGCGCCCGCCCAGGTGGCGGCCGGCGCGAACTCGGCGTACCTGCTCGGCCGGCAGCTCTGGCACGAGACGCGCATCGCCCTCATCGAGCAGTCGCTCGACATCCGCAGCGCCAGCGCTCCGGCCGACGAGCCCCCACGCACCTGGGCCGGCAACCGCTGGGCCTCCTCCGCGGTGGACCTCTTGGCCGACAACGTGCGGCTCTTCGCCCCGCTGCTGGGTGTCGTCGACGCCGAGGACCCGCTCGCCGAGCTGGACGCCGGCCGGGTGCCGTCCCTGCACGAGCTGCGCCTGCACAACGGCACCGTCTGGCGGTGGAACCGGCCGGTGTACGACGTGCAGCACGGTCACCCCCAGCTCCGCATCGAGAACCGGGTCCTTCCGAGCGGGCCGACCGCGGCCGACATGGCGGCGAACACGGCCCTGTTCCTCGGCCTGGTCCGGGCCGTCGCCGACGACGCGCAGCCGGTGAGCGTCCGGATGCCGTTCGGTCTCGTGCCGGTCGACCTGGTCGCGGCCGCCCGGCTCGGGCTGGGTGCGACCCTGCACTGGCCGGGCCCGCGACGCGTCGAGAGCCTGCCGGCTCGCGGCCTGCTGCTCGACGTGCTGCTGCCGCTGGCAGCGGACGGGCTCGACCGTTGGGGAGTGGCGCCGGCCGACCGCGACGAGTACCTCGGGCTGGTGGCCGACCGGGTGCGCAGCGGGCGCACCGGCGCGGTGTGGCAGGTCGCGACCGTGAGCGGGCTGGAGGCCAGGGGCTGGCACCGGGAGGGCGCGCTGCGCGAGATGGTGCGGCGCTACGTCGACAACGCCCGGACCCGGGAGCCCGTGCACCGTTGGCCGGTGTGACGGCCCGGCCCCGGGGTGCACGCAGGCGCGCGGCGACCACCGGGAAGACTGGTCGCCGTGACCTGGATGCTGTACGGAGCCAACGGCTACACGGGCCGGCTGGTCGCCGAGCTGGCGGTGCGGCGCGGGCACCGGCCGCTGCTCGCCGGCCGGGACGGCCGGCGGGTGGGCGCCCTGGCCGGCGAGCTCGGGCTCGACCACGTCGTCGTGCCGCTGACCCGTCCGGCGGAGCTTGCGACCGCGCTGGCCGACGTGGAGGCCGTCGCGCACTGCGCCGGGCCTTTCTCGCAGACGTCCGCGCCCATGGTCGACGCGTGCCTAGCCGCCGGGGTCCACTACGTCGACGTCACCGGGGAGATCGACGTGCTGGAGGCGGTGCTGTCCCGCGACGAGGAGGCCCGCCGGGCCGGGGTCGCGCTGCTGCCCGGCAGCGGGTTCGACGTGGTCCCGACCGACTGCCTCGCGGCGATGCTCGTCGAGCGGCTGCCGGGGACGACCGACCTCGAGATCGCGTTCCGCGGGGGCGGTGGGCTGAGCCCCGGCACGGCACGCACCGCGATCGAGGGCATCACCCACGGCGGCCGTGCGCGGGTGGACGGCCGTCTCGTCGCCGTGCCACCCGGATGGCGGCGGCGGATCGTCGACCTGCCGTCGGGGCCGTGCTCGGTGACCTCGATCCCCTGGGGCGACGTGAGCACCGCGTTCCACTCCACCGGGGTGGGCAACGTCACGACGTACACGGTCGTCCCGTTCTCGCGCGGCCAGGGCCTCGTCGCCCCCGTCGTGCGGGTGCCGGGGGCGCGGCGCCTGCTGCAGACGCTGGTGAGCCGCGCGCTGACCGGGCCCGGGCCGGACCGGCGGGAGCACTCGCGCACGGAGGTGTGGGTGCGGGCGTCCGCCGCCGACGGCAGTGCCGCCGTCGGCACGATGACGACGCCGAACGGGTACTCGCTCACCGCCGACAGTGTCGTGCGCGTCGTGGAGCGGCTGCTGGCCGGCGAGGTCGCTGCGGGCGCGTGGACGCCATCGCGGGCCCACGGCCCGACGTTCGCGCTCGGCCTGGACGGCGTCGTCCTGCACGGCATCGAGGTCGCCGCCGGATAGCCTGCCGGCCATGCGGATCCTCATGATCGGTGGCACGCGCTTCGTCGGCCTTCACGTGGCGGAGGCCGCGCTGGCGGCGGGGCACGACGTGACCGTCTTCCATCGCGGCCGGACCGGGCCCGACCTCCTGCCAGGCGCGACCCACCTCACCGGCGACCGGAACGCGGACCTGTCGGCGCTGGCCGAGGGCCGCTGGGACGCCACCGTCGACGCCTGCGCCTACTTCCCGCGGCAGGTGCACGAGCTGGCCGAGGTCCTCGGCGACCGGGCCGGCCACTACCTGCTCGTCAGCAGCGTCTCGGTCTACGACGTGCCGGACCGGCCGGGCTTCGACGAGGACGCGCGTCTGATCGAGCTCGACGACCCGACGGTCGAAGAGATCACCGAGGAGACGTACGGCGGGCTGAAGGTCCTCTGCGAGCGGGCCGCGGTGGAGCGGTTCGGGCCGCAGACGCTGCTGGTCCGTCCGACGTTCGTCGTGGGGCCGGACGACTACACGTGGCGCTTCCCGTGGTGGGTGCAGCGGCTGGCACGTGGCGGTGAGGTGCTCGCCCCCGGGCCCGCCGACGCCCCCGCCCAGCTCATCGACGCCCGCGACATGGGCACCTGGATGGTCGAGTTGCTCGAGCGCGCCGAGTCCGGCCCCTTTCACGCCGTCGGCCCGTCCGGGGACTTCACGTTCGGCCGCCAGCTCGAGGCCATCGCGGCCGAGGTGGCACCCGACGGGACGTCGCTCACCTGGGTCGACGAGGACTTCCTGCTCGGCGAGGGGGTCGACGGCGCGGCGCTGCCGCTGTGGAGCGGCGGTGACCCCTATCGGCTGCAGATGACCGCCGACCCGACGCGGGCGTTTGCGACCGGGCTGCGGCCACGGCCGCTCGAGGAGACCGTGCGTGACACGCAGGCCTGGCTGGCGACCCAGCAGCAACCGAGCTCGCCGGGCCTGAGCGCAGAGCGCGAGGCCGCTCTGCTGGCCCGCTGGCACGCCCGCTGACGCCATGCCTCTCCGGGCGATCCCGCGGCGACGCCGGCGACGCGCCTCAGGTGCGCCGCGCCGTCGCCAGCAGCACGGGCTCCTCCTGGTCGGCCCAGGTGCCGGTGAGCGCGTGCTCGTCACTGCCGTGGACCGAGGTGTCGACCACGCGAAGGACCGTGAGCGCCAGCCCAGCTGAGTGGATGACCGTCCGGTCGCCGTCGGTCGAGCAGGACAGCTGCTCGACCCCTTCGACGACGGGCAACGCGTCGCCCGGTGAGCCCGCGCCTCGGACGGAGACGGTCGGTGTACGCCGCTCGAGGCGCCCGTCGAGGTCGATGAGGAGCTCCGCCTGCGCGCGGCCGCCGAGGATCGTGGCGGCCAGTGTGGCCGTGTAGACCGGATCGGCGCAGGCGTCGTACACCCAGCGTCGGCCCAGCACCGAGTGCTCCATGGTCCCGACGAGCCACTGCTCGCGGCCGGGGAGCGGTGCGCCGCGATAGGTCAACGGCACCTGCAGGAGCGGGCCGTCGTCGATGCGGACGAGGTGCGTCTCGACGCCGACCTCGCCGTCGGGGTCGTCGAACCTGTACGCGCCCACGGCCAGCAGCTGCGGGTCTGCCCCACCCGGGTACCAGGGCTGGCGCGGGAGCCAGTCGTGGATCAGCTCGAGCTTCGTCGGACGCACGTCAGCCCGGTGAAGTATTGCCACCGCCCGATCCTAGGTCAGCCACCGCGCGCGGAGCCGGCGGCCGGACCCGCGCCGACATGCTCAGGGCCGGGTGTAGACCACCACGCCGAGGCACATCTCGTCGGCGGTGCCCTCGCCCCAGGTGACGTAGCGCGGCGGCTCCTTGGCCAGCTCGGGCAGCATGGTCCGCAGCCGCGGGTCGTGCGTGCAGGTCACCCGCAGCACGTCGCCCGGGTTGACCGTGGCGGGCGTGGGCAGGGGCGTCGCCCGTTGGTTGTCGAAGTCCCAGACCTTGCGGTCGAGCAGCGTCCGCGCGCCGGGCTTCCCAGGGTTCAGCTCGACCTTGATCGACCGGCCCAGCAGGTGCATGTGGCCCGCGATGGCTCGGACCACCAGCGGCTCGTGGACCCGGCGGTCGCAGGACTGCGTCCGGCCGGCCCGCGGGCTGAGGAGGTTCCCGCCGCACAGCAGCTGCAGGCCGGCGACCGTGCGGCCGGCCTGCTCGCCGAACCGATTCATGAGGTCGAGTACCGCGGCCTGGCGGTTGCAGAGTCGGCCGGTCTCCCCCGGAGCACAGGGCAGCTCCACGGGGGCCACAAGCAGCATTGTCTGCAGGGGCTCGAGCCGGGCGGACCCCGGCGCGAGCCGCAGCCGCACCGACGTGTCGTCGGGCCCCTCGCCCGCCCGCAGGTTGTAGTGCACCTGCAGGACGATGCGGCTGCCCGCCTCCAGCCGGCGACCGGTCCCGGCGCCGTAGACGCTCTCCCCGCCGCCCGGCGCCCAGGCGGCGAGCCAGGGTGCCGAGTCGAGGGCGCTCACGGGGTTCTCCCCGGCGGGCAGGCCGGTGCCGCCGAAGCAGGTCCAGCCGGTCCCCCGGTCCTTCGCGTCGGCACGCTGGGCGGCGGCCACCTGGTCCGGGCCGACCTGGAACAGGATCGCGTGGTGCACCGCGCCGCTCGCGCCCGGCAGCACCTCCGCCCCGGTGACGAAGGCCGGTGCCCGCAGCGCGGGGTCGAGCAGGAAGCATCGGTAGACGTCCTGGGCCCCCGCCGGCGGTGCCGGCGTGTACGTCCGGCCCGGCATGGCCAGGGTCACGAACCGTTCGCCGGCGCGCAGCGGGGCCGGGGGTTGGGACGACGGGGTCGTCGGTGGCGCGGAGCGGGAGGCCGTGGGTGCGGTGGAGCCGGTCGGGGCCGGCGCGGTGGCCGGGTCACCGCCCCCGCCGCAGGCGGCGAGCAGCAGTCCGGCAGCGAGCAGCGCGCCCGCTCGCCGTCCGGTCCGTCGCACCTCGTGCCCTCCCGACCTCGACCCCTCCAGGCGATCGTAGGCCGCGGGGGCGAGGACGGGTCAGCTCTTAGCCGCGGCGGCGACGGCCTGCTGGAGCCCCTCGGCGGTGAGGTCGGTGAGCTTCTTGCCGTCGACGAACACGGTCGGGGTGCTGTTGACGCCCTTCCGGGACGCGTAGTCGGTCACCGTGGCGGTCCAGTCGAGGAACTGCTGGTCCTGGACACAGGTGGCGAACCGGTCACCCTTGCTGCCGGTCGCGCCGGTCGCCTTCCCGATCTCGATGAGCCGCTGGTCGCTCAGGCCGGCGGTCCCCTCGGCCGGCTGTGCCTCGTACAGCGCCCGGTGGAAGGCCGGGAACGTCCCTGCCTGTACGGCGCACCCACCGGCGTTGGCCGCCCGCGTCGAGTACCTCGTCGTGGACGCGCTGTCGAGGAACGCCATCGTGTAGTAGGTCACGCGGATCGTCTTCGCGTCGACCAGCTGCGTGATCGTGTCGCCGGCCGTGAGCTCGAAGCGCTGGCAGGCCGGGCACTGGAAGTCCTCGTAGACCTGTACGGCGACGGGGGCCGTGGCGGCACCCACCGGCACACCGACCCCGTCGACCAGCCCGGGTGGCACGGCGGCGTTCTCGTTCACCCCGCCGCGCTGGCTCTGGATGACGATGCCGACGGTCACCAGCGCCACGAGCGCAGCGGCCAGCACGGCCAGGCGCCGGCGGGTCCGGCGTCTGTGCGCCGCGCGGGCGGCCGCCTGGCGGGCGGCGGCGGCGCGGTCACGTCGCTCCTGGGCACGGGGGTGCGAGGCGGTCATCGTGTCAGCTCCTCGGTCAGCCGGGCGTGGTCCCGGCGGTGCAGTTCCCCGTCCACCGACAGGGCCGTTGCGGGCCTGATGGTGAGCCAGGCGGCGACGAGGGCGAGGCCCACGTCGCGGACGATCTCCTGGGTGTAGCGGGTCTCTCCGGTGATGTCGCCGCCGCCGCCGAAGCAGCCGCAGTCGATGCGCAGGCCGCGCGCGGCAGCGGACAGGACCGCGGCGATGAAGACGAGCAGCAGGACCAGTGACAGGGCCGCGGACAGCCGGACGCCGAGCCCTATGACGAGCAGCACGCCCAGCGCGACCTCGAAGACCGGTTGCCCGTACCCCACGCCCTGGGCCAGCACCTCGGGCAGCAGCCGGTAGGCCCGCACTGCGCGCACGCTCTGGGCCGGATCGGCCAGCTTTGTCCACCCGGCCACGATCCAGACGACACCGAGCCCGACGCGCAGGACAGCGCCGAGCCAGTCCCACGCCCGGGTGCTCACGCACCGATCATCGGCAGGCGGACGCGCGGCTCCCCAGGGACAAAAGTCCTTCTCGGCGGACGTCGAAGGTCACCGGCCCCGGTGCGGGGCCCGCGCGGCGCGCGCTTCGAGGGCCGCCAACGGGGTATGCCCTGGGCAACCCCGGTCCATCACGCAGGAGGTCGCCATGAGCGTCACACCCACCGCACGTGCGCGATCTGCCCACGGCCTCGCCCGCCAGGCCGGGCGAAGCGAGATCGTCACCAAGGCCGCCCGCATCGGGTTGGCGGCCCGGGGGCTCGTCTACGCACTTATCGGCGTGCTCGCTGCCCAGGTCGCCTTGGGCGGCTCGGAGCGGGCCGACCAGAAGGGTGCGATCCAGAAGATCGCGGATCAGCCGTTCGGGAAGGTCGTGCTCTGGCTGGTGGTCATCGGCTTCTTCGGCTACGGCCTCTGGAGACTCACCGAGGCAGCCTGGGGGCGCCAGGACGAGCGCGACGACAAGAAGCGCGCGGTCAAGCGGGTGGAGTCGCTGGTCAGCGGTCTCCTCTACCTGGTCTTCGGCGCCAGCG
>DASVBJ010000321.1:0-4872 GCA_036375895.1 Actinomycetes bacterium | reverse complement strand
GGAGGTCACCGACCCGGTCATCGACTACGTCCGCAACTTGCGCCGCGGCAGTCCCCGCGACCTGGTCACCGTGGTCATCCCCGAGTACGTCGTGGGCCACTGGTGGGAGCACCTGCTGCACAACCAGAGTGCGCTGCGGCTCAAGGGCCGGCTGCTCTTCACGCCGGGCGTGATGGTGACCAGCGTGCCGTGGCAGCTGCAGTCCTCGGCCGGCCTCGAGGAGCGGCGCGAGGGCGTCGCACCCGGCGCGTCGCGGCGCGGCGAGCGGGCCGGCCCGGGAGGTCCGTCCTGACGGGCGTCGACGAGCCCGCGGTCATGACGGCGGTCGGGACCACGTTCGACGTCGTCGTCGGACCGGTGGCCCACGGCGGGCACTGCGTGGCCCGGCACGACGGTCGCGTGGTCTTCGTCCGGCACGCCCTCCCCGGGGAGCGGGTGCGCGTGGAGGTCACCGAGGGACACGACCGGTCGAAGTTCTGGCGGGCGGACGCGGTCGAGGTGCTCGAGGCGTCGCCCGACCGGGTCGTGCCACCGTGCCCGTGGGCCGGCCCGGGCCGCTGCGGCGGGTGCGACTGGCAGCACGCCTCGCTGGACGCCCAGCGCCGGCTCAAGGCGCAGGTCGTGCAGGAGCAGCTGCGCCGGCTGGCTCGGGTGGAGCAAGCCGTCGTCGTCGAGGAGGTGCCGGGCGCGCCGCAGGGCCTCGGCTGGCGCACGCGCGTGCAGTACGCCCTGGACGGCGGGGGCCGCGCGGGGCTGCGGGCGCACCGCTCGCACGCCGTGGTGCCCGTCGACACCTGCCGCATCGCCCACCCCCTCGTCGTCGAGGCCGGGATCACGGGGGAGCGGTGGGCCGGGTGCACATCGGTGGAGGTCGTCGCGTCGGTGGGCACCGGGGAGCGGATCGTGCTGGCGACCGGTGACGGCGGTGGCGTGCGCACGATCGAGGCCCCCGACCCGGCGGACCCACACGTCACGGAGACCGTCGGCCCACGCTCGTTCCGCGTCAGCGGGAGCGGCTTCTGGCAGGTGCACCCCGGCGCGGCGGCGGCCCTGCTCGACGCGGTGCTCTCCGGCCTCGACCCGCAGCCGGGCGAGTCGGCGCTCGACCTCTACTGCGGGGTGGGGCTCTTCGCCGCCGGCCTGGCCGAGCGGGTCGGGGCCGGTGGTCGGGTGACCGCGGTCGAGGCCGACCGCGGTGCGGTCGCGGACGCCCGCCGCAACCTCGCCGACCTGCCCGGCGTACGTGTCGAGCGAGGCCGGGTCGACCACGTGCTGCGGCGCATCCGGCTGCGCCGGGCGGACCTCGTCGTGCTCGACCCGCCACGGTCCGGGGCTGGCCGGGCCGTCGTCGGCATGCTCGGCCGGGTGCGGGCGCGCCGGATCGCCTACGTCGCCTGCGACCCTGCGGCCCTGGCGCGCGACCTGGCGTGGTTCGCGGAGGGCGGCTACCGGCTGCGCGACCTGCGGGCCTTCGACCTGTTCCCGATGACGCACCACGTGGAGTGCGTCGCGATCCTGGAGCCGGTCAGCCCGTGACGTCGTCGAGCAGCCGCTCGACGATCACGACGTCCCGCCAGCGTCCGTCCAGCCGGCCGTGGCGTAGGTGGACGCCGACCTCACGGAAGCCCAGCGACGCGCACATCCGGCGGCTGGCCCGGTTGCCGGCGAGCACCTTCGCCGTGACCTTGCGGACGCCGGCCGAGCGGCCGGCCTCGACCACGGCCCCGACCAGCAGCGTCGCCAGGCCGCCGAGGCGGTGGCCCTCCTCGACGTAGACGCTGAACTCGGCGACGTCGGCGTACCACGGGTTGGCGGAGTAGGGGTCGAGCCAGGCGCAGCCGACGACCCTGCCGTCGACCTCGGCCACGACCACGGGATGCCTCGGACCGGCCGTCGCGACGCGGTCGGCCATCTCCTCGGGGGTCGGCTCGGAGGTGCGGAACGTCGCCCGGCGGGACCGGATGCCGTCGCCGTAGAGCCCGGCCAGCGCCTCGCCGTCGGCGGGCACGGCCCGGCGTACACGCAGGGTCACGCCGTCTCCGGGCGGGCGATCATCGTGGCCTGCATCAGCGCGACCAGCTTGGTCGGCTCGCCGTCGGCGATCGCGTGCACCTCGCAGGAGCACACCGTCAGCGTCCGGCCGGACCGTACGACGGTTGCGGTGGCCCGGAAGCGGTCACCGGCCGCCACCGAGAGGAGGTTGACCTTGAACTCGACGCTCAGCACGTCGCTGCCGGTCGGCATCAGCGTGAGAGCGGCGTAGCCGCACGCCGAGTCCGCCACCGACGTGACGGCGCCGGCGTGCACGAAGCCGTTCTGCTGGCACAGGTCGTCGCGGTAGGGCAGGTCCAGCACGACGCGGCCCGGCGCGATCTCGACGACCTCCACGCCGAGGGTGCGCATGAAGGACTGGGCGTAGAGGCTGTCGCGGACTCCGGCGAGGTGCTGTGACATGGGTGCATCCTCGCAATCCCGGCGTGATCACGCCCCCTCCCGCAGCGATCATGCACGTTCCGTCGGTATCCAGAGAGGCGGGCGACGGGACGTGCATGATCGCTGCCAGGGGAGGGGGAGTTGCGAAGTATCTCGACGTCGAGATAAGTTGCCGGGGTCGGGGGTTGCCGGCGACGGACCTGCGGCAGGATGAGACGGCGTCGAGAGGAGACCCTTGTGACCACGGGCACGCAGGACAGCTTCGGCAGCAAGAGCGAGCTGAAGGTCGGTGACAGGTCCTACCAGATCTACCGGCTGGACAGGGTCGAGGGCCTGCAGGATCAGATCGCCCGGCTGCCCTACAGCCTGAAGATCCTCCTCGAGAACCTCCTCCGGACCGAGGACGGCGCGAACATCACCGCCGACCACATCCGCGCGCTGGCCGGGTGGGACGCCCAGGCCGAGCCCGACACCGAGATCCAGTTCACGCCGGCCCGCGTTGTGATGCAGGACTTCACCGGCGTCCCGTGCGTCGTCGACCTCGCGACCATGCGCGAGGCGATGAAGACGCTCGGCGGCGACGCAGCCAAGATCAACCCGCTGGCGCCGGCCGAGCTGGTCATCGACCACTCGGTCATCGCCGACCTGTTCGGCACGCCGGACTCGTTCGCCCGCAACGTGGAGCTCGAGTACGAGCGCAACATGGAGCGCTACCAGTTCCTCCGCTGGGGCCAGAGCGCCTTCGACCAGTTCAAGGTGGTGCCGCCCGGCACCGGCATCGTCCACCAGGTCAACATCGAGTACCTCGCCCGCGTGGTGTTCGACCGTGACGGCGTCGCCTACCCGGACACCCTCGTCGGCACCGACTCGCACACCACGATGGTCAACGGCCTCGGCGTGCTCGGCTGGGGCGTCGGGGGCATCGAGGCGGAGGCCGCCATGCTCGGCCAGCCGGTGTCGATGCTCATCCCGAGGGTCGTCGGGTTCAAGCTGCACGGCGAGCTGCCCGAGGGTGCGACGGCCACCGACCTCGTGCTGACCATCACCGAGATGCTGCGCAAGCACGGTGTCGTCGGCAAGTTCGTCGAGTTCTACGGGCCCGGCGTCTCCGCGGTGCCGCTGGCCAACCGGGCCACCATCGGCAACATGAGCCCCGAGTACGGCTCGACCGTCGCCATCTTCCCGGTCGACGACGAGACCGTGCGCTACCTGCAGATGACCGGGCGGCCGGCCGAGCAGGTCGCCCTCGTGGAGGCCTACGCCAAGGCGCAGGGCCTTTGGCACGACCCGTCCGCCGAGCCCGACTACTCCGAGCAGATCGAGCTCGACCTCGCGACCGTCGTCCCGTCGATCGCCGGGCCGAAGCGGCCGCAGGACCGGGTCTCGTTGTCCGACGCCAAGGCGGGGTTCCGCAACGTCCTCACCGACTACGTCGCCGATCCGCAGCACGCGGGCGGCCACGGCATCGACTCGCGCCTCGACGAGGGGTCCGCGGAGTCCTTCCCCGCCAGCGACCCGCTGGCGGTCGGCACGGCGCCCAACGGCAACGGCGGAGCGCCGCACGCGGCCCCCGACCACGGCGAGGTGCAGCGGCCGAGCAACCCGGCCAAGGTCGCCCTGGATGACGGCACGGAGTGCGAGATCGACCACGGCGCCGTCGTCATCGCCGCCATCACCTCGTGCACGAACACCTCCAACCCGTCGGTGATGATCGGCGCGGCGCTGCTGGCGAAGAAGGCCGTCGAGCGGGGTCTGAACCGAAAGCCGTGGGTCAAGACCACGCTGGCGCCCGGGTCGAAGGTGGTCATGGACTACTACGACCGCGCCGGCCTCACGCCGTACCTCGACAAGCTCGGCTTCAACCTCGTCGGCTACGGGTGCACGACGTGCATCGGCAACTCCGGCCCGCTGCCGGACGCGGTGAGCAAGGCGGTCAACGACAACGACCTGGCGGTCACCGCGGTGCTCTCCGGGAACCGCAACTTCGAGGGGCGCATCAACCCCGACGTGAAGATGAACTACCTGGCCTCGCCGCCGCTGGTGGTCGCCTACGCGCTCGCGGGCACGATGGACTGGGACCCGCAGAACGACCCGTTCCCGGGCACCGACGTCCACCTCAAGGACATCTGGCCGACCTCGCAGGAGGTCGCCGACGTGCTCGCGTCGGCCGTCCAGGCGGACATGTTCACCAAGAGCTACGGCGAGGTCTTCGAGGGCGACGAGCGCTGGAACTCGCTCGACGTGCCGACCGGCGACCGCTTCGCGTGGGACGCGGATTCGACCTACGTGCGCAAGGCGCCGTACTTCGACGGCATGCCCGACAGCCCGGAGCCCGTCGCGGACATCGAGGGCGCGCGCGTGCTCGCAAAGCTCGGCGACTCGGTCACGACCGACCACATCTCGCCGGCGGAGGTCGAGCGGGTGATCGGTGAGGCGATC
>DASVBJ010000301.1:0-2742 GCA_036375895.1 Actinomycetes bacterium | reverse complement strand
GTGCCGGCTGACCACGGCCACCACCCGGCCGCCGCGCTGCACCGGGATCGTCTCCTCGCGGACCGGCACCTCGCCGGGCCAGTCCGGGTCACGCTCGCGGCAGATCCGGCGCTGGTCGTAGGCGTCGTCGATCTGCGGCCGCCGTCCCCGGCGTACGACGTTCCCCACAACGTCGTCGTGGTAGACGGTCGGCCCAGTCGTCGGCCGCATCTGTGCCGCCGCGACGAACCCGCTCCCGTCGCGCACCGGCAGCCACAGCACCAGGTCGGCGAAGGACAGGTCCGCCAGCAGCTGCCAGTCGGCGAGGAGCAGGTGCAGCCAGTCGACGTCCTCGCCGGACAGCGCGGTGTGCTCGGCGACGAGCTCGTTCAGCGAGGGCACACCCGCGAGCCTAGGTGCCCGGCACCCCTCCCCGGCGGAGGAGTGGCCGGCGCGGGGGTGCCAGGCAGGGGACCGCGGGCCGGACCGGCTGCCGCGGCGGGCAGCCGGGCGCTCTAGCCTTCGGCAGGTGAGCAACGACCGTACGGCGGGTCTGGTGGCCCGCGACCTGACCAGCGTCTGGCACCCGTTCACCCAGCACTCCGTGTGGCCCGCCGACGACCCGATCGTCGTCGACCGCGCGGAGGGCATGTACCTGGTGGATACCGAGGGCAACCGGCTGCTCGACGGCGTCTCGTCGCTGTGGCTGACCGTGCACGGCCACGGCGTACCGGAGATCGAGGCGGCCATCCGGGACCAGATGGGGCGGCTCGACCACGCCACGTTCCTGGGCCAGACCCACGAGCCCGGCATCGAGCTCGCCGAGCTGCTGCTGGCCACCGCCCCCGAGGGCCTGAGCCGGGTCTTCTACGCCGGCGACGGCTCGTCGGCGGTGGAGGCCGCGATCAAGATGGCGTTCCAGGCGCAGGCGCAGTCCGGAAGCACGCGGCCGTACTTCCTGCACGTCGCCGAGGGCTACCACGGTGACACCCTGGGCGCGGTCAGCGTCGGAGGCATCGACCTGTTCCACGCCACCTACCGGCCGATCCTGCTGGAGACCCGCATGGTCTCCTCTCCGGGCCTGCTCGCCCCGGGCCAGTCCCGCGAGGACCGCGCCCGCGATGTGCTCGCCGAGATGCGCGGCGTGCTCGAGCGCGAGGGCGACCGGGTCTGCGCCGTCGTCATCGAGCCGCTCGTGCAGGCCGCCGGCGGGATGCTCACGCACGACGCGTCGTTCGTACGCGGGGTGCGCGCGCTGTGCGACGAGTTCGGCGCGTTCATGGTCGTGGACGAGGTGGCCACCGGGATCGGCCGCACCGGGCGGATGTGGGCGGTCGAGCACGCCGGCGTGGTGCCCGACCTGATGACCTGCGGCAAGGGGCTGACCGGTGGGTACCTGCCGCTCTCGGCGGTCCTGGCCCGGGAGCACGTGTACGACGCGTTCCTCGGCGCACCGGCGCAGGCGCGCACGTTCTTTCACGGCCACTCCTACACGGCCAACCCGCTGTGCTGCGCGGCGGCGATCGCGAACCTGCGCCTGATGGCCGACCGGGACACCGTGGCGCACGCGGCCCGGGTCGGCGAGCGCATCGGCGAGCTGACCAAGGGCCTCGGCGGGTACGACGGGGTGCGGGAGGTCCGCCGGGTCGGGACGATGACCGGCATCGAGGTCGAGTCGGTCGGCGAGCGCACCGGTTTCGCCGTCTGCCAGGCGGCCCGTGGGCGTGGGGTCTGGGTGCGGCCCCTCGGCGACGTCGTGGTGCTGATGCCGCCGCTCGCGATCGGCGACGACGACCTCGAGCTGCTGTGCTCGGCCGTCGACGAGAGCATCCGCGAGGTGGTCCGGTGACCCCGCTGCCGGTGGGCACCGACCCGCTCGCGCCCCTGCGGTCCCTCCGCGCGGGGCGCGAGCGCAGCGGGATGGCGCGGGCGTTGCGCTACCGCGCCGCCGACGAGGCCGTCGTCGACCTGGCGTCCAACGACTACCTGGGTCTGGCCCGCGACCCCAGGGTGGTGCAGGCCGGCGTCGAGGCGCTGCGGACGTGGGGCGCCGGGTCCACCGGGTCGCGGCTCGTGACCGGGAGCACCGAGCTGCACGGGCGCCTCGAGCGCGCCCTCGCCGAGCACACCGGCTCGGGCGCCGGCCTGGTCTTCTCGTCGGGCTACCTGGCCAACCTCGGCGCGGTCACCGCGCTGGCCGGGCCGGGCGACCTGGTGGTCTCCGACGCGCTCAACCACGCCTCCGTCGTCGACGCGTGCAGGCTGAGCCGTGCCGAGGTCGTCGTGACGCCTCACCGCGACGTGGCGGCGGTGGAGACCGCCCTGGCCCGGCGTACGTCGGGGCGCGCACTCGTCGTCACCGACGCGGTGTTCTCCGTGGACGGGGACCTTGCCCCGCTCGCCGAGCTGCACACCGCCGCGCGGCGGCACGGCGCGTTCCTGATGGTCGACGAGGCGCACGCGCTGGGCGTCGTGGGCGACGGGGGCCGCGGAGCGGCGTACGCCGTGGGGCTGGCGGGTGAGCCGGACGTGCTGCTGACCGTCACGCTGTCGAAGTCCCTGGGCTCGCTCGGCGGGGCGGTGCTCGCCGACCCGGTCGTCGTCGACCACCTGGTGAACACGGCCCGGTCGTTCATCTTCGACACCGGCCTGGCGCCGGCGAGCGCCGGCGCCGCCCTGGCGGCGCTCGACGTCCTGCGGGCCGAGCCGGAGCTGGCCACGGCGGTGCGCTCCAGGGCCGGGGCCCTCGCGGCGGCGGCGCAG
>DASVBJ010000067.1:0-7951 GCA_036375895.1 Actinomycetes bacterium | reverse complement strand
GGCCCGGCACGGCGACGCGGTCGCGCTGGCCGCGTTCGAGGCGATCGGGACCTGGCTGGGGCAGGGGCTCGCCGACCTGGCCGCGGTGCTGGACCCGGGCTGCTTCGTGATCGGGGGCGGGGTGTCCGAGGCGGGCGACCTGGTGCTCGACCCCGCGCGGGCCGCCTTCGAGGAGCTGCTCACCGGGCGCGAGCACCGGCCGATCGCGAGCGTCGTGCTGGCCCAGCTCGGCAACGAGGCGGGCACCGTCGGCGCGGCCGACCTGGCCCGGCGCCGCTGAGCCGCGATGGCCGTCGAGCTGCGGGTCCTCACCTACAACGTGCGCGGGCTGCGGGACGACCGGGCGGCGCTGGCCCACGTCGTACGCGCCTGTGACCCGGACGTCGTGTGCGTGCAGGAGGCGCCGAAGTACGTGCGCTGGCGGGCCAAGTGCGCCGCGCTGGCCCGCGAGTGGGGGCTGCTCTACGTCGCGGGAGGGGGTACGACGGGTGGCTCGGCGCTGCTCGCCCACCTGCGGGTCGACGTCGACAACCCGGGCGAGCTGTGCCTGTCTCGGCAGTACGGCTGGCCGGACCGGGGGGTCGCGACGGCCACGGTGCGCAAGGGCGGGGCGGCCCTGTCGGTGGCCAGCGTCCACCTGCCGCTGCTCGCCGACCAGCGTCCGCTGCACGGCCGGCGGATCCTCGCGACCGTGGCCGGGAGCGGCGTGCCGCACCGGCTGGTGGCCGGCGACCTCAACGAGCCGCCCGGCGGCCCGGCCTGGGACGTCCTGACCGGGGACGGGCTGCGGGACGCCGACCCGCAGGGCCCGCCGACGTTCCCCGCGCGCTCGCCGCGCCGGCGCATCGACGCCGTGCTCGTCTCCGACGGCGTGGACGTGGTCAGCCAGGAGGTGGTCGACGGGCCGGCGGTGGAGCGGGCCAGCGACCACCTGCCGGTGCTGGCCGTGGTGCGGGTGCCGCTGACCGGTTAGGTGAGGTCCTCGCCCGGTCGGGCGCCGGCGCGGTAGTCGGGCACCAGCTCGAGGGCGAGCTGCTCGAGGAAGAGCCCGATGTCGGTGACGATGCCACGGGCCTGCGCCGAGCCGCGGTCGGCCAGCTTGGTGACCGTCGCCGGGTTGATGTCGACGCAGACCAGCGGGATGGACGCGGGCAGGATGTTCCCCGTCGCCACCGAGTGCAGCATCGTCGCGACCATGATGGCGAAGCCGACGTCCTTGAGGCCGGCGCGCATGGCCCGCTGGCCCTCGATCACGTCGGTGTGCACGTCGGGCAGCGGCCCGTCGTCGCGCACCGACCCGACCAGGACGAACTCCTTGCCGTTGGTCACCATCGCGTGCATGACGCCGCTGGTGAGCATGCCCTGGTCGACGGCCTTGGCGATCGACCCGGCCTTGCGGATCTGGTTGATGGCCCGGATGTGGTGCTCGTGCCCGTGCTCCACGCCGCGGCCCCGCTCCAGGTCGACGCCGAGCGAGGTGCCGTAGAGCGCGGCCTCGATGTCGTGGGTCGCGAGCGCGTTGCCGGCGAAGAGCACGTCGACGAAGCCGGCGTGGATCAGCGCCACCATCGCCGGCGCGGCGCCGGTGTGCACCACCGCCGGGCCGCCGACCCAGAGCACCTTCTTGCCCTCGCCCTTCACGTCGCGCATCTGCTGGGCGATCTGGCGCACCAGCAGGGCCTGCGGCTTCTCCGAGGACACCTCGGAGTTCATGAACTCGAACCCGCCCGCGCTGCGGTCGATGGCCGGCAGCGGCACCACCTTGATGCCGCCGGCGCCGCACACGACCCGGTCGCCCTTGCGCACATCGCTGACCGCGATGGTGCGGGCCCGCTCGCCGGTGACCACGATGCCGCAGTCCATCTCCGGGTTCTCGACAGGCACCCAGCTCCGGCCGAGCCGCACGACCGTCTCGAGGTTGGTCGTGGAGTAGAAGTCGTCGGGGAAGACGCCGTCCTGCTCGACCTCCCGCAGCAGCGCCTCGCCCGGGTCGGTGAGGTTGACCCCGTGGGTCTGCAGCCGCATCACGATGCGGTCGGTCTCGGCGTGGTCCTCGGCGCTGACGGTGAGCCGCGCGTAGGACTCGTCGACCGGCGTCTTGCCCACCTCGAAGCGGTCGATCGTGTAGTCGCCGCCGTACTCGAGGATGTCGTCCAGGACCCGCGAGAGGATCCCCGAGTCGATCAGGTGGCCGCGGACCTCGACGGTCTCACTGATCACGTGCTGCCCTTTCTCGTCAGACGACCGCTCCGTCGTCGCCGCCCAGGTCCGTCGGGGGACGGTCCTTCATCCGGGCGACGAGCGTGACGAAGCCTCCCACGAAGGCCGCGAGACCGACGAACCCGGGCCAGCCGGAGACGTCGGCCTGCAGGATCGTCGCGACGATGAGGAAGAGCGGCCCGCCGAGGACGGCCGCCCAGGCGAACCGCCCCACGGTGTCCGGCACCGGGATCGGCGGGGGTGGCGGCGGCTCGAAGTGGTCGTCGCGGTCCTCGGCGGGACCCCGCTCCACCGACTCGCGCAGCTCCTCGAAGCCGAGCGTCGGCTGGGTCGCCTCGGCCGGCCGCAGCAGCCTGCCTCCCGAACGGTCGCCCGCATCGGGGTCGGACTCCACGTCCTCGCTCGCCGGCCAGCGCGGCACGACGTCGAGGTTCGGCTCGTCGAAGCTCGCGACGATGCCGGCCCAGGCCAGCTCCTCCCGGACGTCGGCGAGGTAGCGCTCGGCGACCCTGCGGGCGTCCTCGCGCCGGTCGGAGTCGACGAAGACCGAGTCGCTGGGCGCCCCGGGGAGCACGGTGTCGCCGTAGGGACCGCGCTGACCGGGCGCCGGCGCGACGTACGCCGCCACACCCTCGTCCCGCAGCCGCTCCAGCAGCCCCTCGACCACGGACGTCTCGACGTCCATCAGCCGCGCGTACGACGACGCGGGCAGGCCGTTGTCACGCCGGGTCATGTCTTGGTGCGGGCCAGTCGGCGGACGAACTCGAGGCTGCCGTCGAAGATGGTCTGGGCGTCGTTGTCGAGGGTGGCCACGTGGTAGCTGTCCTCCAGGACGACCTCGTGGATGTCCGTGGAGCGGACCTTCTCGTGCAGCATCGCGCAGCTGTCCGGCTCGACCACGTGGTCGGTGCGGCTGCGGAACACGAGCACCGGCTGGGTGACCTTGCCGAGGTCGCCGCGCGTCGCGGCCCACAGCTTGGTCAGCGAGTAGGCGGCCTTGCTCGGCACGCGGTCGTAGGCGAGCTCGGTGACGCCCGGCTTCTTGATGTCGCTGGCGATGGCGGGCAGTGACCGGATGACGTACTGCAGCACCGGCGCGACGTGCCGCTCCGGCCGCTTGGTGAGCAGGCTGGGGTTGACCAGCACCAGGCCCGAGACGTCGTCACCGCGCTCCTCGGCCAGGCGCAGGGCCAGCGTGGCGCCCATCGACAGCCCCATCACGAACACCTCGGCGCACCGGGCGTGGAGCTCGGTCAGGGTGCGGTCCAGCTCGGCGTACCAGTCCTGCCAGCGGGTCATGTCGAGCTCGCGCCACGTCGTGCCGTGGCCCGGCAGGCGCGGCAGGCGGACGGTCATCCCGGCGGCGGCGAGGTGCTCGGCCCAGGGCCGCAGCGACTGCGGGCAGCCGGTGAAGCCGTGGCACAGCAGCACGCCGACCGGACCGGCGTCGGAGGAGAAGGGCTCAGCCCCGGGCATGACTGGCATGCCCGCATCGTCGCACGACCCGCGCGGCATCCCCTAGGGTTTGGGTGCAGCGGGCGAGCGACGGGTGGAGGTGGCGGGTGTTCTACTGGTTCCTCAAGAAGATCATCTTGGGGCCGGTCCTCCGCGTCTTCTTCCGCCCGTACGTCATCGGGCTGGAGAACGTGCCGGCCGACGGCCCGGTGATCTTCGCCAGCAACCACCTGTCGTTCTCGGACAGCATCTTCTTCCCGCTCGCCGTGCCCCGCCGCATCACGTTCCTGGCCAAGTCCGACTACTTCACCGGCGGCGGTGTGAAGGGCCGGCTCACCGCCGGCTTCTTCAAGGGCGTCGGCCAGCTGCCCGTCGACCGCTCCGGGGGCCGGGCCTCCGAGGCGGCGTTGCGCACCGGGCTGCGGGTCCTCTCCCGGGGCGGCGCGCTCGGCATCTACCCCGAGGGCACCCGCTCGCCCGACGGCCGGCTCTACCGCGGCAAGACCGGCGTGGCCCGGATGGCCCTCGAGGCGCACTGCCCGGTGATCCCCGTCGCGATGATCGACACCGAGAAGATCCAGCCGCCCGGCCGGGTCATCCCTCGGCTCGGGCGGGTCGGCATCAAGATCGGCCAGCCGCTGGACTTCTCCCGCTACGAGGGCATGGAGGGCGACCGCTTCGTCCTGCGCTCGATCACCGACGAGATCATGTACGAGCTGATGGAGCTCTCCGGCCAGGAGTACGTCGACATCTACGCCCAGGTCGCCAAGGAGCGGATGGCGCGCAAGCCGGGGTCGGCCGAGCCGGTCGAGCCGGCTTCCTCGGCGCCCACGGCCCCCGCCGCCTGAGCCGGTGCTCGGCTTCGAGGCGCCGCTGTGGCGGGCGCTGGCGGTGTTCCGGGTGCTGGGTCTCCTGTACGCCGTGCTGCTCTACGCGCTGCGGTACGACGAGTACCGGCACCCCCTCGGCGGCTGGCTCGTGGTCGCCGTGATGGCGGCCTGGACCGCGGTGACCACCGTTGCCTACGCGCGGCCGGCCGGCCGGCGCTGGCCGATGCTGGCGCTGGACCTGGTCGTGGTGATGGCCGCGGTGGTCGTGCCGCGGTGGCTCGACGACCCGGCGCGGATCGCGGACGGCGCGCAGACCCTGCCGACGGTGTGGGCGGCGGCGCCGGTCCTGGCGCTGGCGGTGCTCGGCGGGTGGCTCGGCGGCCTGGCCGGGGCGGCCGGGGTCGGGCTGGCGGACCTGGTGCACCGCGGCGAGCCCTCCCAGGCCACCGTGCACAACATCGTGCTGCTGCTCGTCGCCGGCGCGGTGGTCGGCTACCTCGTCGGCCTGGCCCGGCGCGGCGAGGCGGCCCTGAGTCGGGCGCTGGCGCTGGAGGCGGCCACGCGGGAGCGGGAGCGGCTGGCGCGGGGGATCCACGACGGGGTGCTGCAGGTGCTGGCGCTGGTCGGCCGGCGCGGGGCGGAGCTCGGCGGGGACGCGGCCTCGCTGGGCCGGCTGGCGGCCGAGCAGGAGCAGGCGCTGCGGGCGCTGGTGGCCTCGGCCCCGGAGCCGGTGGCCGTCGACGGCGCGACGGGAGTGCTCGACGTCGACCTGCGCGGGCTGCTCACGTCGTACGCCTCGTCGGTGGTCACGGTGTCGACGCCGGGGACGCCCGTGCTGGTCGCGCAGGCGCGGGCCCGGGAGCTCGCCGCCGCGGTGGGCGCGGCACTGTCGAACGTCGCGGCGCACGCCGGAGCCGCGGCGCGGGCGTGGGTGCTGCTCGAGGACGAGGGGGACGAGGTCGTGGTGAGCGTGCGGGACGACGGGGCCGGGTTCGTGGCGTCGCGACCGGCCGAGGCGGCGGCGGAGGGGCGGCTCGGGCTGGCCCAGTCGATCGGCGGGCGGGTGCGCGACCTGGGCGGCTCGGTGCGGGTCGAGTCGGCGCCGGGCTGCGGCACCGAGGTGGAGCTGCGGGTGCCGCGGGTGGCGTCGTGATCCGGGTGATGGTGGTCGACGACCACCCGATGTGGCGGGACGCGGTGGCGCGTGACCTGACCGAGGCCGGGCACACGGTGGTGGCGACGGCCGCCGACGGGGCGTCGGCGGTGCGGCGCGCGGCGGCGGCGCGGCCGCAGGTGGTGGTGCTCGACCTGCAGCTGCCGGCGATGTCGGGCGTGGAGGTCACCCGGCGGCTGGTCGCGGCCGACGCCTCCGTGCGGGTGCTGGTGCTCTCGGCGTCGGGGGAGCACGCCGACGTGCTGGAGGCCGTCAAGGCGGGGGCGACCGGGTACCTCGTGAAGTCGGCGTCCCGGGAGGAGCTGCTGGACGCGGTGGCGCGGACGGCGGTGGGGGACCCGGTGTTCACCCCTGGGCTGGCCGGGCTGGTGCTGGGGGAGTACCGGCGGCTGGCGGCGTCCCCGTCGTCGGCGGGCTCGCCGGACGCCCCGCGGCTGACCGAGCGCGAGACCGAGGTGCTGCGGCTGGTCGCGAAGGGGTTGTCGTACAAGCAGATCGCCGAGCGGCTGGTGCTCTCACACCGCACCGTGCAGAACCACGTCCAGAACACGCTGAACAAGCTGCAGCTGCACAACCGGGTCGAGCTGGTCCGCTACGCGATCGAGCAGGGCCTCGACGACCCCTCCACCTGACCGGTGGGCGTCACCGCGGCCCACGCGGCGTCACGCATCTCCGGCGTCCGCCTCGGGATGGTCGCCCCCCAGTTGCGGCACGGAAAGCTGATCGACGGAGACATGCGAGACCGCGGCGCGGACGGTCGGGAACAGGTTGTCGGCGCCGATGACCGCGAGCGCACCCGAACGGTCGAGTGAGTCGCGGACAGATGAGCTGACCCGGGCCAGGACGAGGTGCACACCGCGAGGCTCGAGCCGGTCGTGAAGGCTACGCAATGTGTCGGACCCGGTGATGTCGACCTGTGTGACGCCTTCGAAGTCGAGCACGACAGCACGTGGCAGCCGGGCTGCATCGTCGACCTGTTGCCGTACGGCTGACGTGAGCAGCCCGGCGTTGCTGAAGACCAAGGGGCCCTCGAACCGCCGGATGACGACGTCGGGCACAGAGGTGAAGTTGGGGTGCGCGTCGAGATCCGCGTACCTGGCACCGTCCTGAGACCGCCCCAACCGTCCGATGTGCGGATGGTCCAGGGCGTGGATGAGCAGCGCGAAGCTCAGCGCGACGCCGATCACGACGCCGGGGAAGACGTTGATCGCGATGACTCCGAGCAGCGCGCCGATCGCCGCCCAGAACTCCGGCGTCCTCGCCCGCCACAGCGCGGTCAGCTTGCCGAAATGCAGCATCCCAGAGACCGCCTCGATGACGATTGCGGCGAGCACGGTCTCAGGAAGGTCCTTGAAGAGACCGGCGAGGAACAGGATGGTCAGCAGGACGGCCACGGCGGTGACGAGAGCGGCGATCTGAGTCCGCGCGCGCGCATCCTGTGCCGCCGCCGACTTTGAGAGGCTGCCGGTGACGGTGAACCCCTGGAGAGCGCCGGCGCCGATGTTGCCGGCGCCGTAGGCCAGCATCTCCTGGTTCGCGTCGACCGAGTACTTGTGCTCGGCGGCGAACGACTTGGCGATGGCGATCGACTGTGCGAAGCCGACGATGACGATGGAGAGTGCGCCGGGCACGACGGCTGCGACGTCGCTCCACGACAACGACGAGTAGGTCACGAAGTGGAAACCGGTCGGAATCTCCCCGACCTGCTTCACCGACAGGTCGAAGGCGTCGACGGCCACGATGGAAAGGATCACGACGACGATGGCTGCTGGCACCCTGGGCAGCCACTGCTTCAGCCCGAACAGCACGCCGAGGGCTGCGGCACCGAGCGCGACGGCGGTCCAGTTCCATTCGCCGATCTTCGCGACGGTCTGGCCGAAGACCGCAAACGTGTCACCCGACGGCTTCTCGATCCCGACGAGCTTCGGGAACTGGCCGACGGCGATGTAGAGCCCGAGGCCGATGATGAACCCGTCGAGCACCGGCCGGGCGAAGAAATGCTCTATCCAGCCGAGCCGGACCAGTCCGCCGACTACGTAGATCAACCCGACCATCAGCGCCACGACGGCGGTGAGCGCGATGTAGGCGTCCGGGTCGGATTTCGCCACCGCGACCGCGCCGACTGCAGATGCGGAAAGCGTCGCCACGGTGGCGCTGGGTCCGATGAAGAGCTCGCGGCAGCTCCCGACCATCACGTATCCGAGCAGAGCCAGCGGAACGGCGTACAGACCGTATTGCACGGGAACACCGGCGATTCCGGCGTACGCCATCG
>DASVBJ010000142.1:0-25141 GCA_036375895.1 Actinomycetes bacterium | reverse complement strand
CCGCGGCGCGGCGCCCACCAGGAAGCCACCCCAGAACAGGCCCAGCCCGATCAGCAACCGGGCGGCGTCCCGGTACTCCGATCGGGGTGCCTCGCGGGGGTCATCAGCAGCCACGCCGGAATGCTGCCGGATCGGTCCCGCGGCGGCTACCCGCCACGCAGCGACACGACGCCGTCGAATGCGTCACCCCGCCCGTCGAGGCCGGCGGCCCTCCCGTCGCCGCAGGTAGTCGCTCACGACGTACTGCCCGAGCCGTTGCGCGTCGGGCAGGAAGACGCGTCCGCCGTTGCGCTTGGCGAGCTCCTCGACGAACGCCGTGAGCCGCGGGTCGTCGTCGAGCTGGAACACGTTGACCGTGGCTCCGCGCCGGGTCATCCGGTCGACCTCGGCGACGGTGAGTGCGATCGTCTCCGGCTCCGGTGGCCAGGCGAACCACGGTGCCCCGCCGGGCAGCAGGTGCGCTGTGGGCTCGCCATCGGTCACGACCAGCACGATCGGCTCGGCGGACGGGTGCTTGTCGAGGAAGCGGCCGGCGAGCATCAACGCGTGCTGCAGGTTGGTGCCCTGCACGTAGTCGGCCTCGAGGCTCGCGAGCTCGCTGGCGTGCAGCACCCGGGCGTACGACGAGAAGCCCACGATCTGCAGGGCGTCCTGCGGGTACATCCCGCTCACCAGGGCGTGCAGGGCCAGCGCCGTCTCCTTGGCCGGCCCCCAGGTGTCGCGCAGCACCATCGAGTAGGACAGGTCCACCAGCAGGCAGACCGCGGCCGACGTGCGCCGCTCCGTCTCGGCGACCTCGAAGTCCTCCACGGCCAGCCGGACGCCGGTCCTGGAACGGCTGCCGCCGCGCCGCACCGCGTTGGTCAGCGTGCGTACGACGTCCAGCGGCTGCTCGTCGCCGAACCGCCACTCCCGACTGGAGCCGGTCGGCTCGCCGGCCTGGCCCACGTCCTGCACGTCGTGGCTGCCGTCGGCCGCGCTGTGCAGCTCGGCGAAGACGCGGCGCAGGGCGGTCTGCCCCAGCCGGCGAACGGCCTTCGGGGTGAGGTCGAGCCGGTCGCCCTGCCTGGTCAGGTAGCCCTGCTGCTCCAGCTCGCGCTCCAGGCGGCGCAGGTCGGCCAGCTCGTCGGCGGCGCGCCGGCCGAGGGCCCGGCGGACGGCCTCCTCGTCGATGTCCTCCATCCGCGCCCCCGGGTAGTCCTGGCCGAGCGCCGACTCGAGCTCGGCCAGATCGGCCAGGTCCTGCAGGGCGCTGGTCGCGTCGCCGACCCCGAGCGGCTCGTCGCCTCGCATGCGGTCCCGGCCGGTCCAGTCGAGGTCCGGGCGGCGGGCGCGCAGCGCGTCACCGAGCTGCTGCATCTCGCGGGCGAGGTCCATGTCCTCCAGCGCGGCTGCCATCAGGGCCGACAACTCCGCACGCTGCTCTGCCGTGAGCGACTGCATGAGCCGCTCGGCAGCGGCCGCTCGCCGGGCCAACGAGTCGACGAGCTCCTCGAGGTTGCGCGGGTTGTCGGGGAACAGGTCGCCGTGCTTGGCCATGAACTCGTCGAACTGCTGCTGGGTGTGCTCGCCCCGGGCGTCGGCCTCGAGCATGGCGTTGAGGTCCGCGATCATGTCCTTGACGCGCTGCATCGCCTGCGGGTCGGGCGACTCCAGCGCCTGCTTCATGCCGCGGAACTGGCTGTCGAGGACCTCGCGGCGCAGCAGGTCCTTGATCTGCTCGAACGTCTCGCGCGCCTCACCCGAGCGCCAGTCGTAGTCGTCGAGCTCCCGGACCGCGCGGGCCGTGTCGCCGGGCAGCGCGTCCAGCGCTGCCTCCCGGAAGCGGGCGTCGTCGCTCGGGTCGGGAAACAGTGCCGCCCGCTCCTGCCCGACGGCCGTGTCGAGCAGGCGTCGGACCTCGTCGAGCGTGCCGTCCAGTCGGCCGCGGTCCCGCACCGCGCGGCGCTGCTCGCGTACGCGGCGCAGCATGTCGTCGAGTCCCCGCAGCCTGTCGCTGCCCTGACGCAGCAGGTTGCGCAGCGCCTCGCCCGGCGACGCGCCGGCCAGCACGTCGTCGCCCAGCCGGTCGAGGGCACGTCGTACGTCGTACGGCGGCGCCAGCGGGTCCGGCCCGTCGTGCCAGGCGCCGTACCGGTATCCCCGCGGCATCTCAGCGCCCCCCCTCCCGGCAGCGATCATGCACGTTCCGTCGCCTGGCCCGGTGGCCGACCGACGGAAGCTGCATGATCGCTGCCGGTGGAGGGCCGGGCGCCGGTGGAGGGCCGGTCGCCGGGGTCCGGGCGGGCATCAGCTGCCTCCGTAGACGACGAAGCCGTCGCCCTCGGCGTCCTTGCTGATGCGGCGGTTGAGGAACAGCCCCTCGAGGGCGAACTCCAGCGCCGACGCGGCGAGCCCCGGCGTCTCGGCGCCCTCCTCGACGCCGAGCAGCGTCATCACGTGCGCCAGCCCCGGCAGCGGCCCGACCTGCTCGAGCAGGCGGCCGGCCGGCACGAGGTCGCCGCTCTCGACGGTGAGGCCCTCGTCGAACCGCTCGATCAGCGGGCGCAGGTCGGACGCGCCGAGGTGGTGGCGGAACGTCTCGACCGTCGCCCGGCGCAACAGGTGCGTGAGCACCTCCGCCTCGCGCCCCTCCTCGTCGACCTCGAACTCGACCTTGCCCTGCAGGGTGTCGACGGTGCTCGGCAGGTCACAGATGCGGGCAACGGCCGGCTGCTCGCCGGTCAGCGCCGCTCGGCGCAGCGCCGACGCCGCCGCCGTCTCGGCCGCGGCGATGCCGAACCGCGCCGAGACCCCCGACCGGGGGTCCACCGACGGCGACTCGCGCACGTGCCGGGTGAACCGCGCGACCACCTCCAGCAGGAAGTCGGGCACGTGCGCGGCGAGCCCCGCCTCCTGCCGGACCAGCCCAACCTCGTCGTCGAGCTCCACCGGGTAGTGGGTGCGGATCTCCGCGCCGAAGCGGTCCTTCAGGGGGGTGATGATGCGTCCCCGGTTCGTATAGTCCTCGGGGTTGGCGCTGGCCACGAGCAGCAGGTCCAGGGGGAGCCGGAGCACGTACCCGCGCACCTGGATGTCGCGCTCCTCGAGCACGTTGAGCAGCGAGACCTGGATGCGCTCGGCGAGGTCCGGCAGCTCGTTGATCGCGAAGATGCCGCGGTTGGTGCGGGGCACGAGGCCGTAGTGCACGGTCTCCGGGTCGCCGAGGGTGCGGCCCTCGGCCACCTTGATCGGGTCGACGTCGCCGATCAGGTCGCCCACGCTGGTGTCGGGGGTCGCGAGCTTCTCGCCGTACCGCTCGCTGCGGTGCACCCACCGCACCGGCAGGGCGTCACCGAGCTCGTCGCGCAGGGCACGGCAGCGGGCGCACACCGGGGCGTAGGGGTGGTCGTTGATCTCGCAGCCGTCCACCACCGGCGTCCACTCGTCCAGGAGCTCCACCAGGGTGCGGATCAGCCGGGTCTTGCCCTGCCCGCGCTCGCCCAGCAGCACCAGGTCGTGACCCGCCAGCAGGGCGCGTTCGAGGGCGGGCAGCACGGTGTCGTCGAAGCCGAGGATGCCGGGGAACCGCGGCTCACCGGCGCGCATCCTGCTCAGCAGGTTCGCGCGGAGCTCCTCCTTGACGGGCAGGTGCTGGTGGCCGGAGGCGCGCAGCGCGGCAAGGGTCTGGGGCCGGTCCATCTCACGACCGTACGTCGAGTGCGGCCGCCAACCAAGATCCTTTCCGACGGTCCTTCCCGGCGCACCCCGCCACCATGATCCTTTGGACGCGCGCACACCGGACACGCCGTACGAGCGGTGTGTCCGCGTCCACTCGAGGGCGGGGAAGGGCGGGGGTGGGGTGGCTGCGCCGGGCCGGCCGGGGTGGGTGAGGATGGCGGGGTGGTGCGATGCGGTGACGGTCTCGCAGTGGACGCCGACGTGGCCGTGGCGGCCGAGGCGGCGACCCGGCAGGCGCTGCTGCCCCTCGGGGGGCGCAGCCCCGACCTGCTGTGCGTCTTCGTGTGCGCGCCAGACCCGGACGACGTGACCGCCGCGCTGGAGCGGGTGGCCGACGTGTCGGGTGCCGCGACCGCGCTGGGCTGCAGCGCCGGCGGGGTCATCGGTGCGGGGCGGGGTGTCGAGCGGACATCGGCCGTCAGCGTGTGGGCCGGCGCCCTGCCCGGCGTACGGCTGCGCTCCTTCCACCTCGAGGTGCTGCGCAGCTCGGAGTCGATCGTCGTCGTGGGGATGCCCGCACAGCGGGCCGACGACGACGTGGGCGTGCTGCTGGCCGACCCCTACTCGTTCCCCATCGACGCGTTCGTGGAGCAGGCCAACGACGCCCTGCCCGGCCTGCCCCTCGTCGGCGGCCTGGCCGACGGGATGCGCGGTGCCGGGTCGACGCGGCTGCTGGTTGACGGGCACGTCCACGACCGGGGCGCCGCGGGCGTCGTGCTCTCCGGTGACGTGTCGGCCCGGCCGATCGTGAGCCAGGGCTGCCGGCCGGTGGGGCCGGCGATGACGGTCACCGCGGCCGACGGCAACGTGCTGCTCGGCCTCGCCGGGACACCGGCCGTCCGCAAGCTCGAGGAGATTGTCGCCGAGCTCCCTCCGGCCGACCAGGCCCTGGTCACGCAGGGCCTGCACCTCGGCGTCGCCATGGACGAGTACGCCGAGGAGCACGGCCGCGGCGACTTCCTCGTCCGGGGCGTGGTCGGCGCCGAGACCGAGCGCGACGGCCTCGTGGTTGGTGACGTGGTCGAGGTGGGGCGCACGGTGCGGTTCCAGGTGCGGGATGCCGAGGCGGCTGACGCGGAGCTCGCGTCGATGCTCGACGACGTCCGCCGCAGCGGTGCGATCGACCCGGTGGCGGGAGCGTTGCTGTTCTCCTGCAACGGCCGTGGCGGCGCGATGTTCCCCTCCGCGGATCACGACGTGGCGGTCGTCCGGTCCGCGCTCGACACCGAGGGGGTGGCCGGCTTCTTCGCGGCCGGGGAGATCGGTCCGGTCGGCGGCCGCAACCACCTGCACGGCTTCACCGCGTCGATCCTCGCGTTCGGTGCCGCCGGACGGGCGCGACCGTGAGCCCACCGGCGGGCTCGGGCCGGCGCCCGGTCCTCGCGGTCGACATCGGCGGCACGAAGATGGCGGCCGCACTCGTCGACCCGGGCGGCCGCGTGCTCGAGTCGGCCCGGGTGGGCACGCCGATCGGGCCGCGGGCGGACGCGCGGGCGCTGTGGCGGACGGTGACCGGGCTGGTGCGCAGCCTGGTCGGCGACGACGTCAAGGTCTCCGGGGTCGGTGTCGGATGCGGCGGTCCGATGACCTGGCCGGCCGCGGAGGTGTCACCTCTCAACATCCCGGGCTGGCGGGGCTTCCCCCTCAGGGAGCGGTTGCGCGAGCTCTTCCCGCGGGTGCCGGTGCGCGTGCACAACGACGCCGTCTGCCTGGCCGTCGGTGAGCACTGGCGAGGGGCCGGTCGCGGGGCCCCGAACCTGCTGGGCATGGTCGTGTCCACCGGCGTCGGCGGCGGCCTCGTGCTCGGCGGCCGGCTGATCGACGGCGCCAGCGGCAACGCCGGTCACGTCGGCCACGTCGTCGTCGACCCGGCCGGGCCGGACTGCATCTGCGGCGGGAAGGGCTGCCTGGAGGCGTTCGCGAGCGGCCCGCGGCTCGCGGCGTGGGCGCGTGCGCAGGGCTGGGCCGGGGCGACCGGCGACACCGCGCGCGAGCTCGCGGTCGACGCCGGTCGCGGCCACGAGGTGGCGACCCGCGCGATGGAGCGTGCCGGGTCGGCCCTCGGCATCGCGATCGCCTCCGCCACCCACCTCTGCGACCTCGACGTCGTGACCGTGGGCGGCGGCCTCTCGCAGGCCGGGTCGCTTCTCTTCGACCCGTTGGAGCGGGCCTTCCGGCGGCACGCCCGGATGGGGTTCGCCCGCGGCGTGCGGGACGTGCCGGCGAGGCTGGGCCAGGAGGCGGGGCTGGTCGGCGCGGCCGCGCTGGTGCTCAGTGGCGACCGCTACTGGTCCGCCGACTGACCCACCCGCCCCACCCACCCCCCACCCGGCAGCGATCATGCACGTTCCGTCGCGACGGATCGTGCATGATCGCTGCCAATGGGGGGGCGGCTACTCGGCGAGGACCGCCTCGGCCGGGGCAGGCGCCGGGCCGCCGGGCTGGTCGCCATGAGTGCGCAGCGGCAGCTCCTTCAGGGCGAAGCCGAGCAGGAACGCCACCACGACGACCGGCACCGCGGTGAGGAACACCGTGTCGATCGACCGGACGAACGCCTCGACCACCGGCACGTGCAGGGCCTCCGGCAGCGCGGCGATCTGGGCCGGGCTCGACGTCAGCTCGGCCGTGCCTCCCGCCGGCACCGCGCCCGGGGGGAGCAGCTCCTTCAGGTTGCCGGCCAGCTGGTTGTTGAGGATCGTGCCGAACACGGCCGTGCCGAAGGTGCCGCCCATCGACCGGAAGAACTGCGAGGCCGACGTGGCGACGCCCATGTCCCGGAAGTCGACGGCGTTCTGCACCGCCAGCACGAGCACCTGCATGACCAGGCCCAGCCCCGCGCCCACGACGAACATGTACAGGCTGGACTGCCAGTGCGGGGTGTCCGCGCCAAGGCGCGAGAGGAGCAACATCCCGACTGCCATCACCGCCGTCCCCGCGATCGGGAAGGCCTTGTAGCGCCCGATGCGGGTGATGGCGCGGCCGGAGCCGATCGAGCTGATCAGGATGCCGAGCATCAGCGGCAGCATCAGCAGGCCGGACTCGGTCGGCGTGACGCCGTGGACCACCTGCAGGTAGACGGGGATGAACACGATCGCCCCGAACATCGCCAGGCCGACGATGAAGCCCATCGCGCTCGTCACCGAGAACACCGAGTTGCGGAAGAGGCGCAGCGGCAGGATCGGCTCGGCCGCCCGTGTCTCCCAGAGCAGGAAGCCCAGGATCAGGGCCGTGCCGACGCCGAGCAGGCCGATGATCTGGCCGGAGTCCCACGCGTACTCGTTGCCGCCCCAGACCAGCCCCAGCAGCAGCGTGCTGACGCCGCCGACGAGCAGCGCGGCGCCGGCGTAGTCGATGGAGTGCTCCCGCCGGGTGTGCGGGATGTGCAGCACGCTGCTCGTGACGACCAGCGCGACGAGGCCGAGCGGCACGTTGATGTAGAAGATCCAGCGCCAGCTCAGGTGCTCGGTGAAGAAGCCGCCGAGCAGCGGGCCGGCCACGCTCGCGAGGCCCCAGACTCCGCCGAAGTAGCCCTGGTAACGGCCCCTCTCGCGGGGGGCGATGATGTCGCCGATGATCGCGAACACCAGCGCCATCAGGCCGCCGGCGCCGATGCCCTGGATGGCCCGGGTGGCGACGAGCTGCCACATCTCCTGCGACGCGCCGGCGAGGGCGGACCCCACCAGGAACACGACGATGGCGAACTGGAAGACCGGCCGCCGCCCGTAGAGGTCGGAGATCTTGCCGTACAGCGGGGTCGACGCGGTCGAGGTGAGCAGGTACGCCGTGACCACCCACGACAGGTGGTCGAGGCCGCCGAGGTCGCCGACGATCGTCGGGAGGGCGGTGGACACGATCGTCTGGTCGAGGGCGGCGAGCAGCATGCCGAGCATCAGGCCGCTCAGCACGACGAGGATCTGCTTGTGGGAGAGGTAGGTGGGCGCCTGCGGCGCCGGCGAGGTTCCTGCGGGGGCGGTCACGCGGAGGCCTCCTTGGTCGTCGGGCGGGCGGGGGGCGTGGAGCTGGCGGCGAGCGCGTCGGCGAGCCGGCCGAGGCAGTCGCGCAGGGCGCGTCGCTCCTCGCGGGTCCAGCCGTCGAGGGCCGCGTCGAGCCAGGACCGGCGGGCGGCCCAGGCGCGGTCGAGCACCTCGCGGCCGGCCTCGGCCAGCGTCAGCCGGACCGCGCGGCGGTCCTCGGGGTCGTCGGTGCGCTCGATCAGCCCGCGCTCCTCGAGGGTCCGGACGTGTCGGCTCGTCGTGGAGACGTCGAGGCACAGGTCCGAGGCGAGGTCGGAGAGACGCATCGCGCCGTGCTGCTTGAGCCGGGCGAGCACGATGACCGCGGATCGGTCGAGCGGGTCGCCCAGCGGCGCCTGCTTGAGCTGCTGCATGGCGCGGAACAGCGCGCTCAGCACCTCATCGGTGAGGGAGTCATTTGTTTGCACCATGCAACCTTAATGTGGTTGCTTGCAGCACGCAACTGATTTTCCGGTACGCCGGGAAAGGCACCGGGACGGGTGATCGGGATGCGCGTGCCCTGGTGACACACTGGCCCGCATGCCGAACCTGCCCGTGGGGCTCGCCGACGTCCAGGCCGCCCGTGAGCTGCTCGTCGGCGTGATCCGGGACACGCCGGTGCAGGGGTCGCGGCCCCTCAGCGAGAGCGTCGGCGGACCCGTCTGGTTCAAGTGCGAGAACCTCCAGCGCGCCGGCTCGTTCAAGATCCGCGGTGCCTACACCCGCATCTCCCGGCTCAGCGAGGAGGAGGCCGCACGGGGCGTGGTGGCCGCGAGCGCCGGCAACCACGCCCAGGGCGTCGCGCTCGCCGCGACCCTGCGCGGCATCCGCTCGACCGTCTTCATGCCGGAGGGCGCCCCGATCCCCAAGGTGCAGGCCACCAGGGCCTACGGCGCGGAGGTCCGCTTCCACGGCCACGTCGTGGACGAGGCCCTGGAGGCGGCGAAACGCTTCGCCGAGGAGACGGGCGCGGTCTTCGTGCATCCCTTCGACCACGCCGACGTCGTGGCCGGCCAGGGCACGGTCGGGCTCGAGATCCTCGAGCAGGTCCCCGACGTACGCACGATCCTCGTCTGCACCGGCGGGGGAGGTCTGCTCGCGGGTGTGGCGGTGGCGGTCAAGGCGCTCCGACCCGAGGTGCGGGTCGTGGGGGTGCAGGCCGAGAGCGCGGCCGCGTATCCCGGGTCGCTCGCCGCCGGGCACCCGGTCGCACTTTCCTCGATGGCGACGATGGCCGACGGCATCGCGGTGGGATGTCCCGGTCCGGTGCCGTTCGGCATCGTCGAGGCGCTCGTCGACGACGTGCTGACGGTGTCAGAGGAGTCGCTGTCGCGCGCGCTGCTGCTCTGCCTGGAGCGGGCCAAGCTCGTGGTCGAGCCGGCCGGTGCCGCGGGGGTCGCCGCCCTGCTCGACCGGCCGCACGCCTTCGAGCCGCCCGTGGTCGCGGTGCTCTCCGGGGGCAACATCGACCCGCTGCTGCTGCAACGGGTGCTGCGGCACGGCCTGGCGGTCGCCGGGCGGTTCCTGTCGTTCCGGGTCCGCATCGCCGACCGGCCGGGAGCGCTGGTCGGGTTGCTCTCCGAGATCGCCGCCGCCGACGCGAGCGTGCTCGAGGTCGAGCACGTCCGCACAGATCCCCGGCTGCGGGTCGACGAGGTCGAGGTGATGCTGCAGCTGGAGACCCGGGGAGCCGAGCACTGCGACGAGGTCCTGTCCCGGCTCCGGGGCGCCGGCTACACGTTGGTCTTCGGCTGAGCGCCGGGCCCGCGCGCCGCGACCGGTAAATCCCGTGAACGCGCGCCCTGTATGTGCCTAGACTTCCGCGGTCCGCACGGTCGGAGAGGGAGTCGGGATGGCGAACGCGATCGTCGCCGAGGGGCTGGCGAAGCGCTACGGCGACGTCCGCGCCCTCGACGGGCTGTCGCTCGAGGTGCCGGAGGGCACCGTCCTCGGGCTGCTCGGGCCGAACGGCGCCGGCAAGACCACGACGGTGCGGGTCCTCACGACTCTGCTCGAGCCGGACGAGGGCCGGGCGACCGTCGCGGGCCTGGACGTCGTACGCGAGGCGACTGCGCTGCGGCGCTCCATCGGGGTCTCCGGCCAGTACGCCGCGGTCGACGAGCACCTCACCGGGTTCGAGAACCTCGACATGGTCGGCCGGCTCTACCACCTCGGCCGGGGTGCGTCGCGCGCCCGCGCCCGCGAGCTGCTGGACCGTTTCGACCTGACCGAGGCCGCCGACCGGCCGGTGAAGACCTACTCCGGTGGCATGCGGCGGCGGCTGGACCTGGCGGGCGCGCTGGTCGCCAAGCCGCCGGTCCTCTTCCTCGACGAGCCCACCACCGGCCTCGACCCGCGCAGCCGCATCGGGATGTGGGACGTCATCGGCGAGCTGGTCCGCGAGGGGACCACGCTGCTGCTGACCACGCAGTACCTCGAGGAGGCCGACCGGCTGGCCGACGCGATCGCGGTCATCGACCACGGGCGCGTCATCGCCCAGGGCACGGCCGACGAGCTCAAGTCCCAGGTCGGGGGAGAGCACCTCGAGGTGACCGTGAGCCGCGAGGACGAGCTCGGCACGGCCGTCGAGGTGCTGCGCGCGGTCGGCATCGGGGAGCCGGTGGTCGACCGGCACACCCGACAGGTCGGTGTCGCCGTCAGCGGCGGCACCAGCGCGCTCCTCGCGGCGCTGCGCCAGCTCGACGTGTCGTCCGTGCAGGTCCTGGACGTGGGGGTGCGCCGACCGACGCTCGACGACGTGTTCCTCGCGCTGACCGGGCGTGCGGCCGAGGGCGAGCCCGTGGAGACACCGGCCGAGGAGCCCGCAGGTGGCCACAGGGCCCGCGAACCAAAGGAGAAGGTCGGCCGATGAGCGCCCTCGCCGACGCCGCTGTGGACGGGTTCACCGTCACCAAGCGCAACCTGATCAAGATCAAGCGGATCCCGGACCTGCTGATCTTCACGACCATCCAGCCGGTGATGTTCGTGCTGCTGTTCGCCTACGTCTTCGGTGGGGCGATCACGGTCCCCGGCGGCGGTTACCGCGAGTTCCTGATGGCCGGCATCTTCGTGCAGACGGTCGCCTTCGGCTCCGCGATCACGGCGATCGGTCTGGCCGACGACCTGCAGAAGGGCATCATCGACCGGTTCCGCGCGCTGCCGATGGCGCGCTCGGCCGTGCTGGTCGGCCGGACGACGTCGGACCTGTTCAACAACGTCATCGTCCTGGTGGTGATGTCGATCTGCGGCATCATCGTCGGCTGGCGGATCCACAACGGCGTGCTGTCCGCCCTCGGTGCCTACGCCCTGATGCTGGCGTTCGCCTACGCGATGTCCTGGGTGTCGGCGCTGATCGGGCTCTCGGTCCGCAGCGTCGAGGTGGCCCAGAGCGCCGGGTTCATCTGGCTGTTCCCGGTGACCTTCCTGTCCAACGCGTTCGTGCCGCTGGAGACGTTGCCGACCTGGCTGCAGCCGGTCGCCGAGTGGAACCCGATCACCTCGGTGGTCGCGGCCGTCCGGCAGCTGTTCGGCAACACCAACGGTGAGCCGCCGCTGGACAACTTCCCGGCGCAGCACCCGCTCGCGGTGTCGCTCATCTGGATCGGGGTGCTGCTGGCGGTGTTCGTGCCGCTCTCCGTGCGCAAGTACCGCGCCGCCGCAGCCCGGTAACCGCGGCGAGGTGCGTCCTTCCGCCACCGGCGCAGGCGGGATACTGCCCTGCGTGCAGCGGCAGACGATCCTCGCGACGACTCGCCTCCACGTAACCACGTGGCTAGCTCAGGACGTCGAAGACCTGCACCGGCTGCACTCGGACCCGCTCACGATGCGCTATGTGCGCAACGGTCGACCAGAGACCCGGGACGAGACCGAGGAGCTGCTCGCCCAGTACATCCGCGAGCAGGCCACCCGTGGCTGGACCAAGTGGCGGGTGGTCGACCACCGCGGGACCCTGGTCGGCCGGGGCGGCTTCGGGCCCCGCGGGACCGACCGAGAGCTGGGCTACACCATCCGGCGAGACCTGTGGGGGCGAGGGCTGGCCACCGAGGTCGCCACCGCCCTCGTCCAGTGGCACCGGGACCACATCAGTCGTGACCCGCGGACAATGCTGTGGGCCTATGCGGCCGACGGGAACAGTCCCAGTCATCGGGTACTCGAGAAGGTCGGCTTCACCTTCGCCGGCAACGCCGACCACAACGGCATGCCGTGCACGCTGTACCGGCTGCCCGACTGACCCGGTTCTTGTGTTATCGGATGCGCTTCGGGTCGCCCGCGGGCCCGGAAGCGCATCCGATCTTGCGGAAACGGTGCATGGTGCGGCGGCGTCGGCGCTACTGGCGGTAGCCGGAGAGGAACCGGGCGAACCGTCCGAGCGCCTCCTCCAGGTCGTCCACGTGGGGGAGGGTGACGATGCGCAGGTGGTCGGGCCGTGGCCAGTTGAAGCCGCTGCCGTGCACGAGCAGCATCCGCTCGGCGCGCAGCAGGTCGAGCACCAGCCGCTCGTCGTCGTGGATGCCGAACACGGCCGGGTCGAGCCGCGGGAACGCGTAGAGCGCACCCATCGGCTTCGTGCAGCTCACCCCCGGGATCGCGTTGAGCATCTCCCAGGCCAGGTTGCGCTGGTCGTGCAGGCGCCCGCCCGGCAGCACCAGGTCGTTGATGCTCTGCCGGCCGCCGAGCGCCGCCTGGATGGCGTGCTGCGCGGGCACGTTCGCGCAAAGGCGCATGTTGGCGAGGATGTTCAGGCCCTCGATGTAGCTCTGCGCGTGCTGCTTCGGACCGGTGACGGCGACCCAGCCGGAGCGGAACCCGGCCACCCGGTAGGCCTTGGACAGCCCGCCGAACGTCAGGCAGAGCACGTCGGGCGCGAGGGACGCCGTGATGGTGTGCTCCGCCCCGTCGTACAGGATCTTGTCGTAGATCTCGTCCGAGAGGAGCACCAGATCGTGCTGGCGGGCGATCTCGACGAGCCCCTCGAGCACCTCGCGCGGGTAGACCGCGCCGGTGGGGTTGTTGGGGTTGATCACGACCAGCGCCTTGGTGCGGTCGGAGATCTTCGAGGCGACGTCGTCGAGGTCCGGTGCCCACCCGGACTGCTCGTCGCACAGGTAGTGCACCGGCCGGCCGCCGCACAGGCTGACGACCGCGGTCCACAACGGGTAGTCGGGCGCCGGGATGAGCACCTCGTCGCCGTTCTCGAGCATGGCCTGCAGGGTCATGCTGATCAGCTCTGAGACGCCGTTGCCGAGGTAGATGTCGTCGACGTCCACGCCGACCACGCCGCGGTTCTCGTAGTACTGCTCGACGGCGCGGCGCGGTGCGAGCAGGCCCTTGGAGTCGCTGTAGCCCTGCGCCGTCGGCAGGTTGGCGATGACGTCGTGCAGCAGCTCGTCGGGGGCCTCGAAGCCGAACGGCGCCGGGTTGCCGATGTTGAGCTTGAGGATCTGGTGACCCTCGTGCTCCATCCGCTCCGCCTCGGCGAGCACGGGTCCCCGCACGTCGTAGGCGACGTGCTGGAGCTTGCTGGACTGGCGGAACTCCACGACGGCTGCCCCGGTCGTCCCGGTCAGCCGATGTACGGCTTCGCGTCGACGATCTCGACGTCGATGCTCTTGCCGTTCGGTGCGGTGTACGACGTGGTCTCGCCCGCTCGCTTGCCGCTGATGGCCGCGCCCAGCGGGGACTTCTCGGAGTAGACCTCGAGGTCGTCGCCCGCCGCCTCGCGCGAGCCGAGCAGGAAGCGCAGCTGCTCGCCGCCGAGCCGCACGGTCACGACCATGCCCGGCTCCACGACCCCGTCGTCGGCGGGGCGCTCGCCCACCTTGGCGTTCTGCAGCAGCTGCTGCAGCTGGCGGATGCGGGCCTCGCGCTTGCCCTGCTCCTCCTTGGCGGCGTGGTAGCCGCCGTTCTCGCGCAGGTCACCCTCCTCGCGGGCCTGCTCGATGCGACGCGCCATCTCGGTGCGACCCTCGCCGGAGAGGAACTCGAGCTCCTCCCGGAGCCGGTCGTGCGCCTCCTGGGTCAGCCAGGTGACGCTCTCGCTGGTCTCGGTCACGGCGTGCTCCTAGGAGATGAAGACGTCCACGGGGGAAGTGGTGGAGATACCGAGGCTAACAACTCCCCAGCGGGCCCCGTCTAATCCCCACCGGCGAGGCGGCACCCGGCGACATCGGCCGTGACCGCCCGGGCCCGGGTCCTTATGACGGTCTGGCCGTCGCGGACGTCCCTCCGGCCGGCCGGCACGGTGACCTGTGTGACGCCGGTCGTCGCGCCGTCGGCGTCCCTGGCCGTCAGGGTGCAGGTGACCGCGGAGGCGCGGTCCGCGACCACCTGGAAGCGCACCCTGACCTGGGCGTCGTCGACCACCCGGAAGCCGACGAGCGTGCTCCGGACGTCGGGGGTCGAGGCGACCAGGGCCGCCCAGACGAGCCAGGACAGCAGGGCCGCGACGACCACGACCACGACGGCGGTCAGGACGAGCCGTCGGCGGGGCTTGGTCTCGCCGTACCTGCCGGGTGGGCGGGCCGGGGGGCGGGGCTGGTTCACGAGGCCTCGGGGAGCGGGAGTGGGCTGCGTCAGGGATGATTGTCGCGTGAACGACCAACTGCGCATGATGGCGGTCCACGCGCACCCCGACGACGAGTCGAGCAAGGGCGCCGCGACGATGGCGCGGTACGTCGCCGAGGGCGTCGACGTGCACGTGGTCACCTGCACCGGCGGCGAACGGGGCTCGGTGCTCAACCCGCGCCTCGCCCACGACCCGGACGTGCTCGCGAACCTCGCCGAGATCCGCCGCCAGGAGATGCACACCGCCCGCGAGATCCTCGGGGTCCGGCAGGACTGGCTGGGCTGGGTCGACTCCGGCCTGCCCGAGGGCGACCCCCTGCCGCCGCTGCCCGAGGGCTGCTTCGCCCTCATGGAGGTCGCGGACGCCGCCGAGCCGCTGGTGCGGCTCATCCGGTCGTTCCGGCCGCACGTCATGACGACGTACGACGAGAACGGCGGCTACCCGCACCCCGACCACATCATGTGCCACCGGATCTCGCTGCACGCGTTCGAGGCGGCCGGCGACCCGGAGCGCTACCCGGACGCCGGCGAGCCCTGGCAGCCACTGAAGCTCTACTACAACCAGACCTTCTCCAAGCCGCGCACCGTGGCGCTCCACGAGGGCATGCTGGCCGCCGGCCTGGACTCGCCGTACGGCGAGTGGCTGGAGCGCTGGGACGACCGTGAGGAGCGCCCGATCACGACCCGCGTCCCGTGCGCCGACTACTTCTCGGTGCGCGACCGCGCGCTGCTGGCCCACGCCACCCAGGTCGACCCCGACGGCGCCTGGTTCGCCTGCCCGCTGGAGATCCAGCGCGAGGTGTGGCCCACCGAGGACTTCGAGCTGGCCCGCACGGTGATCGGACCCCCGCCGGGACCTGATCTGTTCGAGGACGACCTGTTCGCCGGCATCCGCGAGGGTGTCACCAGCCTCGGAGGCGCACGATGACCACGACGACCGGGCTGCTGCTGGCCGTCGACTCCGACAAGGTGACGCCCGGGGTGCTGGGGTTCGCCGTCGTGGCCCTGCTCGGCGTCGCGACCTGGCTGCTGATCCGGTCGATGAACCGCCAGCTGCGCAAGGTCGACTTCGAGGAGCGCGACGTCCACGAGCCTGCCCGGGACGTCGACGCCGAGGAGCGCGACAGGGACGCCGAGCCCGACCGGTAGGGCCGGGCTCAGGTGGTGACGGTCGTCTCCTCCGACGACTGCTCGGAGACCACGCTGTCACCAGGCTGCCAACCCGACTCGCCGGGTCGCCGGGCGCCGGACAGGAAGCTCGGCACCCGCTCGGCCGGCATCGGCAGGGCGAGGTGGAAACCCTGACCCACTCGGTAGCCGAGGGAGACCAGCGAGCTCCACTGCTCCGGCCGCTCGATGCCCTCTGCCACGACAGTCGCGAGGCCCAGGGTCTCGGCCAGGTCGCGGATGGTGCGCACCAGCCCGCTCTCCGACTCCGTGCCGGGCAGCGAGTCGACGAACTCCTGGGCCAGCTTGAGCCCGTTGACCGGCAGCATCTGCAGGTAGCTGAGCGACGAGTACCCGGTGCCGAAGTCGTCGATGTAGAGATGCACGCCCAGCTCGGCCAGCCCGTTGAGCCGGTCGAGGATCGTGTGGTCGCCGGGCAGCAGCACGCTCTCGGTGATCTCCAGCACGACCGTCTGGGGGTCGATGCCGGTGTCCTCCAGGATGACCCGGACGTCGTCGACGATGCCCGGGTCCTGCAGCTGCCGGCCGCTGACGTTCACGGCGATGCGCAGGCCCCCGTGGCCCGGGTGCTCGTGCTGCCAGCGGACGGCCGACTCCAGGGCCGCGCGCAGCACGGCCCGGCCCAGCGGCACGATCAGCCCGGTCTCCTCGGCCAGCGCGATGAACTGGCCGGGCTGCAGCAGGCCGCGCTCGGGGTGGTTCCAGCGCACCAGGGCCTCGAGGCCGGTGATCTCGCCCGTCTCCAGCGCGACGAGGGGCTGGTAGTACACCGTCAGCTCGCCCCGGTCCAGGGCGTGGCGCAGGTCGCTGGTGAGCGACAGCCTGGCCAGGGCCGCCTCGTGCATCTGCTCGGCGAACACGGCGTACCGGTTCTTGCCCGAGTTCTTGGCGTCGTAGAGGGCGAGGTCGGCGTTGCGCATGAGGTCCTCGGGCGTCGCCGGGCCCGGCTGCCCGACGGCGATGCCGATGCTCGCCCCGGACGTGATCTCCGTGCCGCCGACGTCGAAGGGCAGCCGCAGGGCGTCCAGCAGCCGGCGGGCGATGACGACGCAGTGCTCGTCGTCCTCGACGTCCTCGAGCAGGATCGCGAACTCGTCACCGCCGAGCCGGGCCGCGGTGTCCCCGTCGCGCAGGCAGCCGCGTAGGCGGGTCGTCATCTCCCGCAGCAGCTCGTCACCCGCGGCGTGGCCGAGGCTGTCGTTGACGGTCTTGAAGTCGTCGAGGTCGACGAACAGCACGCCGTAGCCGCCGGCGCCGCGGGAGCGGGCCATGGCGTGGCCGAGCCGGTCGCGGAAGAGCGCCCGGTTGGCCAGCCCGGTCAGCGCGTCGTGGAAGGCCTGGTGGGTGAGCTGCTGCTCCAGGTCGTGCCGCTCGGTCACGTCGTGGCAGGTGACGACGAAGCCCATCAGGTCCTCGTCGATGACCTCCGTGACGACGGCGTCGACGTGGCGGGTCCGGCCGTCCTCGGTGTTCAGGCGCACCTCGCCGCGGGCCGGGCGGCCGCCCTGCGCCAGGCTGACCAGGTCCCGCGCGGCCTCGCGGTCGACGTCGGCGACGAGCTCCAGCCAGTTCATGCCCAGCAGCTCCATCGCCGGGAGTCCGACGATGGGCTCGACCGCCGGGGTGACGTGCACGACGGTCAGGTCGTGGTCGAGGATGCAGATGACGTCGGAGGCGTAGCGCAGCATCAGCCGCAGTCGCCGCTCGCTGCGCCGCTCGACCAGGATCTCGCCGACGTCGAGCCGCTCGAGGGCCAGGGCCATCGTGCTCGCGAGCGCCTCGAGGGCGTCGACGGTGCGCGGCGACGGCGCCAGCGGCACGGCGATGATCGCCGCCTCCCGGCCCATGCCGCGGGCGGGCAGCCCGATCAGCACGAGCGTGTGGCTCGAGAGCACCCCGAGGGTCGCGTGCAGGAGCGACGGCCCGGGCAGCACGGAGATGCCCTCCTCGCCGTCGGGCAGCAGCGCCAGCTCGGCGGAGTCCAGGAAGGTCGCCACGTCGAGGTCGCCGGTGGCCTGCGCGATGGTGCCGCCGGGGTCGCCGTCGACGCGCCAGGCCTGGGCGCCGGGCTGGTCGAGCAGCTCCAGGGCCGAGGCGAGCGCGGCGTCACGCACCCGGGGCCGGTCGGCGGCGCCGACGAGCGCCGACGTGGCACCCCGCAGCACGTGCTCGCGCCGCAGGGCCCGCCGGAGCCGGCCCAGCAGGCTCACGATCCGCAGCAGCGCGAGGGTGAACAGCAGCACCGAGCCGCCGAGCACGATCGCGGCCTTGGTCACCTCGTTGCGGCCGGGGTGGGTCAGGACGAGCAGGGGCGAGACCAGGCAGGCCAGGCCGAGCAGGACGACGAACCGCCAGGCCGAGGTGAGGCGCGCACCCGCAGGAGGCGGCGTGGGCGTGGCCATGCTGGGGTGGGTGGTCGCGAGCACGGCCAGCGCGAGCCCGACCAGCCAGCCCCCGGTGAGTGCCGGGCGGTCGCTCACGGCCGCCGCGACCTCGCTGAGCGTCCCTGCGCCGAGCCCGATGACGACCAGGCGGGCCGCCGGGTCGTGGCTGCCCAGCGTGGCGAAGCCCAGACGGGCCAGCACCCCGATCAGGAGCAGGTCGCCCAGCGGGTACGCGCTCGCGACGACGGTCGCGGCGGCACCGGCCGAGTCCTCCGTGAGCACCGGCGCGATCAGCACCAGCCAGCCGGCCTGGGCGGCGGCGACGGTGACGACGAGGGCGTCCAGCATGCTGGCCCGGTCGTGCCGGATCCGGTCGCGCTGGAACGCGATCACGCCGGCGGCGAGCGTCGGGTAGACGAACAGGCGGGGGATGTCGGCGTACGACGGGGAGCCGCCACCGCCGAGCGCGACGGCCTGGCCGCACCCGAGCAGGCACAGCCCGGCCGCGAACAGCCAGCCGGGCAGCGGGTCGGCGGCCCCGGTACGCCGGGTCGCCAGCACCATCGCCGAGGCCGCCGCCAGCGCGGCGACCGTCCACACGGCGGCTCGGGGCCCGTCGCCGGGCAGCGCGACGTACGCCGTCATGAGCGCGAGCGCGCTCGCGAGCACCGCAGTGGTCGTCCGTCGACCGCTCGGCATCCACCCACCCCCAGACGTCACGCATCCCCCGTGCACCTGTTGCGTATCGGCGTCCGGTGGCAGGCCTTGATCACCCGTCTGGCGGCTTGACGACTTGTTGACCGTGCGGTCGGCACCCCTGACCGAGTGCCGGCCGCCCGGTCAGGGGGTGCCGGTCACCGCGCGGCGCGGACCGCGTCGGTCGAGGCCGCGGCTGCGCGCTCGGCCGTGCGGGCCAGCAGCTCGCGCGTGGGGACGCGCAGGACCGCCGCAGCGGCGGCGACACCGCCGGTGAGGGTGCCGGCGAGCCCGTGGCCGGACCGGGTGCTCGCGCCGGCCAGGAACAGCCCACCGACGGGCGTCGTCGGCCCGGGCCGGCTGAACACCTGCTCCGGGGTGAACGCGATGCCGTACGACGTGCCCCCGCTGACCCGCATGAACCGTTCCTCGGTGACCGGCGTGGCGGTCTCCTCGAAGACGATCGATGAGCCGAGGCCCGGCACGAAGCGCTCCGCCGCCGCGACCAGCCGGTCGCGGACCTCGCGCTTGCGGGCGAGGTAGCGCGGGGTAGGTCCCGAGCCGGGCGCCACCCCCCAGAAGCGGTGCCCCGCCGGGACCACCGTGATGAGCTGCAGGTTGGTCTGGCCGGGTCGGCACAGCCGGGAGTTCTCCGGGTCGATGAGGCTGGCCAGCGAGAGCCCCATGAACCCCCGCTGCGGCAGCCCACCGGCCCGCACGGCGGCGTACGCCGACTCGACGTCCGCCGACTCGTCGACCAGCGGGACCGTGGCGGGGAAGCCCTCGGCGCGCAGGTCGCGGTCGAGAACGAGATAGGTGACCGCCAGCGGCAGCGCCATCTCGAAGGCCCGCACCCGCCGTGCCGTGCGGCCGGGCACGACGTCCGGCGGCAGCAGGTCGAGGACGGTGTGCTTGAGGTCCGCGGCGGACACCACGGTCGGCGCCCACACGTCGTACGCGCCCTCGGCCGCCGTGTCGAAGGAGGCGGGAGCGACCCGCACCCCGCGCACCCTGCCCATCTGGACCTGGACGCGCGTCACCTCGGTGCCGAGCAGCAGCTCGCCGCCGCCGCGCCGGACGGCGTCGGCCAGCGCCTCGCTGATCGGCCCCGAGCCGCCCTCCGGGTAGACGGCGCCCTCGAGGTAGCGGCTGAACGTGATCGCGTACGCGACCAGCGACAGCCGGGAGGGCGGGACGGCGAACACCCCGTGCAGAAAGCCGAGCACGGTGCTCAGCCGGGGCGACGCGTGCAGGTCGTCCAGGTAGCCGCCGAGAGTCGACCGGGAGCGGCGCAGGACGTCGCGCAGCTGCCACGGCATCGCCGGCAGGTCGCGCAGCCGGGGTCGCTCCGGCATCGCGCCGACCTGCGCCGCGATGGCGCGCATCGTCGACAAGAACGCGTCCACCGCGTCGCGCTCGCCCGGGAACCGCTGCGCGAGCTCGGCCCGGAACCGGTCCGCGCCGCGCGGCACGGGCACGTCCGCGCCCGGGAGCAACAGTCGGAACATCTGGTCCGGGTCGTACTCCTTCAGCCGGAGCGGCACGCCGAGCGGCTCGAGCGCCCGACGTACCGGAAGGTCGGGCGTGTAGTGCAGGCCCACGTCGAACTCGTAGCCGCCGTGGGTGAAGGACGACATGTGCCCGCCGGGCACGTCCCGCGCCTCGACGACCACGACCCGCCGACCGGCTGCGGCCAGGTAGGCGGCGGTCGTCAGGCCGGCCGGGCCGGCCCCGATGACGACGACGTCGGCGTCACGCGTTGCAGCCATGAGAGCACCTCCCAGAGGTCCCTCCCAGTCCACGCCCGGCCCGCGCGGCCGTCGAGGGTCGATGGTCACCGGCCCGGCCGGCGCAGGTGTGACAGGCTCGTCACCGGTGAAGGGACAGTCGTGGTGAACCGACTCGCGGGCTCGACGAGTCCGTACCTGCTGCAGCACAAGGACAACCCCGTCGACTGGTTCGAGTGGGGCGAGGAGGCCTTCGGCGAGGCGCGGCGGCGTGGCGTCCCGTTGCTGGTCTCGGTCGGCTACTCGGCGTGCCACTGGTGCCACGTGATGGCGCACGAGTCGTTCGAGGACGACGAGACGGCCGCACAGATGAACGCCGGCTTCGTCTGCGTGAAGGTCGACCGCGAGGAGCGCCCGGACGTCGACGCGGTCTACATGGAGGCGACCCAGGCCATGACCGGCCACGGCGGCTGGCCGATGACGGTGTTCGCGACCCCGGCCGGCGAGCCGTTCTTCTGCGGCACGTACTTCCCGCCGACGCCGCGGCACGGCATGCCGTCGTTCCGTCAGCTGCTCGCCTCGGTCACCCAGGCGTGGACCGAGCGCCGGGCCGAGGTGGAGGCTGCCGGGCAGCGCATCGTGGCGGCTCTGGCCGAGCGCGCCTCGACCCCGCCGGCCGGCCTGCCCGCCCCGACGGCCGACCGGCTCGACGAGGCCGTCGGCAGCCTGCAGGCCGAGTACGACGCGGCCGACGGAGGGTTCGGCGGCGCCCCCAAGTTCCCGCCCTCGATGGTGCTCGAGCTGCTGCTGCGCCATCACGCGCGCACCGGTGACCCAGCAGCGCTCGCGATGGTCGAGGGCACCTGCGAGGCGATGGCGCGCGGCGGCATGTACGACCAGCTCGGTGGAGGGTTCGCGCGCTACTCGGTCGACGCCGGCTGGGTGGTGCCGCACTTCGAGAAGATGCTCTACGACAACGCCCTGCTGCTGCGGGTCTACACGCACTGGTGGCGCGCCACCGGCTCGGAGCTGGCCCGCCGGGTGGCCCTGGACACCGCCGACTGGATGCTGCGCGACCTGCGCACGCCCGAGGGCGGCTTCGCCTCCGCGCTCGACGCCGACAGCGAGGGCGTGGAGGGTCGGTTCTACGTGTGGACGCCGGCCGAGCTCGAGGAGGTGCTCGGCGAGAACGACGGCGCCTGGGCCGCGGAGGTGTTCACGGTCACGCCGCGGGGGACGTTCGAGCACGGCCAGTCGGTGCTCCAGCTGCGCGCCGACGTCGCGGCGGACGACCGCGACCGGCTGGCCCGGGTCCGCGCGCGCCTGCTCGCCGCCCGCGACCGGCGCGTGCCACCGGCCCGCGACGACAAGGTGGTCGCCGCGTGGAACGGTCTGGCCGTGGCCGGCCTCGCCGAGGCCGGTGCGCTGCTCGACCGGCCCGACCTCGTCGAGGCGGCCGTCGCGGCGGCCGACCTGCTCGTCGCCGTGCACCTCGACGGCACCCGGCTGCGCCGGGTGTCACGGGACGGCGTGGCCGGGCCGCCCGCCGGCGTGCTCGAGGACTACGGCGACGTCGCCGAGGGCTTCCTGACGCTGTACGCGGTGACCGGCGAGGAGCCGTGGCTCACCTACGCCGGCGTGCTGCTCGACGTGGTGCTCGCCCGCTTCGCCGACGGGCAGGGCGGCTTCCACGACACCGCCGACGACGCCGAGCGCCTGGTGCGCCGGCCCCAGGACCCGACCGACCACGCGACGCCGGCCGGGCAGTCCGCGGTGGCGGGGGCGCTGCTCACCTACGCGGCCTACACCGGCTCCGCGGCTCATCGCGCGTCCGCGGAGGCGGCACTCGGTCTGTACGGCGCGCTGGCCGAGCAGCACGCCCGGTTCTGCGGGTGGGGCCTCGCCGTCGCCGAGGCGCTGCTCGACGGGCCGCGGGAGGTGGCCGTGGTGGGCCCGCCCGACGACCCCGGCACGGCCGCGCTGCACCGGGTGGCGCTCGCCGGCACGGCGCCGGGTGCGGCCGTCGCGGTCGGCGACCCCGGTGCCGGGCCCGGCGTACCGCTGCTCGCCGGGCGTCCCCTGGTCGGCGGGCGGCCCGCGGCGTACGTGTGCCGGCACTTCACCTGCGACGCGCCGACATCGGACGCCGGTGCGCTCGCCGCCGCACTGGGGGCCCGCGCGTGAGCTACCAGGTGCGCCCGATGACGGCGGACGACGGCGAGGCGGTGGCGCTGTGGCGCTACCCCGGGCCGTGGGCGGTCTACGACTCGACCGGCCCGCTCGACCCGGCCGAGGGGTACTGGACGGTCGTCGACGAGTGCGGCGACCTCGCCGGGTTCGCCTGCTTCGGCGTGGAGGCGCGGGTGCCGGGGCTCGCCGAGCAGCCGGGCACGCTCGACGTCGGGGTCGGCATGCGGCCGGACCTGACCGGCCAGGGGCAGGGCGCCCCGTTCGCGGAGGCGGTGCTCGCACACGCCCGGGAGGTGGCCGGCGCCCGTCGGGCCCGGGCCGTGGTGCAGCAGTGGAACGAGCGCAGCCTGCGGCTGCTGCGGCGGCTCGGCTTCGAGGAGACGGGGACGCACGACGTGCCCCAGCAGGGGCAGCGGTACGTCGTGCTCGAGCGCGACCTCTGACCGGTCCGCCCACGGCGAACAGCCCTTGACCTGTGTTGTAACGGTGTAATCATCGTTGCATGAGCACGCGAGACGAGGTTGCCGAGCAGGTTCGCGGCTGGTTCGCCGGCCGCCTGCCGGAGGAATGGTTCGAGGAGCCGGTCGAGCTGACCCTCGACCGCGAGGAGATCACCGTGGTGGGCCGCATCACCGCACCGCGCGTGGCCGAGGACGCGTCCGCGGCCGAGCGTGCGGCCGCGGTGGAGGGCCGGATCAGGGCGTTCCGCGAGGACACGCGGGAGCGGCGGATCGCCGTCGCCCGCGAGGCGGAGCACCGGTTCGGCCGCAAGGTGGCCTGGGGTGTGCGCTGCGGCGAGGACTCCGCGCTGTTCACCCACCTGGCGGTGCCCGTCATGACGCGGCTGCGCCAGCCCGAGCGGCAGGTGCTCGACACCCTGGTCGAGGCCGGCGTCGCCCGGTCGCGGTCGGACGCACTGGCCTGGGCGGTGCGGCTCGTCGGCAGGCACACGCAGGACTGGCTGGCGGAGCTGCGGACGGCGATGGAGCAGGTCGAGCGGGTCCGCGCCAACGGCCCCGACGCGACTACCTGACGACCGCCCAGCGCGCGGACGCGGGTCAGGCCCCGGAGTACTGGTAGGCCGCGATCGAGACGGCGATGTACTGCACCGCGAACGCCGCCAAGGTGAGCGCGTGGAACACCTCGTGGAAGCCGAACCACCGCGGGGAGGGGTTGGGGCGCTTCGCGGCGTAGACGAGCCCGCCGATGCTGTACAGGGCGCCGCCGACGGCGAGCAGGGTCACGACCGCCACGCCCCCGGTGCGCAGGATGTCGGGCAGGTAGAACACCGCCACCCAGCCGAGGGCGATGTAGACGGGGGTGTAGAGCCAGCGGGGCGCGCCGACCCAGAGCACCCGGAAGGCGATGCCGGCGACCGCCCCGGCCCAGACCAGCCAGAGCAGCGTCCGCCCGCGCGAGTCGTCGAGCAGCAACAGGCTGAACGGCGTGTAGGTGCCAGCGATGATCAAGAAGATGTTCGAGTGGTCGAGCCGCTTGAGGACCGCCTCGGTGCGGGGTGACCAGTGGAACCGGTGGTAGAGCGCGCTGACCCCGAACAGCAGGGCCGCGCTGGTCGCGTAGACGGCTGTCGCGACGGTGGCGCGGGTCCCGTCGGCGAGCACCACGAGCACGATGCCGGCCACGACGGCCAGCGGGAAGGTGCCGGCGTGCAGCCAGCCGCGCAGGTGCGGCTTGACGGCATGGACGAGGTCCTCCACCGGCCGCTCCGGCCAGTCCGGCCGGTCCGGCCGTTGCGGGTGCGGAGTCGGTGGGCCGGTCGCGTCCATGGAGGCCACGGTAACCTACGCCATCGTAGGTTACCAAGGGGTAGTCGTCGGGGCTCTTGTCCCGTTTGTGCAGACCCGCTGTCGACCCCCGCGCGGGACTGCGTCAGGTCTGTGGAGGTGCTGTGCGCGCACTCGGGTCGGGTGCCGCGCGGGAGTATCGTGCCCGTGGCCGACGACGAGGAGGTGACCGCGGCCGATGGGCGTGCGAGACCTGCTGTACGGCGTGTATGCCCGCCGCATCGCCGACTCCCTGGACCCGGCCCAGATGCCACGACACGTCGGCGTCATCCTCGACGGCAACCGCCGCTGGGCGAAGGCGTCGGGGGCGCCGAAGTCCCGGGGATGGAAGGCCGGCGCCGACAAGGTCGAGGAGCTGCTCGGCTGGTGCGAGGAGGTCGGCGTCGAGGTCGTCACCCTGTGGCTGCTCTCGACCGACAACCTCAACCGGCCGGCCTCCGAGCTCACCCCGCTGCTCGCGATCATCGAGGGGCTCGTCGACGAGATCGCCGCCACCGGCCGGTGGCGGGTGCACCCGGTCGGCGCCCTGGACCTGCTGCCGGACGACACGGCCCGCATGCTCAAGGACGCCGCCGCGCGTACCGCCGCGGTGCAGGGCCTGCACGTCAACGTCGCCATCGGCTACGGCGGCCGGCAGGAGATCGCCGACGCGGTGCGGTCGCTGCTGCAGGAGCACGCGACCCGGGGCACGTCGATCGAGGACCTCGCCCAGCTGCTCGACGTCGAGCACATCGCCGAGCACCTCTACACCAAGGGCCAGCCCGACCCGGACCTCGTCATCCGCACGTCGGGCGAGCAGCGGCTGTCCGGCTTCCTGCTCTGGCAGAGCGCCCACTCGGAGTTCTACTTCTGCG
>DASVBJ010000138.1:0-12913 GCA_036375895.1 Actinomycetes bacterium | reverse complement strand
GCGGGCTTCTCCGACGCCGTGCACGTCGGCGGCGGCGTGGTGGCCTGGGCCAACCAGATCGACCCCTCGCTGCCGACCTACTGAGTCGGGCACACTGCCCCCGGGCCGCCGCACGCCGGCCCGGGGGAGGCCCGACATGAGCTCTGACGTCCGCGCCGTCGAGGCGCCGCAGGAGGTTGCACCGGCGCGCCGCCGTCTGCGCCGTCTTCTCGGCTGGCTGCTCGTCGCGCTGCTGCTCGCGATGGCCGTCGCAGGACAGGTCGTCGCCCGCCGTGCGTCGCTCTCGGCCGGCTCCTCGTTCTGGCCGCGCAGCGGGCTGACCCGCGTGAACGACGGGGTCACGGACACCCGGTACGTCGTGCAGGACGTCCCCGGCGCCCGCTTCTCCGTGTACACCACCGTGCGCAACGACGGCCGGGTGCCGATCACGATCCTCGGCGTCGACCCGGACGGCCTGCTGGGCAGCTGGGTGCAGCGTGCCCGGCTCGCCCCGGTCGACGAGAGGTCCGGTCGCAACGCGTTCGAGCCGCAGACGACGTCGACGTCCGTGACGGTCGGTAGCGGCGAAGAGGTGGCCCTGATGCTGGACTTCCGGATCCCGCGCTGTCTCTACATGGAGGAGGGCAGCTACTCGGACCACACCGTGCTGCCGCTGAAGATCAGGGTCCTCGGGGTCACCCGCCGGTTGTCGGCACCGCTGCTGGACCTGCCGGTCACCGTGGCCGGCACCTCGCCGCAGCTGCCGGCCGACTGCGCGCAGCCGGAGTGACGCACCACCCGGACTTCCGTGATCGTGAGGAGTCGAGGGCGTTGGAGCACCGTGAGGCCGGGCCCGAGCGTCGGGTGTGTGCGCCATGCTGTGCGCCGTGGACATCACGTCGTACGTCGAGCGGGTGCTCGCCACCGTCGAGGCGATCCCGCCCGGCCGGGTGATGTCCTACGGCGACGTCGCGGAGTACGTCGGGCAGGGCGGGCCGCGCCAGGTCGGCCGGGTGATGGCGGAGTTCGGCGGGGCGGTGCCGTGGTGGCGCTGCATCCGGGCCGACGGCTCGCCGCCGTCCTGCCACGAGGGCGAGGCCCTGAGGCTGTTGCGGGCCGACGGCACCCCGCTGCGACCGGGAGGTCAGCGGGTCGACATGCGGCTGGCCCGCTGGGACGGCGCGCCGGGATGAGCGCGCCATCCGCACCGCCGGGGACGTGTCGGACCTCCGTGGTGGGATGTCTGCATGGTTGCGGTTCGGGGAGCTGACGAGGGGTCGTCGCCCTACACCCTGGTCCGCGCCACTGCCCGGCCGACGCCGGCGCCGGTGCTCGATGCCGGCCAGCGGGCCGTCGTCGACCACCCGGGGGGGCCGCTGCTCGTGCTCGCCGGCCCCGGCACCGGCAAGACGACCACGATCGTCGAGGCCGTCGCCGCCCGGATCGAGCGGGGTCTCGACCCCGAGCAGGTGCTGGTGCTCACGTTCGGACGGAAGGCCGCCGCCGAGCTGCGCGAGCGCATCACCGCACGGCTCGGGCGGGCCACCAAGGAGCCGCTGGCCCGCACGTTCCACTCGTACGCGTTCGGCGTGCTGCGCCGCGAGGCAGCCCTGCGCGGCGAGCCGGCCCCGAGGCTGCTGGCCGGCCCCGAGCAGGACCTGGTGGTCCGCGAGCTGCTGCGCGGCGACTGGGAGGGTGGCGCCGCCGGCTGGCCAGAGCGGCTGCACCCGGCGCTGCTCACGCGGGGGTTCGCCCAGGAGCTGCGCGACCTCGTGATGCGCGCCTACGAGCGGGGGCTGACCCCGGCCGAGCTCGACCGGCTGGGTCGCACCCACAAGCGCGACGACTGGCGGGCGGCGGCCCGGTTCATGAGGCAGTACGCCGGGGTCACCGCCCTGCGCGAGGCGGCCGCCTACGACCCCGCCGAGCTGATCCGCGCCGTCGTCACCCTCTGGCTGCGCGAGCCCCGGCTGCTCGACGAGGAGCGCGCGGCGCGGCGCGCGGTCTTCGTGGACGAGCTGCAGGACACCGACCCGGCCCAGGTCGAGCTGCTCCAGCTGCTCGCGGGCGGTGGCCGTGACCTCGTGGCCGTGGGCGACCCCGACCAGTCCATCTACGGCTTCCGCGGTGCCGACGTGTCCGGCATCCGGCTCTTCCCCGAACGGTTCCGTACTCCCGCCGACACCCCGGCGCCGGTGGTCGCGCTGCGCACCTGCCGGCGGTCCGGCTCCGCCCTGCTGGCGGCGTCCCGTCGCGTCGCTGCCGGCCTCGGTGGGCCGCGCGGCCACCGCGACCTGGCGCCCGCCCGCGGGCTGGCCGAGGGGGCGGTGTCGGTGTCGCTGCTGCGCTCGGAGGCGCAGGAGGCCGTGCACGTTGCCGCGCAGCTGCGCGAGGCCCACCTCGTCGACGGCGTGCCGTGGTCGCAGATGGCGGTCGTGGTCCGCTCGACCCTGAGGTCGCTGCCCGTCCTGCGCCGGGCTCTCACGGCCGCCGGCGTGCCCGTCGCGGTCAGCGGCGAGGAGGTGCCGCTGGTCGAGCAGCCGGCCGTCCGGCCGCTGCTGCTGCTGCTCGAGTGCGCGGTGCGCCCCCCCGAGGTCGACGACGAGGGCGTCCGGCCGGGCCGGCTCGACGAGGAGGCCGCGGTCGAGCTGCTGCTGTCCCCGCTCGGTGGCGCCGACGTGATCGGGCTGCGCCGGCTGCGCCAGGAGCTGCGCCGGGCCGAGCTGGCCGCCGGCGGCCGGCGCTCGTCCGGGCCGTTGCTGGTCGAGGCGCTTGCCGACCCGCGCCAGCTCGTGGCGCTCGACCAGCACGCGTGCCGGCCGGCCCGGCGGGCGGGGCGGCTCCTCGCCGCCGCCGTCGAGGCGGCCGCGGGCGAGGCAGCCACCGCCGAGGACGTCCTGTGGGCGGTGTGGTCCAGGTCGGGGCTCGCGGCGCGCTGGGAGCGAGCGAGCCTCGAGGGTGGTCCGGCCGGCGCGGCCGCGGACCGCGACCTCGACGCGGTCGTCGCGCTGTTCGAGGCGGCCGCACGCTTCGCCGATCGGATGCCGGCCGCCGGGCCGGCGGTGTTCCTCGACCACCTGCTCGGCCAGGAGATCCCCGGCGACTCCCTGTCGGCGCGGGCGCCGGTGGACGAGGCCGTGCAGATCCTCACGGCCCACGCCAGCAAGGGCCTGGAGTGGGACCTCGTGTGCGTCGCAGGCGTGCAGGAGGGCACCTGGCCCGACGTGCGGATGCGCGGCTCGTTCCTCGGGTCCGAGCGCCTGGTCGACCTGCTGCGGCCGGAGGCAGCCGCCCTGCCCGCCGACGCTGCCGCCGTCGCGACCCTCACCCGGCTGCTCGAGGAGGAGCGCCGGCTCTTCTACGTCGCCGTCACGCGGGCCCGCCGGCGGCTCGTGGTCTCGGCGGTGGCCAGCGAGCGCGAGGGGCTGCAGCCGTCGCGGTTCCTCGACGAGATCGCCCCGCTGCCGCCCGACGTCGACACCCGGCCGGTCACCGCAGTGACCCGGCCGCTCAGCCTGGCCGGCCTCGTGGCCGAGCTGCGCCAGGAGCTGGTCGGCCGGCCCGACGACTCGGCCGCCCGTCAGGGTGCGGCGGCCGAGCTCGCCCGCCTCGCCGAGGCGGGCGCACGTGGTGCGGCCCCGACCACGTGGTGGGGGATGGCGGCGATGACCGGCGACGGGCCGGTGCGCGACGCGGGCGAGGCCGTCCACGTCAGCCCGTCCAAGGTGGAGTCCTTCACGCGGTGCGAGCTGCGCTGGTTCCTGGAGCACGTCGGCGGCACCGAGGCCAACACGGCTTCCCAGAGCGTCGGCACCCTCGTGCACGCGGTCGCCGCGAGCGCCCTCGACGACGAGTCCTCTACCGAGGCCGCGCTGCGGCGGCGCCTCGAGGCGCTGCTGCCCACCGTCGACCTCGGTCGCGGCTGGGTCGCCGGCAAGGAGCGGGCCAAGGCCCACGACATGGTGGGGCGGCTCGCCCGCTGGCTCGCCGACAACCGCCGTGAGGTCGTGGCGACCGAGCTGGAGTTCACCGCCCAGGTCGGCCGAGCGGTGATCGGCGGGCGGGTCGACCGGATCGAGCGCGACGACCTCGGCCGGGCGGTGGTGGTCGACCTCAAGACCGGTTCGAGCAAGGTCGGCGAAGACGACCTGCGCGAGCATGCCCAGCTCGCGGCCTACCAGCTGGCTGTCTCCGCCGGCGGCTTCGCCGCGGCCGGGCTCGCCGAGCCCGGCGGCGCGGAGCTGGTCCAGGTCGGCAAGGGTGGCTTTGCGGACCGGCCGCGGGTGCAGGCGCAGCCCGCGCTGTCGTCGTTCGACGACCCCGGCTGGGCAGAGCGGCTCGTCACCGACGTCGCCGAGGGCATGGCCGGCTCGGTGTTCCGGGCCATGGACAACGACCTCTGCGCCCGTTGCCCGGTCCGCACCAGCTGCCCCGTCCGGGACGAGGGCCGGCAGGTGACCCGGTGATCGACCCCGGCCAGCTGCCCTTCCCGGACCTCGGCTCCGCCGTCGCCCCGACCGTGGCGGCCCGGCTCAGCCCCGCCCAGCTCTCCGTCCGGCTCGGCGAGCGGTTCCCCCCGACTCCCGAGCAGGCTCGCGCGATCTCGGCCGGCCTCGCGCCGCACGTCGTCGTCGCGGGAGCCGGGTCCGGCAAGACGCAGACGATGGGGCTGCGCGTGGTCTGGCTGGTCGCCAACGGCCTCGTCGAGCCGCACCGAGTGCTCGGCCTCACGTTCACCCGCAAGGCCGCCGCCGAGCTGGGCGAGCGGGTGCGTCGCATGCTGCGCCGGCTGCTGCAGGCCCACCAGAGCGACCCGTTCCTCACCGAGGAGGTCGCGCTCGCCCTGCGGGCCGGCGAGCCGACCGTCTCCACCTACCACTCCTACGCCGCGGCGCTGGTCGGCGAGCACGCCCTGCGCATCGGGCTCGAGCCGAGCGCCCGGCTCATCGGCGAGGCCATCAGCTGGCAGTACGCCGCGGAGGTGGTCGAGTCCTACGACGGCCCGATGGACACGGTCGACCGGGCCGTCAGCACGGTGACGGGTGATGTCCTCAGCCTCGCGGGCGAGCTCGCCGAGCACCTGCGCGAGCCAGACGACGTCCGGTCCCTGGCCGCCGCGGTGCGCGAGCACCTCGAGTCGCTGCCGCGGGCGCAGGGGCAGCGGGGCGGCAACCGGCAGCCCAAACCGGTCGAGGAGCTGCTGGCCAGCCTGGAGGCCCGGCTGGCCCTGCTGCCGCTCGTCGAGCGCTACGCCGAGCTGAAGCGCTCGCGCGGCGCGATGGACTACGGCGACCAGGTCGCGGTCGCGGCGCGGATCGCCCGGGGCCACCCGGAGGTCGGCGAGATCGAACGGGCTCGCTTCGGTGCCGTGCTGCTCGACGAGTACCAGGACACCGGTGAGGCCCAACGCGTCCTGCTGACCGCGCTGTACGGCGGGTGCCACCCGGTCACCGCCGTCGGTGACCCGCGGCAGTCCATCTACGGCTGGAGGGGGGCGAGCGCCGGCAACCTCGAGCGCTTCCTCGCCGACTTCGGCGGTGCGCCCTCGACCGGGGCGAGCGGGCTGTCGGTCAGCTTCCGCAACGGCGAGCGCATCCTCGCGGCCGCCAACCGGGTGGCCGGCCCGATCCCGATCAGGGGCCTGGACGACCGGCCGCTCACCCCCGGGCCGGGGCGTGAGGCGGCCGGCCGGGTCACCTGTGCCCTCTACCCGTCGGTGCTCGACGAGGCCGCCGCGATCGCCGACCAGGTCGCCGCGCTGGGCCGGCACCCGGACAGCCCGGTCGCCTGGGGCGAGATCGCCGTGCTGGCGCGCAAGCGCTCCCACTTCCCCCGGATCGAGGCCGAGCTGCGCGACCGCGGCGTGCCCTGCGAGGTCGTCGGTCTCGGCGGTCTCCTGCTCGAGCCGGAGGTGGTCGACGTGGTCAGCACCCTGCGGGTGCTCGGCGACCCGACGGCCGGCAACGCGCTCGTCCGGCTGCTCGCCGGGCCCCGCTGGCGCATCGGCCCGCGCGACCTCGACGCCCTGGGCCGGCGGGCCCGCCGGCTCGCGGTCTCCCGCCAGCCGACCGCAGGCGCCGGCGACGACGAGCTGGACCCCGACTACGACGTGGTCGACGAGCGCAGCCTCGTGGACGCCCTGGACGACCCGGGCAACCCGGCTGCCTACTCCGCGGAGGGGCACCGGCGGCTGCTGCAGCTCCGCGACGAGCTGCGGGCGTTGCGCCGCTGGACCACCCAGCCGCTGCCGGACCTCGTGATGGCGGTCGTCCGATCGCTCTGCCTCGACGTCGAGCTGGCGGCGCGCCCCGGGGTGCGTCCGGCCGACGCCCTGATCAACCTCGACCGGTTCGTCGAGGTGGCCGAGGACTTCGTCGCCGCCGGCGACGACCCGGGCCTGCTGGCGTTCCTGGCCTACCTCGACGCGGCGGAGGAGCGGGAGCGCGGCCTGGAGCCCGACATCGCCGACGTCGACGGTGACCGGGTGCAGCTGCTCACCGTGCACGCCGCCAAGGGTCTCGAGTGGGACGCCGTGTTCGTCGCCGGCCTGGCCTGCAAGGTGTTCCCGGTCGAGGGACAGGCCGTGGCCGACTGGTCCAAGCAGATCGCGGCCGTGCCGTTCCCGCTGCGCGGCGACCGCGGCGAGCTTCCGGTGCTGGGCTGGGAGCGCGCGACCGACCAGGCCGAGGCGCGCCGGGCCGTCGAGGAGTTCCGGGAGGCGTGCCGGGCTCGCGGGGCGATGGAGGAGCGCCGGCTCGCCTACGTCGCCGTGACGAGGGCCCGCCACCTGCTGGCCTGCTCCGGCTACTGGTGGGACACCGCCACCAAGCCCCGCGGCCCGTCCGAGCTGCTCGAGGAGATCCGCGAGGTGTGCGAGGCCGCCGGCCAGCCGGTGGGGCCGTGGGCCGGTCCACCCGAGGCGGACGCGGTCAACCCGGTCACGGCCGAGCCGCTCGAGCGGCCCTGGCCGCACGACCCGCTGGGCCCACGCCGGGCAGCGGTGGAGGCCGCCGCCGCGCTCGTCGCCTCCTCCCCGCAGCCGCCCGACGCCACGCACCTCGACCCGTCGTCGGCCGCCCGCCTGGACGCCTGGCGTGAGGAGACCGACCTGCTGCTGGCCGAGCTCGAGCGGCTGCGCCGCAGGGTGGCGCCCGTGGTCGAGCTGCCCCGCCACCTGTCCGTCTCACAGCTCGTCCAGCTGCGCCGCGACCCCGCCGAGCTGGCCCGCCAGATCCGTCGGCCGCTGCCGCGGCAGCCGGCACCCCAGGCGCGTCGGGGCACCCGCTTCCACCTGTGGCTGGAGCAGCGCTGGGGCCAGCAACGGCTCATCGACGTCGACGAGCTGCCCGGCGCGGCCGACGAGACCGCCGAGCCGGACGCCGACCTGCTCGCCCTGCAGGAGGCGTTCCGGAAGAGCCCCTGGTGGGCGCGGGTGCCCGCCGAGGTCGAGTTCCCCTTCGACATGGTCGTCGACGGCGTGCTGCTGCGCGGTCGCTGCGACGCCGTCTTCGCCGACGACCCCGACGGCTACGTCGACGTGGTCGACTGGAAGACCGGCCGGCCCAAGACGGGCGCCGACGCGGCGGCAGCCGCCGTACAGCTCGCCGTCTACCGCCTGGCCTGGCACCACCTGAGCGGCACGCCGCTCGAGCGCATCCGCGCGGCGTTCCACTACGTCGGCGCCGACCGCACGGTGCGGCCCGCCGACCTGCTCGGCCACGACGAGCTCGTGGCGCTGGTGCGGTCGGTGCCGGCGGCAGCCGGCTGAGGGCGTTGCCGGCGGCAGTCGGCTGAGGGCGTTGCCGGCGGCTGCTGGCTGACGTGCTCAGGCGACCCGCAGCGCCGCCATCACGCCGTCCCGGATCGGCACGATGCTGCCGACGTAGCGCGCGTCCTCGGCGACCATCCGGTTGTGCTCGCGGATCGCCGCCGTGTAGCCCGCCGGGACGCCTTCCCGCTCGCCGCCGGTTGCCACGTGGCCGCCCCAGATCACGTTGTCGCAGAGCCACAGCCCGCCTACGCGGATGCGCTCCCGCGCGGCCCGCCAGCAGTCCGGGTAGCCGTCCTTGTCGACGTCGCAATAGACCACGTCGAAGTCGCCGGTCTCGGCGGCGAAACCGGCGAGGGCGTCGCCCACGCGGTAGCGCACCCGGTCCCAGACGCCGGCGTCGGTGAGGTAGCCCTCGGCCAGCCGGGCGTTCTCCGGGTCGCCGTCGGTGCAGACCACCTCGCCGCCATCGCCGACCGCCCGGGTGAACCAGTACGCCGAGTAGCCGTAGCCGGACCCGAGCTCCATCACCCGCCGGGCGCCGACCGAGCGTGCCGCCAGCTCGAGGAAGCGCCCGGTGGCCCGGCCGACGATCGGGAAGCCGTGCTCCTCGGCCCGGGCCTCCATGGCGTCGAGCAGCGGGTCGGCCCGCTCGTGCTCCGCCAGGGCGGTGAGGTAGTCCTCGACTTGGTCGTCCATCCAGGTGCTCATGACGGGCACGCTAGTCCGCGGCGGCCCGGTCGTGGGGGTGAGGAACGCGACGGTGCTGCGATGCGTTTGGCCCGGTGACGGACGGGACGACAGGAGAGGTCCAGTGGTGAGCAGACGGTCGCGTGCCGGGGTCCTCGGCGTGGTGTGGAGGGTGCTGCGGGAGGGGCGGCGCCCGGGTGCGCCCGGGCTCGGTGCCCGGCTCGCAGCCGTGCCACGGCTGGTCCGGGCGACCCTGGTCGGGCGCTACCCGGGCATGAGCAGGGGGCGGGTCCTCGCGCTGGCGATCGCCGCCGTCTACGTGGTCTTCCCTGTCGACGTCGTCCCCGAGGCGTTCCTCGGCCCGCTGGGGCTGGTCGACGACGTCGCCGTCGCGGCCTGGCTGGCGGGCACGCTGCTGGTCGAGAGCGACCGGTACCTCGCGTGGGAGCGGTCGAGCCCGCGGGTGGTGCGCGGGACCGTCGTGCGCTGACTCCCGGGCCGGGCCGTTCACGTACTCCGGCAGGGTCCGGCGGCGGCCGGGTTCGGGACGTTTGCCCGGTGCCCCCGCAGGTCGGGAGGTGCGAGGGTCAGGACATGGCCGAGCCGGTCGGCACGACGACGCCCGGGACGCCTACCGGCGTGCGGGCGGTGCGTGCCGACGTGCCGGCCGCGGGCACCCGCATCGACCTCGACGACCTCGCCAAGCGCTACCGCGTCGGCGACGTGACCGTCACCGCGCTCGAGCAGGTCAACCTGCACGTGGACGAGACGTCGTTCGTCGTGGTCCTGGGACCCTCGGGCAGCGGCAAGACGACGCTGCTCAACATGATCGGGCTGCTGGACCGGCCGACCGAGGGGCAGGTGTCCATCGACGGACGGGACGTCACCGAGCTCTCCCGCGGCGAGCTGTTCGCCATCCGGCGGCGGACCGTGAGCTTCATCTTCCAGAGCTTCAACCTCTTCCCCGGTCTCACCGCCCTGGAGAACGTCGAGTTCGGGGCGGACGTGGCTGGCCGCGCGCATGCCCGCGAGGCAGCCCGCCAGGTGCTCGGCCAGGTCGGTCTCGGCGAGCGCGTCGACCACTTCCCGCACCAGCTCTCCGGTGGCGAGCCGCAGCGGGTGGCGATCGCCCGGGCCCTTGCCACCGAGAACCCGATCCTGCTCGCCGACGAGCCCACCGGAGAGCTCGACTTCCACACCGGGGTCCAGATCCTCGACCTGCTGCAGGCACAGGCCGCGGCGGGCAAGACCGTGCTGGTGGTCACACACAACCGGGAGATCTCGCGGGTCGCGGACCGGGTGATCGAGCTGAGCAGCGGGTGCATCGTGCGTGACGGGCCACCGGTCGGCGGGAAGGCCCGCACCGAGGACCTGCACTGGTAGCGCGGCATGGTCGGCTCGGCTCGGCTCTGGCTCCGCTGGTCTTGGCGCGACCTGCGCGGGCGGTGGGTGCTCGTCACCGTGCTCGCCCTGATCATCGCGATCGGCACCGGCGTCTACGCCGGGCTGGGCGGATCAAGCGCCTGGCGGCGGATGTCCAACGACGCGAGCTACGAGCGCCTGCGGATGCACGACCTACGGGTGCAGCTGCCGGAGGGTGGGTTCGTCCCAGCCGGGACGCTGCGGGAGGCGGCCCTGACGACCCCGCATGGCGGCAGTGTCTCCGCGACGGAGGAACGCCTCGTCGTACCCACCCAGGTCGACGCCTCCACCCGGGCCGGCCCGGTGCTGGTGCCGGGCGAGGTGGTCGGCATGTCCTCCGCATCAGCCGGCGCCGGGGTCGACAGCCTGCACCTCGCCGCGGGTCGGGCCCTCCGGCCCGCCGACGCGGGCGAGCCGGTCGCCGTCCTGGAGTCGAAGTTCGCCGATGAGCGCGGGCTGCCCACGACCGGGCACCTGACGCTCAGCGGTGCCACCCGGGTCTCGTACGTCGGGACCGGCTACACGCCCGAGTACTTCAGCATCATGGGCCGGCCCGGGCAGTTCCTGGGCGCCAAGGGCTACGCAGTGCTCTTCACGCCGCTCGAGTCGGCCCAGGCGCTCACCGGGCAGACGGGCAAGGTCAACGACCTCGTGCTGCGGCTGGCACCCGGGACCGACCGGGCCCAGGTGCAGAAGGAGCTGACGGCAGCCGTGGCCGGGCTCGGCGGCACGGTGACCAACCGCGAGGACGACCCGGTGCACCGGGCGCTGTACCAGGACGCGGAGAACGACCAGACGACCTGGAACCTGTTCGCGGTGCTCATCCTGCTCGGCGCCGCGTTCGCCGCGTTCAACCTGGTGAGCCGGATGATCGAGGCGCAGCGGCGCGAGCTCGGCGTCGGCATGGCGCTGGGCGTCCCGCCCCGGGCGCTGGCCGTGCGACCGCTGCTGGTCGGTGTGCAGATCGCCGTGCTCGGCGTCGTCGCCGGGGTGGGGGTTGGCTGGCTGATGGGCCTCGCCATGCGGTCCGAGCTCTCGGCGCTGCTGCCGTTGCCGGTGTGGCTCACGCCCTTCCAGGTCGGACGGTTCACCGAGGCCGCCCTGCTCGGCCTGGTGATCCCGATCGTCGCGACCCTGCTGCCGATCCGTCGGGCGCTCCGCCTGCAGCCCGTTGACGCCATCCGCACGTCCACGACCGGAAGGGCCCGCGGGGGCCGGTTGCTGGCCTCGGGCCGGCTGCTCAGGTTGCCCGGCCGCATCTACTCGCAGGTGCCGGTGCGGAACGTGCTGCGCGCCCCCCGGCGCACACTGCTCACCGCGCTCGGGGTGGCGGCGGCGGTCACCAGCATGGTGGCCGTGCTGGGCTTGCTCGACACGATGTTCGCCACGGCCGACCGCAGCGACGCGGAGATCTCCCGCGTCAGCCCCGACCGGCTCAGCGTGAGCCTCGACTCCTTCTACCCGGCGAGCTCGCCGCAGGTCCGGGCGCTCGCGCAGGCGCCGGGGGTCGGCCGGGCCGAGGCCGACCTGCGCCTGAGCGGCACCGTGTCGGCGCACGGCCAGGACGTGGACGTCATGGTGGACGTCATCTCCCTCGACGGCGGGGTGTGGGCGCCGACCGTCGACGGCCGTCCCGCGACGGCGGCGAAGGGGCTCCTGCTGTCGACCACCGCGGCCCAGGACCTAGGCGTCCGCGTCGGCGACACGGTCGCCTTCGAGCACCCGGTGCGCACCGCGACCGGCCTCGAGATGGTCACGACACGGGTCCCGGTGGGCGGCATCCACCCCAACCCGTTGCGCGTACTGGCCTACCTCGACACCAGTCAGGCGGACCTGTTCGGGCTGAGGGGCGCGACGAACCTGCTCACCGTCGTGCCGAGCAGCGGCACCGGTCAGGCGTCGCTGCAGCGCGAGCTGTTCGATCGTCCCGCCGTCGCATCGGTGGAGGCGGCGACCGGCTTCTCCCAGGCGATCGACGACTCGCTGGAGAAGTTCACCGGCATCCTGCGGCTGCTCGAGATCGTTGCGCTGCTCCTCGTGCTGCTCATCGCCTTCAACACGGCGAGCCTCAACACCGACGAGCGGGCGCGTGAGCACGCAACCATGTTCGCGTTCGGGCTGCCGCAGCGCACGGTGCTGCGGATGGCGGTCACCGAGAACGCGCTGATCGGCCTGCTGGGCACCGCGTTGGGGCTCGGCTTCGGCTACCTCGCGGTCGACTGGCTCGTCGGCCGGCTGGCGACGGTCATCCCGGACATTGGGATGACGGCGACGCTGTCGACCGAGACCGTGGTCACCACGCTCGCGCTCGGGGTGCTGGTGGTGGGGCTGGCGCCGCTGCTGACCGTGGCGCGGCTGCGGCGTATGGACATCCCGGCGGCCCTGCGCGTCGTGGAGTAGGCGGGCTACTCCAGCACGAAGGTGACCAGGAGGTTGACCTTGTAGCCGGTGATGGTGCCGTCGTGGATCTCCACCTCCTGCTCCTTGACCCAGGCCGATGTCATGCCGCGCAGGGTCTCGCTGGCCCGGTTGATGGCCGTCTTGATCGCGTCCTCGAACCCGGTGTCCGACTTGGCGCTGATCTCGGTGACTCGTGCGACGGTGCCGGCCATGGTGGTCTCCTCCCCAGCGCGCGGGGGTCCCCGCGGGCTTCCCTCGATACAACCGTGCAACGGGAAAGTGCACCAGGGGTGCGGTTGGCTTTATCGGGGCGTGGCCTCCGCGACGGGGCGGAAGTGCTCGATCGTCGGCTTGGGGTCCCAGAAGCCGCCGACCAGGCCGCGCCACTCGGCGAAGGCCGCCGACCCGCGGAACCCCTCGGTGTGGTCCTCGAGCCGATCCCACTCGACGAGCAGCAGGTACGTGCTCGGCGACTCGACACCGCGCGACACGCGCAGCGAGCGAAAGCCCGGCGAGGCGGCGACGATCTCCTTCGCCGCGGCGAGCGCCGCCTCGAACTCGTCCTCGCGTCCGGGCACGACGTGCAGCAGTCCGTGTTCGACGATCATGCGGCGAGCCTCCCACAGGCTCTCTTCCGTTTCTCTGGTCACGGAC
>DASVBJ010000125.1:0-6928 GCA_036375895.1 Actinomycetes bacterium | reverse complement strand
CCCTTGGCGAGCGACTGGTCGAAGACGTCACCGGAGTCGTAGGTGGCCATCTCGTACTCGTAGAGCGACTGCTCGCTGCGCCGACCGGTGACGACGGCCCGGCCGCCGTGCAGGGTCATCCGGATGTCGCCGGACACGTGCGCGTTGGCCTCGTCGACGAAGGCGTCGAGGGCCCGCTTCAACGGCGAGAACCACAGGCCGTCGTACACGAGCTCGCCCCAGCGCTGGTCGACGGTCCGCTTGAACCGGGCCAGGTCCCGCTCGACGGTGACGTTCTCCAGCTCCTGGTGGGCGGTGATCAGCGCGATCGCGCCCGGTGCCTCGTAGACCTCCCGGCTCTTGATGCCGACCAGCCGGTCCTCGACCAGGTCGAGCCGGCCGACGCCCTGCGCCCCGGCCCGCCGGTTGAGCTCCAGCACCGCCTCGAGCACCGACACCGGGCGGCCGTCGATGGCCACCGGCGCCCCCTGCTCGAAGGTGATGACGACCTCGTCGGCCGCACGCGGCACCGAGGGGTCGGAGGTGTAGGAGTAGACGTCCTCGATCGGGCCGTTCCAGATGTCCTCGAGGAAGCCGGTCTCGACCGCCCGCCCCCACAGGTTCTGGTCGATGGAGTAGGGCGACTTCTTGGTGACGTCGATGGGCAGGCCCTTCTCGTCCGCGAAGGCGATGGCCTTGTCCCGCGTCATGCCGGAGTCCCGCACCGGCGCGAGCACCTTGAGGTCGGGCGCCAGGGCGCCGATGCCGACCTCGAACCGCACCTGGTCGTTGCCCTTGCCGGTGCAGCCGTGCGCAACCATCGTGGCGCCGTGGTAGCGCGCCGCCTCGACGAGGTGCTTGACGATCACCGGCCGGGACAGCGCGGACACCAGGGGGTAGCGGTCGAGGTAGAGGGCGTTCGCCTTCAGCGCCGGCAGGCAGTAGTGGTCGGCGTACTCCTCGCGGGCGTCCACCACCACCGACTCGACCGCGCCGCAGGCGAGGGCGCGCTCCCGGATGACGTCCAGGTCCTCGCCGCCCTGGCCGACGTCCGCGGCGACGGCGATGACCTCGGCCCCCGTCTCCGCGGCGATCCAGCCGATGGCGACGGAGGTGTCCAGGCCCCCGGAGTAGGCGAGTACGACGCGCTCGGTCACGAGCTTGCTCCTATCGTGTGGTGCTGTCATGCGGCCGCGGCGCGTCCGGCCGGGCCAGGTCGAGGAGGCGCGCGGCCACCGCCGCGCCGCCCACGGGGTCGCGGGTCACGAGCAGGACGGTGTCGTCGCCGGCGATCGTGCCGAGCACCTCCGGCAGCGCCGACCGGTCGACCGCCGAGGCAAGGAACTGGGCCGCCCCCGGAGGGGTGCGCAGCACGACGAGGTTGGCCGACGCCTCGGCGGAGACCAGCAGCTCCCCAGCGAGGCGGGACAGCCGGCCGGTCACCTCGCCGTTCGGAGGGGCGACGCGCGGGGTGGGGTCGCCGCCCTCCGCCGGCACGGCGTAGACGAGGTCCCCCTCCCCGTCGCGGATCTTCACCGCGCCCAGCTCGTCGAGGTCGCGCGACAGCGTGGTCTGGGTGACGGCCAGCCCGTCGTCGGCGAGCAGCCGGGCGAGCTCGGACTGGGAGCGCACCCGCCGGCTCTCGAGCAGCTCGACGATGCGGCGGTGGCGCGCCGTCTTGGTGGTGGCCAGCTGGGTCATCCGGACCGCTCCAGCAGGAAGGCGAGCAGCGCCTTCTGCGCGTGCAGGCGGTTCTCCGCCTCGTCCCAGACCGCGCTCTGCGGGCCGTCGAGGACCTCGGCCGCGATCTCCTTGCCGCGGTAGGCCGGGAGGCAGTGCAGGACGATCGCGTCGTCGGCGGCGCGGGCCAGCGCGGCCGCGTCGACGGCGTACGGCAGGAACGGCGTCGCCCGGCCCTCGGACTGGCCCTCCTGACCCATCGACACCCAGGTGTCGGTGGCCAGGACGTCGGCCCCGTCCACGGCCTGCGCGGCGTCGCGCAGGTGGATCGCCGACCCGCCGGTGTCGGTCGCGATCTTCTGCGCCGCGGCCAGGATCGCCGGGTCCGGGTCGTAGCCCTCGGGCGAGCCGACCCGCACGTGCATGCCGGCCAGCGCACCGCCGAGGAGGTAGGAGTGGGCCATGTTGTTGGCGCCGTCGCCCAGGTAGGTCAGCGTGACACCGGCCAGCCGGCCCTTGCGCTCCCGCACGGTCTGCAGGTCGGCGAGGATCTGGCACGGGTGGAACTCGTCGGTCAGCGCGTTGACGACGGGCACCCGGCTGACCGACGCCATCCGCTCGATGCGGTCCTGGCCGAAGGTGCGCCAGACGATCGCGACGGCCTGCCGGTCGAGCACCCGGGTGGTGTCCTCGATCGGCTCACCGCGGCCGAGCTGGCTCGACTGCGCGTCGATGACGAGCGGGTAGCCGCCGAGCTCGGCCACCCCGACGGAGAACGAGACGCGGGTGCGCGTGGACGGCTTGTCGAAGAGCACGGCAACCGTCCGCGGCCCGGCCAGCGGCTGGTGGGCGAACCGGTCGGCCTTCATCCGGTCGGCGAGATCGAGGACCTCCATCTGCTCGGCGGGGGTCAGGTCGTCGTCACGCAGGAAGTTGCGCGGCATGTGCGTCACTGCTCCTTGGGCTCGGCGTCGTTGCCGGTCGCGACGCTAGCGGCGTCGAGCACCTCCGGCAGTGCGGTGAGGAACGCGTCGGCCTGCGTGTCGGTGAGCACCAGCGGCGGCACGAGGCGTACGACGTCGGGAGCCACCGCGTTGACGAGGAACCCGTGGGCGCGGGCCGCGGCCTCCACGGCCGGGGCGGCCGGCGAGGCCAGCACGACGCCGAGCATCAGCCCGGCGCCGCGCACCCCGCGGACCAGCGGGTGGCCGAGCCCGGTGATGGTCCGGGCGAGCCGCTCCCCCAGCGTCTTGGCGCGGCCGCACAGGTCCTCGCGCTCGATCGTGTCGATGACCGCCAGCGCCGCCGCGCAGGAGACCGGGTTGCCGCCGAACGTGCTGCCGTGCTGGCCCGCCGTCAGCAGCTCCGCCGCCTCCCCGAAGGCGACGCACGCGCCGATCGGCAGCCCGCCACCGAGGCCCTTGGCCAGCGTGATCACATCCGGGCTGACCCCGGCCGCCTGGTGAGCGAACCACGAGCCGGTGCGACCGATGCCCGTCTGCACCTCGTCGAGGACCAGCAGGGCGCCGTGCGCGGTCGTTGCCGACCTGGCCGTGGCGAGGTAGCCGTCGGGAGCCGGGATCACGCCGGCCTCCCCCTGGACGGGCTCCAGGAAGACCGCGGCGGTCCAGTCGCCGACGGCCGACCGCAGGGCCGGGCCGTCGCCGTAGGGGACGAACGCGACGCCGCCGGGCAGCGGCTCGAACGGCGCCTGCTTGCCCGGCTGGCCGGTCAGGGCGAGCGCGCCCATCGTGCGGCCGTGGAAGGCCCCCTCGGCGGCGACGACGGCGGGCCGGCCGGTGCGCCGGGCCAGCTTGAACGCCGCCTCGTTGGCCTCCGCGCCCGAGTTGGCGAAGAAGACCCGGCCGTCCCGGCCGGTCAGCTCGAGCAGCCGCTCCGCCAGCCGCACGGACGGCAGGTTGGCGACCAGGTTCGAGGTGTGCCCCAGGGTGGCGACCTGGCGGGTGACCGCCTCCACGACCGCCGGGTGGGCGTGGCCGAGCGCGTTGACCGCGATGCCCGCCACCAGGTCGACGTACTCGTTGCCGTCCTCGTCCCAGACCCGGGCGCCGTCACCCCGCACCAGCGTCAGCCGCGGGGTGGCGTAGGTGCCCATCACGGCATGGCTCCAGCGCTCGACGGTGCTCACGGTGCCGCTCTCTCCGCTCACGGGACCACCTGCGTCCCCACGCCCTCGTCGGTGAACACCTCGACCAGCACCGCGTGCGGCACCCGGCCGTCGATGACGTGCGCCTTCGGCACCCCGCCGCGGACGGCCCGCAGGCAGGCGCCCATCTTCGGCACCATGCCGGTCGACAGGGTCGGCAGCATGCGCTCGAGCTCGTCGGCGGTGATGGTGCTGATGACCTCGTCGGCGGACGGCCTCGTGCCGTCGGCCGGCCACTCGGCGTACAGCCCCTCCACGTCGGTCAGGACGACGAGCTTCTCCGCGCCGAGTGCCACGGCGAGCGCCGCGGCGGCGGTGTCGGCGTTGAGGTTGTACGTGTGGCCGTCGGCGCCGCGGGCCACGCTGGACACGACCGGGATGCGGCCGTCGGCGACGAGCCCCTGCACGATGCCCGGCTGGACCGCGGTGACGTCGCCGACCCGGCCGAGGTCGACCGCTTCGCCGTCGACGGTGAGCTCGTGCCGCTCGGCGGTGAACAGGTTCGCGTCCTCGCCGGAGAGCCCGATCGCGAACGGCCCGTGGGCGTTGATGAGGTTGACGACCTCGCGCTGCACCTGGCCGACGAGCACCATGCGGACGACGTCCATCGTCTCCGGCGTCGTGACCCGGTGCCCCGCCTCGAACACCGACTCGATGCCCAGGCGCTCGAGGTGCGCGGTGATCTGCGGGCCGCCGCCATGGACGACGACGGGTCGCAGCCCGGCGTAGCGGAGGAAGACCACGTCCTCGGCGAAGGCCCGCTGAAGGCTCACGTCGGTCATCGCGTTGCCGCCGTACTTGACCACGATCGTCTTGCCGTGGAAGCGCTCCAGCCACGGCAGGGCCTCGACGAGCAGCCCGGCCTTCTCCAGCGCGGCGGCGTGACGGTTGCTCATGTGCTGTACGCCGAGTTCTCGAGCACGTAGTCCGCGGTGAGGTCGTTGGTCCACACCGTGGCGCCGGCCTCGCCGGCCGCGAGGTCGACGGTGATGGTGACGAGCCGCTCGCCGAGGTCGACCTTGGACCGGTCCTCTGCCGCGGCGCCGTCACGGCAGACCCACACCCCGTTGAGCGCGACGGCCAGCCGCTCCGGCTCGAAGCGCGCGTCGGTGGTGCCGACGGCGGCGAGCACGCGGCCCCAGTTGGGGTCCTGGCCGTGGATGGCGCACTTGAGCAGGTTGCTGCGCGAGACCGCCCGGGCCACGGTCACCGCGTCGTCCTCGGAGGCCGCGCGCACCACCTCGACGGAGATGGTCTTGCTGGCCCCCTCCGCGTCGTCGACGAGCTGGCGGGCGAGATCGGCGCAGACCGCCTCGACCGCGACGGCGAGGTCGTCCTCGTCGGGCCGGGCGCCGGAGGCGCCGGATGCGAGCAGCAGCACCGTGTCGTTGGTGGACATGCAGCCGTCGGAGTCGACCCGGTCGAACGTCGTCCGCGTCGCCCGCCGCAGCACCCGTTCGAGGACGTCGGCGTCGGCGTCCGCGTCGGTGGTGACGACCGCGAGCATCGTGGCGAGCCCCGGCGCGAGCATCCCGGCGCCCTTGGCCATCCCGCCGACCGTGAAGCCGGCCGCCGAGGCCAGCGCTGCCTGCTTCGGCACCCGGTCGGTGGTCATGATCGCGCGCGCGGCGTCGTCGCCGCCGGTGGCGGACAGCAGCGGCACCGCCGCGTCGACCCCGGCGAGGAGCGCGTCGATCGGCAGCCGCTCGCCGATGAGGCCGGTCGAGCAGACCGCGACGTCGCCGGCGGCGACCTCGAGGGCCACCGCCGCCCACTCGGCGGTGGCGTGGGTGTCCTGGAAGCCGACCGGGCCGGTGCAGGCGTTCGCCCCGCCGGAGTTGAGCACGACGGCGTCGACCCGGCCGTCGCTCACCACCTGCTGCGACCACAGCACGGGAGCGGCCTTGACCCGGTTGGCCGTGAAGACTCCAGCGGCCGCGCGCACCGGCCCGTCGTTGACGACGAGGGCCAGGTCGAGCAGGCCGCTGGCCTTGAGCCCGGCGGCGACACCGGCCGCCCGGAAGCCGGCGGCGGCGGTGACGCTCACGGCGCCACGCCCGCGACGGGCAGGCCGGACGTCTCGTCCAGGTCGAGCGCCAGGTTGGCGTTCTGCACCGCCTGGCCGGCCGCGCCCTTGACGAGGTTGTCGAGGGCGGTCACCACCACGGCACGGCCGCTGTGCGGGTCGGCGGCCGCCTGGACGTGGACGCAGTTGCTGGCGAGGGTCGCGGCCGTCGAGGGCCACGCGCCGGCCGTTAGGACGTGCACGAACGGCTCGTGGTCGTAGGCGTTGTGGAGCGCCTCGCGGAGCACCTCACCCTTGATGCCCGGCACCAGCCGGGCCGTCGACGTCGCGAGGATGCCGCGCGGCATGGGAGCGAGCGTCGGCGTGAAGGACAGGGTGACCCGCTGGCCAGCGGCCTCGCTCAGCGCCTGCTCCATCTCCGGTGTGTGCTGGTGCGAGCCGCCCGCCTTGTAGGCGCTCATCGCGCCCATGACCTCGCTGCCCAGCAGGCTCGGCTTGGCCGAGCGTCCGGCCCCCGAGGTGCCGGACGCGGCGACGGCGACGACGTCCGCGGGCTCCACCAGACCGGCGGCCAGCAACGGCGCCAGGCCCAGCGTGACGGCCGTCGGGTAGCACCCCGGGTTGGCGATGCGGCGGGCTCCGGCCAGCACGGCCCGGGCGCCGGGCAGCTCGGGCAGCCCATAGGCCCACGCCCCCGCGTGACCACCGCCGTAGAAGGCCGTCCAGGCGGCCGGGTCGGTGAGCCGGTGGTCGGCCCCCAGGTCGACGACCGTGGTGTCGGGCGGCAGCGCGGAGGCGAGCTCGGCCGACTCCCCGTGCGGCAGGGCCAGGAACACGACGTCGGCCTGGCCGAGCGCGGCGGCGTCGGTCGCCTCGAACGTCGTCCCCGCCAGCTGGGGCAGCTGCGGGTGCACCGAGGTGACCGGCCGGCCAGCGCTGCTGCCCGCGGCGACGGCGCCGATGGTCAGCTCGGGGTGGCCGAGGAGCAGCCGGAGCAGCTCGCCGCCCGCGTAGCCGCTCGCTCCCGCCACCGCCGCCGTCGTACCCATGCGCATGAGTATGCGGGAGGATGCATG
>DASVBJ010000088.1:0-4428 GCA_036375895.1 Actinomycetes bacterium | reverse complement strand
TGGAAGAACGAGATCTGCAGGTACGCCGTGGTCTCGTCCGGCGAGATGGCCATCGGGCGGACCGCGGAGCTCATGCAGGGGAACCCGGCCTCCTGCAGCTTCTGGCCGATGTCCCACTTCTGCACGATCCCGAACGTCTGGTTGTCGACGATCTCGAACCGCTGGTCGCCCTTCGTCGGGTCGGAGAACGGGCAGAACTGCGACGGGTCGGTCGGCGTGTAGATCCGGCCGATGCTCGCGTGGAAGATGCGCGAGCCGTCCTTGCTGTAGTTGCTCTCGTGCGGCGTGTCTCCCGACTCGAACTGGCGCAGCGGCTCGCCGGTCCGGATGTCGAGCTCGTCCACGTGGTTCGCGGTCGAGTCGGAGACGAGCAGCCGGTCGCCCGCCGGTGACACCGCCATGTGGTCGGCGCGCTGGCCGTGCATCCGGAAGCGCCAGACGATCTCTCGGGTGCGCAGGTCGATGCCCACGACGTCGGCGAAGCTCGGCCGGGAGACCGCGACCAGGCTGCCGTCCGGCGTGGAGAACATGTCGTCGACGAACTGGTCATGGCCCTCGCCGACCTGCTGCCGGATGGCGAGGAAGTACGCGAGCCGCACCGGGTCCGACTCGATCTCCGCCATCCGCTGCTGGTAGTCGGGGATGACGTTCAGCCGGCCGACCTTGGTGAACGTGCGCGCGTCGACGAGGTCGGCCGTGCCGTCCCAGTTGTTGCCGACGAACATCACCGTGCGGGTGCCGCCGGGAGTGGCCGAGGTGGCGGCCGTGACATCGAGCCCGGCCCGCGCCGGCGACGCGTCGGCCTCGATCTGCACGGTCACCGTCGCCGCCAGCAGCGCGACGCAGGCCAGCGTTGCACGGGTACGGCGCATCACGGCTGCTCCTCGACTCGGGTCCTGCCTGGTCTAACGCGGCAGCCGCCCACGCGTCACGGCCAGACGCCGGGGAGCGTGGCCTCAGAACGGCATGGCGACGAACGGCGACGAGTACGCCGGGTCGCGGGCGAGCAGCGCCTCGGCCTCGTCGACCGGCATCCGGTCGCGCTCGGCGGCCACGATCATCCCCAGCAGCCGCACGTCCCCGGCCGTCGCGAGACCGGTGACCTCTTCGTGGGCCAGCACCCAGGAGACCGTCGCCCGGATGCGCTCGGCGTCGACGAAGGGCTCGTACCAGGTCGCGTACGGGGCGCCGTCCGGGCCGGACGGCCAGTTGCGCCGGGACACCGTCTTGATGGTCATCAGCCCGGCGTCCTGGCGGACGGCCTCGGCGACCAGCGCGTCGTACGCGGCCCGGAAACCGGCGTCGCGCCAGAGCACCGGGTTGAGCGGCGTGAGCACCGTCGCGAACGGGTACCGGCGCAGTGCCTCGAGGTGCGTCGCGGCCGCGGCGTCGCCGTGACCGGTGATGCCGACGGCGCCGACCAGCCCCTCCTCCTGGGCGCGGACCGCGGCCTCGAGGGCGCCTCCTCGTCGGGTGACCAGGTCGAGCTCAGCCAGGTCACCGACGGCATGCAGCTGCAGCAGGTCGAGCCGGTCGGTCTGCAGCCGCTCCAGGGAGGCGTTGATCTCCGCCCAGGCGGCGTCCCGGGCCCGCTCGCCGGTCTTGGTGGCGAGGAAGATGCGCTGCCGGATGCGCGGCATCCACGGCCCGAGCCTCAGCTCCGCGTCCCCGTAGCCGGCGGCCACGTCGAAGTGGTTGATGCCCGCGTCCAGCGCCTCCTGCACCGACCGGTCGGCGGCGTCCTGGTCGACCTCGCTGAGTGCCGCGGCGCCGTAGATGAGGACCGAGCTGGCATGCCCGATCCGGCCCAGCCTGCGCTGCTCCATGTGCTGCCTCCGATCGGTCGTCTGCGGCGACCTACCCGGCCCAGTCTGCCTGTACCCCCGGGACCTTGGGCTCTGCCGCGTGATCCCCCCGCGCGCGACCGTCTGATCAGGTCCCGCGTGCGCGGGTGAGGGTTGGAGGGGCGCGATGCGCAAGGTCGTCATCATGGGAGCCGGTGGCCGGGACTTCCACAACTTCAACACCGTCTTCCGTGACGACCCGAGCAGCCGGGTCGTCGCCTTCACTGCGGCCCAGATCCCGGGCATCGACGACCGGCGCTACCCACCGGCCTTGGCCGGGACGCACTACCCGGACGGCGTGCCGATCCGCCCCGAGGGGGAGCTCAGCGACATCGTCGCCCGCACCGGCGCGGACGAGGTGGTGCTGGCCTACTCCGACCTCTCGCACGAGGAGGTCATGCACAAGGCCTCGCTCGTCCTGGCGACGGGCGCCGACTTCCGGCTCATCGGCCCGCGCGCGACGATGCTGCGGAGCAAGCGGCCGGTCGTCGCGGTCTGCGCAGCTCGCACCGGGTGCGGCAAGAGCCAGACGAGCCGGCGGGTCGGCCAGCTCCTCACCGAGGCCGGGCTCAAGGTTGCGCTGGTCCGCCACCCGATGCCCTATGGCGACCTCGAGCGGATGCGGGTGCAGCGCTTCGGCTCGCTCTCCGACATCGACGCGGCGCAGCCGACCATCGAGGAGCGCGAGGAGTACGAGGCGCCGGTGGCCATGGGCATCGTCACCTACGCGGGCGTCGACTACGCCGCGATCCTGCAACTCGCCGAGAGCGAGGCAGACGTCATCATCTGGGACGGTGGCAACAACGACCTCCCGTTCTTCGCACCCGACCTGCACATCACGGTGGTCGACCCGCTGCGGCCCGGGCACGAGCTGACCTTCCACCCGGGTGAGACCAACCTGCGCATGGCCGACGTGGTGGTCGTGAACAAGGTGGACAGCGCCGACGTCGACGCTGTCAGCCAGGTCATCACCAACATCCACTCGGTCAACCCCGACGCGACCGTCGTCAAGGCGGCCTCGCCGGTGACGTTGGAGCCGGGGCCGCGGCTCTACGGCCGGCCGGTGCTGGTCGTCGAGGACGGGCCCACGCTGACGCACGGCGGCATGCCGTTCGGGGCCGGGACCGTGGCCGCGCAGCACGCCGGCGCGACGCACGTCGTCGACCCGCGTCCGTTCGCCGCGGGCTCGATCGCCGACGTGTTCGCGGCCTACCCGCACCTCGGCGCCGTGCTGCCCGCGATGGGCTACGGGGAGCAGCAGCTGGCCGACCTTCAGGCGACGATCGCGGCGTCCGGCTGCGAGGTGGTGGTGACCGGCACGCCGATCGACCTGGCCCGGGTCATCGAGATCCGGCAGCCGGTGCGCCGTGCCGCGTACGAGCTGCGCGAGGTTGGGGACCTCACGCTGCGCGAGGTGCTCAGGCCGTACCTCGACAAGTGGAACCTTTGAGGCGCCGTCGTTCACCTGCTGTTCGTTTGACGCATCAGTCGGGACTGGTGTGTCCTCTCCGGTGTGAGCGACAAGCCCAGCGTCCTGTTCGTCTGCGTGCACAACGCCGGCCGGTCCCAGATGGCCGCTGCCTACCTGACCCACCTCGGCGGCGACCGGGTCGAGGTCCGGTCCGCCGGCTCGGCACCGGCCGACTCGGTCAACCCGGCCGTCGTCGAGGCGATGCGCGAGGAGGGCGTCGACATCTCCGCCGAGACCCCGAAGCTGCTGACGGTGGAGGCCGTCCAGGCCTCCGACGTGGTCGTCACGATGGGCTGCGGGGACGCCTGCCCGGTCTTCCCCGGCAAGCGCTACGAGGACTGGCAGCTGGACGACCCGGCCGGGAAGGACGTCGAGGGCGTTCGTCCGATCCGCGACGCGATCCGGGCTCGGGTCGAGCGTCTGCTGGCAGAGCTGGCGGCGGGTCCATCGTCCCGAGTCGCGGCGCCGTAGGCCCCCTGTGCCTGCCGCGACCTTGACCACGGGCCAGCGCACGCGGTCGTATCAGTCTGTGCTGACCTCACCGACGACGGATGAGACCGTCCGGGCCCTGGCCGACCCGCTGCGCGCTCGGATCGTCGAGCTGCTGGCCGCCGAGCAGCTCTGCACCTGCCACCTGGTCGAGCTGACCGGGGCGCGGCAGACCAACGTCTCCAACCACCTGCGGGTGCTGCGCGAGGCCGGTCTCGTCGAGTCGGAGCCGGCGGGCCGCTTCACCTACTACCGCCTGCGCCCCGCAGCCCTGGCGGACCTGGCCCGGCACTACGCGGGGCTCGCCGAGCGCGCCCGGCAGGCCGGCCAGGTCCGGAGGCCCTGCTCATGACACGCCACGCCGCACCGGGACCGGTCGTCGAAGCCGAGGAGACGCACGTGGCGGCCCGGCTCTCGACCGTCGACCAGCTCCTGCCGGTGTGGATCGGCGCGGCGATGGTCGCCGGCCTGGTGCTCGGTCGACTGGTGCACAGCCTCGACGACGCCCTGGACGCGGTGAAGGTCGGGCAGACCTCGCTGCCCATCGCGGTCGGGCTGCTGCTGATGATGTACCCGGTGCTGGCGAAGGTCCGGTACCGGGAGGTGGGCCGGATCACCGCGGAC
>DASVBJ010000320.1:0-4144 GCA_036375895.1 Actinomycetes bacterium | reverse complement strand
TGACCAACCTCGGCCCGCTGTGCCGCACCCACCACAACGCCAAGACCCACGGCCTGTGGACCTACCGCTACGACCCCGACCGCGGCACCAAGACCTGGACCAGCCCCCTCGGACTCACCCACACCAAACACCTCCCCCGCTACGGCCCCACCGCCGACCAAGCCCCCGAAGCCCACCCACCCGAACCGGACCCGCCGGGACCCGACCACCCCGACAGCCCCGACCCCCCGGACGTTCCAGACGGCTGATCAACGCATCGGCCCACGCGGGTCGTTGACGGAGTCACTGCCGTGCTGCGCAAAATCTGGAGCGTGACCCGCAGACGGGACCCGAAGTCCGAGGCCGAGATGGAACGCATCGCCGCGGAGAGCCCGGTCATGCATATGCCGCTGCGTCGCCGCCTCGCGTGGGCGGCGGCGATGCTCGTCATCGGCTCCATGACGACCGTGGCCTTCGCGCTCGTGTTCTGGCCGCGCGACCACACCGCAACGTTGTTCAGCGTTGGGGTGATCGCCGGTAGCTACCTGCCATTCGTCGCTCTCGTGCTGGCGGCGCCTCGTCGTTTCACCCGGTGGGTCGTTCGGTCCTGGTATGTATCAGATGAGGACGCCCGCAAGCCCAGCGTCATCCCCTGACCGCCGTCGCTGCGGGCGCACTGCCGTCGAGCCGACCACTCAGGCGAAGCGGAACATCACCTGACCGGGCTCGGGTCGCACGGGCTCCGCGACGAGCCGGTGCACCCCGACCGAGAACAGCGCGTCCGAGGGCGCGTCGAACGCCTGCTCTTCGAAGCCTGCCTCGCCGAACCAGCGGCGGATGTCCGGGGTGAGGTCCGGCGCCCGACGCGACCGGGTCCAGATGACCGTGGCGCCCGCCGCGCACAGCTGGGGCAGCAGACCGACGGTGCGGCGGACGTCGTCGTCGCCGACGTTGCCGAACACCCCGCACATCAGGACCAAGTCGGCGGGGACGGCCCCGAGGTAGGCGTCGATCACGCCGGCGTCCCCGCAGACCACCTCCACCCCGTCCAGTCCCGCGGCGCGTGCGGCCCGGCGAGCGATCTCCACGTTGCGCGGGTCGAGCTCGACTAGTCGCGCCGTCACCGCGGACGCGTCCGGGGCGCGGGCCAGCACCTCGAGCAGGTCGCGGCCCTGTCCGGCGCAAGCGCTGACCACCCGCACGGGCCGCCCCTCACTGGCGAGCAGCCAGGCCGAGATGTGGTCCTGCACCAGCCGCAGCCGTCGGGACAGGGGCGACCCGGGCTCGTCGTACGGATCGTGCCAGGCGAGCCAGTCGGCCAGGTCGTCGCTCACTCGCCCGATCGTGCCAGGACCGACCGACCAGACCCGGCCCGCGCCGGACTGCTCCGGCACCGCAGAAAGCCGGAGCGTGAAAGATCCGCGCCTAGGGTCTGTCGCGATCGCCAGGACGGGCGCAGACTGTGCGAAAGGTAGCCCGTCCGGTGGGAGTGACTCATGTCGAGTAGCGCTGCTGATCTTCCCGACCTGATGCCCGTGCTGTCGCGTGGCAGGCACCGCAACCCCCGCAAGGGGGCCTGCTTCATGGAGCTGGCGTCCTACCTCGCCGGCGAGCGGTGGAGCGACCACCCGTCCTGCACCCACCCCCTGCTCGGCGAGCTCGCCCGGTTCGTCAACGACTACACGTCCGACGAGAACCGTTCCCGCCTCGCCCCGCTCATCCCCTCGGTGATCGGGCTGGCGACCGATGACGTGCGGATGGACGCCGTCATCGCCCTCCGGTGCGCACGCACCGCCCTGCCGGTCGTCGCCGCCGACCGGCAGCGCGCGCTGGCTGTCTCCGTCATCACCGCCACCCGGGTGCTGAGCCGCCTCGACGGCGCCCCCGGAGGCCTGCTCGACGCGGAGAGCAGCGACGCGCTGCGGCAGACGCCGGAAGCCACCCGGTGGGCCTGCCGGTTCGTGGGCACCGGGACCACCTCGTTGAAGGGCTTCCGCCGGCACGCCGCTCCCAACACGGTCCGGTGTGCCGTGCAGGGCATCGCGGACGCCTGCATCCCCCAGCCGGAGGACGTGCTCCGCGACCTGCTCGCCGACACGATCCAGGACTGCGCGTCCCTTCTCGGCCGGCCCGGCGTCTCCGAGGTCCCCGACGCTCGAGCGCTCGAGGCCGCCGGTCGGCTCACCCGGCGCAAGTAGCCGTCGGGCAGGGATCAACGCGCGTACGGCGGGTACGCGCGCCCCCGAGCGAGGTGTCCGATGCCCGCCAGCGAACCGGCGTGGGGCGGGCCAGCCTTGGCCTCATGACGACGACGAACTCTGCCTTCCGCGTCCTCCCGCTCCCCGCCGACGTGCTGCGTCGGGTCAGGGACGGCGAGCCCGACGCGTCCGGGAACGCAGCCGTGCACCTCGTGGCCGAGGGCGGCGAGCCGTTGCGCTGCTGCCTGCGCAACGCCGAGCCAGGTGCGGACCTGCTGCTCTTCGGCTACGAGCCCTCGATCCCGGCCAGCCCCTACCGTGAGGTCGGCGCGGTCCTCGCGCACGCCGGGCCGTGCCCGGGCCCGAGCAGCACCGAGACCTACCCGCCCGACTGGCGGGGCCGACCGCAGGTGCTGCGGGCCTACGACCGGCGTGGCTGGATCCATGACAGCACCACGGTGCACGACGGTCAGGACCCGGAGGCGGTGATCGCCCGGCTGCTCGCCGACCCGGAGGTGGCGCACGTGCACAGCCGCAACGTCGCCTGGGGGTGCTACATGTTCGCGATCACCAGGCCGGACGAGCCCTGACAGGGCCGTCGCCAGACGAGCCCTTACCGACCGGGGGGAGCCCGACCGCCGCTGTCCTAGCCGCGTCGCGGCTTCTTGGGGTCCGCCGGGTGCAGGGCGAACATCCGTCGGCTCGCCAGGCGGTCCTCGCAGTGCCGCACCAGCTCGTCGTACGCCTTCTGGCCCATCAGCTCCACCAGCTCCGTGCGCATGGAGACGTAGACCGGCTCGGTCGCGACGTGTGCCTCGGTGTTGCCGCTGCAGTACCAGTCGAGGTCGTGCCCGCCCGGGCCCCAGCCGCGCCGGTCGTACTCCGAGATCGTGATCACGAGCTGTTTGGTGTCGTCGGGCCGCTCGACGTGCTCGAAGGTCCGTCGGATCGGCAGCTGCCAGCAGACGTCCGGCTTGGTCTCGACGAAGTGCCGCCCGGTGCGCAGCGCCAGTCCGTGCAGGGCGCATCCCTCGCCGCCCTCGAAGCCCGGCCGATTGGCGAAGATGCAGGCCCCGTCCACGACGCGGGTCTTGCGGCCGCCGTCCTCGTCGGTCTCGACCCAGGAGCGCGAGTAGTGCTGCCAGGTCTGCGGCGTCAGCTCGCGCACGAACCGGCGTACGCGCTTCTCGTCGTCCTTGTCGGAGAAGTGCGCGCCGAGGGTGCAGCAGCCGGCGCCCTCCGGCTGGTCGGCGTAGATGCCCTTGCAGCCGTTGCCGAAGATGCACGTCCAGCTGGACGTCAGCCACGTCAGGTCGCAGCGGAACAGCTGGTCGGGGTCGGCGGGGTCGACGAACTCCACCCACGCCCGCGGGAAGTCGAGAGGAACCTCAGGCACCATCACAGCCTAGGGCCAGGCAGGCTCCCGTACGGCGGGGGCGAGCCGCGGTCTGCGCGCCCGCCCGTAGGCTGGCGCCATGGCTGCGGTCGTCCAGGTCCCCGGGGCGAAGGTCGGCCTGTCCACTGCGTCGTGCTACCCCGAGTCCTGCACGACGGCCTTCGAGATCGCCGCCGACCTCGGCTTCGACGGGGTCGAGGTGATGGTGTGGACCGACCCGGTCAGCCAGGACCCGGACGCGCTGCGGGGCCTGTCCGAGCGGTTCGGCGTCCCGATCCTCGCGATCCATGCCCCATGCCTGCTGCTCACGCAGCGGGTGTGGACCACCGACCCGTGGACCAAGCTGGTCCGCGCGCAGCAGGCGGCCGAACGGGTCGGCGCGCCGACCGTCGTCGTGCACCCGCCGTTCCGCTGGCAGCGCGAGTACGCACGCGGCTTCGTCGACGGCCTGGCCCGCATGCAGGACGAGACGCATGTGCTGTTCGCGGTGGAGAACATGTTCCCGTGGCGGGCCCGCAGCCGGGAGATCATGGCCTACATGCCGCACTGGGACCCGCTCGACCAGGAGTAC
>DASVBJ010000263.1:0-4153 GCA_036375895.1 Actinomycetes bacterium | reverse complement strand
TCGCCCAGCAGGGCCGCGGACGCGAGGAAGGCCGCGGTGACGATGACCCTCGTGGGCCGCTCCCACACGGTGATCACGCCGACCTCGGTCAGCCCGGCCGCGCCGGCCCGGGCCCGGGCGTACTCCTGCAGGAACATCAGCACGCCGCCCACGACGCACACCGCCGGCGGCGCGCCGAGGACCCACAGCGCCGCCAGGTAGAGCAGGTCACCGACCCGGTCCGTCACCGAGTCGAGCACGTACCCCCACCTGGTCGCCCGGTCGGTCAGGACCGCGACCGCTCCGTCGAGGTTGTCGAGCAGCCCGGAGAGCACGACCACCGCCGCGGCCGCCAGCCCCCAGCGGCCGCCGAGCCCGGCCAGCCCGACCGCGCCGGCGGTGACGAGCAGGCCGGCCGCCGTCAGCAGGTCGGGCGGCACCCGGGCCGCCGCGAGCGGGCGCGCCACGACGTACGTCAGTGCGAGCCACCCGCGCACGAGCGCGTTCGAGCGGGGGTCGTAGCCGCCGTGCAGGTCCGCCCAGCCCCGTAGGTACCCGTCACGGTCCATGCCCGGTCAGCGGCGCGCGGCCAGGCCGAGCTGCTCGTAGATCTCGCGGGTCGCGGTCGACCGGTTGAGCGTGTAGAAGTGCAGGCCGGGCGCCCCGCCGGCGAGCAGCCGGTCGCACAGCCGGCTGGCCGTCTCCACGCCGATCCGACGGACGGCCTCCGGGTCGTCCTCGACCGCCAGCAGCCGCTCCGCGAGGTCCGCGGGGAAGGCCGCGCCGGACAGCTGCGCGAACCGCTGGATCTGCCGCACGTTGGTCACCGGCATGATCCCCGGGATGATCGGGATCCCGCAGCCGTGCCGGGCGGCCCGCTCGACGAGCCGGAAGTAGTCGTCGGCGTCGAAGAAGAACTGCGTCACGGCGAAGTCCGCCCCGGCCGCGGCCTTGGCGGCCAGGTGCCGCGCGTCCGTGTCGAGGTCGGCCGCCTCCGGGTGTCCCTCCGGGAAGGCGGCGACGCCGACACAGAAGTCGCCGAGCCCGCGGACGAGCTCGACCAGCTCGATGGCGTAGGACATGCCCTCCGGGTGCGGCTCCCACGGCGTACCGACGCCGGACGGCGGGTCGCCCCGCAGGGCCAGGACGTTGCGCACGTCGGCGTCGGCGTACTGGCCGATCACCGCGCGCACCTCGCGGCGGGACGAGCCGACACAGGTCAGGTGGCCCATCGGGGTCAGCGTCGTCTCGTGCCCGATGCGGCCGGTGACCCGGACCGTGCGGTCCCTGGTGCTGCCGCCCGCCCCGTAGGTCACCGAGACGAAGGTCGGCGAGAGCGGCTCCAGCCGGCGGATGGCCTCCCACAGCGTCCGCTCCCCCTCGTCGGTCTTCGGTGGGAAGAACTCGAACGAGAAGGACCGCGCCCCGGTCGCCAGCCGGTCGCGGATCGTGTCGTCGCGTGGCGCCATGGCGCTGAGGCTAATCGAGCGGGGACGCACTGTCGGGGTCCGGCCACGGAGCGGACACCCTGCATCCGCTTCGGCCCATCCCAGCGAAGGACCGGACATGCCCCTACGCTCGGATGTTGTGACGGACCCCTCGCCACTCGACGCCGAGGACCTGCGGACGCGGGTCCAGAAGGCGCTGGACGACTTCCTCTCCCGGCAGGCGGGGGTCCTCGACGCGATCAGCGACGACCTCTCCCCTCTGATGGAGTCGCTCACCGACCTGATCCGCGGCGGCAAGCGGCTGCGCCCGGCCTTCTGCTACTGGGGCTGGCGCGGCGCGGGCGGCCCCGACGACGCGCGGGTCGTGGAGGTGGCCGCCTCGCTCGAGCTGTTCCAGGCGGCGGCGCTGCTGCACGACGACGTGATGGACGGCAGCGACACGCGGCGCGGCATGCCGGCCGCGCACCGCCGGTTCGCGGCCCTGCACCGCGGCAACGCCTGGCTCGGGTCGTCCGAGGACTTCGGCGTCGCCGGCGCGATCCTCGCGGGTGACCTCTGCCTCTCCTGGTGCGACGAGATGTACGCCGGGTCCGGGCTGGCCGCCGAGGAGCTGGCCCGCGGCCGGGACGTCTTCGACCGGATGCGGACCGAGCTGATGTGCGGGCAGTACCTCGACATGCTCGAGCAGGTGCTGGCGTCGACGTCGGTCGAGCGGGCCCGGCACGTCATCCACTACAAGAGCGCGAAGTACAGCGTCCAGCAGCCGCTGCTGCTCGGTGGCTCGCTCGCCGGCGCCAGCCCCGCGCTCGCCGAGCTCTACGCCGACTACGGGCTCGCCCTCGGCGAGGCCTTCCAGCTGCGCGACGACGTGCTCGGGGTCTTCGGCGACCCGGCCGAGACCGGCAAGCCCGCCGGCGACGACCTGCGTGAGGGCAAGCGCACCGTGCTGATGGCCGAGACGCTGGACCGGGCCTCACCGGCCCAGGCCGCGCTGGTGCGCCGCAGCCTCGGTGACCCCGGCCTGGACGCCGCCGGGGTGGACCGGCTGCGTGAGGTCATCACAGACACCGGTGCGCTCGACGTGGTGGAGGGCATGATCACCCGCCTGAGCGTGCAGGCCCGGGCCGTGCTCGGCACGCCGTTGCTGGACCCGGTCGCCCGCGACGTGCTCGACGGGCTGGTCGACGCCGCCACCGCCCGCTCGGTGTGATGCGCCGGGTCTCGGGGCCGACCGACCACGTCGTCGTCGTCGGGGCGGGGCTCGGCGGCCTGTCGGCGGCGCTGCGGCTCGCCGGCGCGGGCCGGCGGGTCACCGTGCTGGAGCGGGAGGCGGTGCCCGGCGGGCGGGCCGGGCTGCTGGCGGACGGCGGGTACGCGTTCGACACCGGGCCGACCGTGCTGACCATGCCGGACCTCATCGCCGACGCGCTGGACTGCGTGGGTGAGTCGCTGGCCGACTGGCTGGACCTGACCCCGGTGACGCCGCTGTACCGCGCGCGGTTCGCCGACGGCTCGTCCCTGGACGTGCACGCCGACGTCGAGGCGATGAGCGCCGAGATCGAGCGGGTGTGCGGGCCGGGCGAGGCGGCCGGCTACCGGCGCTACGTCGACTTCGTCTCCCGCCTCTACCGGCTGGAGATGCGCGAGTTCATCGACCGCAACGTCGACCACCCGCTGCAGCTGCTCACCCCCACGCTGGCCCGGCTGGCGGCCATGGGCGGCTTCCGGGCGCTGGCCCCGAAGGTCGCGCAGTACCTGCGCGATCCGCGACTGCAGCGGGTCTACTCGTTCCAGGCGATGTACGCCGGCCTCTCGCCGTACGACGCCCTCGCGATCTACGCCGTCATCGCCTACATGGACTCGGTGGCCGGGGTGTTCTTCCCGCGGGGCGGCATGCACGCGGTGCCGCGCGCGCTGGCCGGCGCCGCGGAGAAGCACGGCGTCGAGATCCGCTACGGCGTCGAGGTCGCCCGGGTCGAGCGGCGGGGGCGGCGGGCCACGGCCGTGGTCACCACCGACGGCGAGCGGGTGCCCTGCGACGTGGTGGTGCTCAACCCGGACCTGCCGGTGGCCTTCCGCGACCTGCTCGGCATCGAGCCGTGGACGGTCCGGCGGCTGCGGTACTCGCCGTCGTGCTTCCTGCTGCTCGCGGGGTCCAGCGCGTCGTACCCGGACGCGGCACACCACAACATCCACTTCGGGACCGCGTGGCGGCAGGTGTTCCGGGAGATCATCGACGACGGCCGGCTGATGAGCGACCCGTCGCTGCTCGTCACCAACCCGACGCGCAGCGACCCGTCCCTCGCGCCGGCCGGCCGGCAGGTCTACTACGTGCTGTTCCCGACGCCGAACCTCGACGCGCCGATCGACTGGCGCGCGGCCGGGCCGCGCTACCGCGACGAGGTGGTGGCGACGCTGGAGCGCCGCGGCTACCCCGGCTTCGGTGACGCGATCGAGGTCGAGCACGTGACGACGCCCCTGGACTGGGCCGCGCGGGGCATGGAGCGTGGTGCGCCCTTCGCGGCCGCGCACTCGTTCTTCCAGACCGGGCCGTTCCGGCCGCGCAACCTGTGGGGCGACAACGTGGTGTTCGTCGGGTCGGGGACGCAGCCGGGGGTGGGCGTCCCGATGGTGCTCGTGTCCGGCCGGCTGGCCGCCGAGCGCATCCTCGGCGCCGACCCGGCGTACCGCTCGCGGGCCTGGTGACCGCCGTGACCCGGCGCTGT
>DASVBJ010000233.1:0-8699 GCA_036375895.1 Actinomycetes bacterium | reverse complement strand
CTCTGGCTGATCTTCGCCGGCATCGGGGTAGCCGTGAGCTACGTCATCGCCGGCGTGATCGCGTGCATCCTGATCATCACCATCCCGTTCGGCGTCGCCTGCTTCCGGCTGGCGGGATATGCGCTCTGGCCCTTCGGCCGGACCGTCGTGCGCCAGCCCGAGGCCGGGGCGATGAGCGCGATCGGCAACATCGTCTGGTTCGTGTTCGTCGGCTGGTGGCTCGCGCTCATCCAGCTGATCCACGGGCTCGCGCTCATGATCACCATCATCGGCATCCCGTTCGGCATCGCCGTGTGGAAGCTGGCCGGGCTGTCGATCCGGCCGCTGGGCAAGGAGGTCGTGGACGCGGGCGACCTGCAGCAGGGGATCGGGCCGAGGATCACCTGACCGCGACTCGTTCCCGAGGTGTGCCTCGGGCCTAACTGGGTCGCGGCGGCTTCTGTCACCGGCCACACTCGTGTCACGTGGGCCACGTCGACGTGAACGGCATCAGCTTCTCCCTGCCTGACGGCCGGGTGCTGCTGCGCGACGTCTCGTTCCGGGTCGGCGACGGGGCCAAGGTGGCGCTGGTCGGCGCCAACGGCGCGGGCAAGACGACGCTGCTCAAGCTCGTCATCGGCGACCTGGCCGCCGACGAGGGGTCGGTCGCGCGGTCCGGCGGCCTCGGGGTCATGCGGCAGTTCGTCGGGTCGGTGCGGGACGCCTCGTCCGTGCGAGACCTCCTCCTCTCGGTTGCCCCGCCCGCCGTACGCGACGCCGGGACGGCGCTCGAGCAGGCCGAGCTGGCGATGATGGAGCACGACGACGAGCGCACGCAGCTGCGCTACGCCCAGGCGCTCGTCGACTGGGCGGACGCGGGTGGCTACGACGCCGAGGTGCTGTGGGACACCTGCACGGTGGCCGCGCTGGGGGTGCCGTACGACCGGGCTCAGTGGCGCGAGGTCCGCACGCTGTCCGGCGGCGAGCAGAAGCGCCTCGTGCTCGAGGCCCTGCTGCGCGGCCCTGACCAGGTGCTCCTGCTAGACGAGCCGGACAACTACCTGGACGTGCCGGGGAAGCGCTGGCTCGAGCGGGCGCTGCAGGAGTCGCCGAAGACGGTGCTCTACGTCTCGCACGACCGCGAGCTGCTGGCCCGGACCGCCACCCGGGTGGTCACGGTCGAGCTGGGGGCGGCCGGCAACACGGTCTGGATCCACGGCGGAGGGTTCGAGAGCTACCACGCGGCCCGCAAGGAGCGGTTCGCCAGGCTCGAGGAGCTGCGGCTCCGCTGGGACGAGGAGCACGCCAAGCTCAAGGCGCTCGTCCTCATGTACAAGCAGAAGGCCGCCTACAACGACGGCATGGCCTCGCGCTACCAGGCCGCGCAGACCCGGCTGCGGAAGTTCGAGGAGGCCGGTCCGCCCGAGGCGATCCCGCAGCAGCAGAACGTCCGCATGCGGCTGCGCGGCGCGCGCACCGGCAAGCGGGCGGTCATCTGCGAGCAGCTGGAGCTGACCGGGCTGATGGCGCCCTTCGACCTCGAGGTCTGGTACGGCGACCGGGTGGCCGTGCTCGGGTCAAACGGGTCAGGCAAGTCGCACTTCCTCCGGCTGCTGGCCGCGGGCGGCAGCGACCCCGGCGCGGAACACCGGCCCGTGGAGGACCTGCACCTCGTGCCGGTCGCGCACACCGGCGTGGCCCGGCTGGGTGCCAGGGTGCGGCCGGGGCTGTTCGCCCAGACCCACGAGCATCCCGAGCTCGTCGGCCGGACCCTGCTGGACATCCTGTGGCGTGGCGACGACCACCGCGCCGGCATGGGCCGCGAGGAGGCGTCGCGGGCCCTCGACCGGTTCGAGCTGGCGCATGCGGCGGAGCAGACGTTCGAGTCGCTCTCCGGCGGCCAGCAGGCGCGCCTGCAGATCCTGCTGCTCGAGCTGTCCGGCGCCACCCTGTTGCTGCTGGACGAGCCCACCGACAACCTCGACGTGGAGTCCGCGGAGGCGTTGGAGGAAGGCCTCGAGTCCTTCCAGGGGACCGTGGTGGCGGTGACCCACGATCGCTGGTTCGCCCGCGGCTTCGACCGGTACGTCGTGTTCGGCGCCGACGGCGGGGTCTACGAGTCGCCCGAGCCGGTCTGGGACGAGGGCCGGGTCGAGCGCGCCCGCTGAGGAGGGCGTCTCTGGGATGCATGATCGTCGGGCGGGGTGGGGACAGTACCGCCGTCGGCAGTGTGCCGAGCTGCAGAGGCGAACGGGGTGGGCACATGCGGTGGACCGGCTCTCGGCTCGTGGTGGCGACGGTGACGGCGTTGGCGCTGTCCGCCTGCGGCGCAGACCCTGCCGAGCCGGCGGCGGCCGCCGGCCAGGCGAAGGTCACCCCCTCGGCCACGACATCCACCGCCGACCCGGCGGCCGAGGTAGAGCCGCTGCTCGCCGCGGCGCTGCCCGCGGACAAGGCCGTCGGCATGCGCCGCGACGCGAAGTTCGAGGCGGCCAACACCGCCAGGGGCATCACCGCGCCGACCGTGTTCCAGTGCCGGACGGCACCGAAGAGCGAGGCACTGCGTGTGAGCCGGGTCGCGCGCGCCTGGATGACCCCCGGGTGGACGTCCGGCAACGGGCGGCAGGTCTACGCCACGCTCGAGCTGGTGGCCTATCGGCCCGGGGGCACCAAGGCTGCGGTGGCCGACCTTGCCGCCGTGCCGAAGACCTGTCCCTCCCTGATCGACGCGAACGGCGCCGAGCGGACCCACGAGGAGTTCCCGGGTGACGTCTTCACCCGCATGGGAGCAGCGGCGGTGCTCGCCACGCTGAAGCACGACAACGGCACGACCGAGTACGAGCTGTCGGTGGCCCTGCCGGGCAGCGGCCGGGTGCTGGGCATGCTCATGGTCCGCGGCACCGACAGCGACGACCTGGTCGCCGCTGCCAGGCTGTTGTTGCGCCAGACGCGGGTAGCGGTCAGCGGCGTGACCCCGAAGGTCGACGCGGCACTGGAGGCCGCGTCCACCGCGGCCTGACCCCGTAACCGCAATGGCGGGTATGTGGGGCTTCTCCTGACCGCCCCATAGGTCTAGGTTTGCGGGCAACCTGACCGGTTCCTGGGCGGGAGCCGGGTTTGCCAGCCATCCCGACCTGGGGAGTCAGCGATGCGCCGACGTCACCTGACCCTGCGGCTCGCCGCATCCGCCGCCTTCGGCCTGCTCGTCGCGCTCGCGCCGGCGACGGCCGGCCCGGCGGCCGCCGACCACACCCCGGTGCCCGACCGGGTCACCCTGATGGGCTCCCTGATGAGCGAGCTCGGCTGCGCGGCCGACTGGGACGAGTCCTGCGACCGGACCGACCTGCTGCAGACCTCTCCGGGCGCCAGCACGTTCGCGAACACCTTCGCGGTCCCGGCCGGCTCCTACGAGGTGAAGGTCCGCCTCGACGGCAGCTGGACGGAGAACTACGGCGCCGACGGGGTCGCGGCCGGCCCGAACATCCCGCTCGTCCTGCTGGAGCCGGCCTCCCTCCGTTTCACCTATGACCACGCCTCCCACCGGCTCGCCATCGCGCCGGCGAAAGACCAGCCGGGACTAGTGCCGTCCGACCGCGCGCTGGCCCGGACCAGCCTGCGCAAGGACCTCACGCGGGAGCGCTTCTACTTCGTCATGGCCGACCGGTTCGCCAACGGCTCGACCGCCAACGACACCGGAGGGCTGACCGGCGGCAGGCTGCAGTCCGGCTTCGACCCGACCGACAAGGCCTTCTACCACGGCGGTGACCTCCAGGGGCTGACGGCCAAGCTCGACTACATCAAGGGCCTGGGTACGACGGCGATCTGGATGACGCCGTCGTTCAAGAACAAGCCGGTGCAGGGCGAGCCGGGCAAGGAGAGCGCCGGGTACCACGGCTACTGGGTGACCGACTTCACCAAGATCGACCCGCATCTCGGCACCAACGCCGACCTCAAGACCCTCGTCGACTCGGCTCATGCCAAGGGCATGAAGGTGTTCTTCGACATCATCACCAACCACACGGCCGACGTCCTCGACTACCCCGACTCGGCATACGCCGAGAACGGCACCGTGCCCTACAAGAGCAAGGCGCAGGCCCCCTACGTCGACACGTCGGGCACGCCCTTCGACGACCGCGACTACGCATCGGGCGACACCTTCCCGCCGGTCGACGAGAGCTCGTTCCCCTACCGCCCGACATTCCGTAGCCCCGCGGACGAGACCGCGAAGACCCCTGCCTGGCTCAACGACCCGACGATGTACCACAACCGCGGCACGTCGACGTTCACCGGCGAGGACAGCGAGTACGGCGACTTCCCGGCCGGCACGCACGCGGCGCTGGACGACCTGTGGACCGAGCGTCCCGAGGTCGTGCACGGCATGGAGGACATCTACAAGGCATGGGTGCGCGACGCCGGCGTCGACGGCTTCCGGATCGACACCGTCAAGCACGTGAACATGGCCTTCTGGCAGCGGTTCGCGCCCGAGGTGAAGGGCTACGCGGCCGCGCTCGGCAACAAGGACTTCTTCATGTTCGGCGAGGTCTTCGACGCCGACCCCAGGTTCATGTCGCAGTACACGACCACCGGCCGGCTGCAGGCGACCGTCGACTTCGGCTTCCAGGCCAACGCCACGAACTTCGCCAAGGGCAAGCCCACGACGGGCCTGCGCGACTTCTTCGCCGCCGGCGACTGGTTCACCGACGCCGACTCGAACGCCTACTCGCTGCCGACCTTCCTCGGCAACCACGACATGGGGCGCATCGGGAAGTTCCTCAGCGACACCGGCGCGACCGGTGAGCAGCTGCTGGAGCGCGACGAGCTCGCCCACTCGCTGATGTACGTGACCCGCGGCCAGCCGGTCGTCTACTACGGGGACGAGCAGGGCTTCACCGGTGACGGCGGTGACCAGGACGCCCGCCAGGACATGTTCGCCTCCAAGGTTGCGACCTACAACGACGACGACCTGATCGGCACCGACGCCACGACGGCGCAGGACAACTACCAGCCTGGGCACCCGCTCTACCGGCACCTGGCGGCGCTGTCCGCCCTTCGGGACGCCTACCCGGCACTGGCCGACGGCGCCCAGGTGCACCGCTTCGCGAGCGACGGACCGGGCATCTACGCCTTCAGTCGGATCCGCGCCGGCGAGAACCGTGAGTTCGTGGTGGCTGCCAACAACGCCGACACCGCGAGCACGGCCACGTTCCCGACGTACGCCGAGGGGCAGACGCTGCGCCGGGTGTGGCCCACAGCGGGAGGCGGGACACAGCAGATCACCTCGGACGGTGAGGGGCGGGTGACCGTGACGGTCCCGGCTCGTTCGCTCGTGGTCTACCGCGCGACCGCGCGGCTGGCCGAGGACGACGTCGCCCCGGCGCCGTTCTTCAAGTCACCCGGGGCCGGCGGTGTCGTGTCCGGCCGCGCCGAGGTCGGGGTCGGCCTGCCCGGCAACGACTTCGACCAGGTCAGCGTCGCCTGGCGGCCCGTCGGCGGCACCAGATGGACCCTGCTCGGCACTGACGACAACGCGCCGTACCGCGTGTTCCACGACGTGCGCTCGATGGCCAAGGGCACGCTGCTCGAGTACCGGGCGGTGGTCCGCGACCACGACGGCGACCTCGGCGTCGCCTCGACGTACGGCGTGGTCGGTGACCCGCCGCCGGCCGGTGGCGGGGGCGGCGGCGTCGGCCCGGTGACCCAGCCGCAGGCGGTGTCGATCCCGGGTAGCCATGGCTCGGAGATCGGCTGCCCGGACAGCTCGACCGACGGCGGCAGCGACCCGGGTGACTGGGACCCCACCTGCCCGCAGGCGCAGCTCGCGCTGGACGCCGACGACGACATCTGGAAGACCACCGTGTCGCCGGCGGCGGGCGGGTACGCCTTCAAGGCGGCCATCGACAAGTCGTGGGACGAGAACTACGGGGCCGGTGCCCTGCGCAACGGCGGTGACATCGGCTACACCACCGACGGGGCGCCGGTGTCCTTCTACTACGACCATCGCACCCACTGGGTGACGAACGACCGTGTCAGCAAGATCGTGACCGCGGCCGGCAGCTTCCAGTCGGAGATGGGGTGTCCGGGTGACTGGCTGCCCGACTGCATGCGCGGCTGGCTGCAGGACCCGGATGGCGACGGGGTCTACTCGCTCGCCACGACCGAGGTGCCCGCGGGCAGCTACGAGTGGAAGGCCACGGTCGGGCTGTCGTGGAACGAGAACTACGGCGAGGGGGGCACGGCGGGGGGCTCGAACATCGCGTTCACGGTGCCCGCGAACGGCTACGTGACGACGTTCAGCTGGGACTCGGCCACGCACGTGCCGAGCGTCACGTCGCGTCCGGGACAGCAGGAGACCGGCCCGGACCTGTCGACGAGCCGGGCCACCTGGGTGCAGCCCGACCTGGTGGCCTGGGACCTGCCCGCCGACACCCGCGGCTGGACCTACCGCCTCTACTGGGGGGAGAGCCTGACGCTGGATGCGGAGACCGTCTCGGGCGGGCAGTCGGTGCCGTTGACGCTGCTCGCCGAGGACCAGCTGCAGCTGTCGCCGCAGGACGCCAGCAGGCTGCGCGACGTGTACGACAGCCGCGGCGAGGGACTGCAGCTGGCCGTGGCGGCCTTCGACGACCTCGGTCGGATCGCTGACGCGACGGGAGTGACGTTCCCCTCGGGGTGACCCGCCCGCCGTCCCGACATCCTCCTGGCGCGCGCTCACCCGACCCGCCGCCCGGGGGGCGACGGAACGTGCATGATCGCTGCCGGGGAGGTCGGGAGGGATCCTGCTGGGAGGGCTCGCTTTGACCCCCTGTGGGGGCCACGGGTATTCTGCGAGGTCGTTGTGCCCGTCAGCCGTTCCTGAGCTGTGGAGCACCAGGCACCAGCACCGTCCACCGAGATCACGAAGGCTACCCCCGTGCGCACGTACAGCCCCAAGCCCGGCGACGTCACGCGTCAGTGGCACGTCATCGACGCGACCGACGTCGTGCTCGGTCGGCTCGCCACCCACGCCGCCACGCTCCTGCGCGGCAAGCACAAGCCGATCTACGCGCCGCACGTCGACACCGGCGACTTCGTGATCGTCATCAACGCCGACAAGGTCGCGCTGTCGGGCAACAAGCGTGAGACGAAGATGGCCTACCGCCACTCGGGCTACCCGGGCGGCCTGCGCGCCACGCCGTACTCCGAGCTGCTCGAGCGCCACCCGGAGCGGGCGGTGGAGAAGGCGATCAAGGGCATGCTCCCGCACAACTCGCTCGGCCGCGCGATGCTGAAGAAGCTCAAGGTGTACGCCGGGCCGGCGCACCCGCACCAGGCCCAGTCACCCGTCCCGTTCGAGATCACCCAGGTCGCGCAGTAGCGCGCTGACGCCGCCGACCAATCACCGAAGCGAGAAGAGACATCGTGGCCGAGACCACTGCCGAGACCAGCACAGAGGCCCCGGAGAGCTACACCTCCGAGTCGACCGAGTCGTTCACCACGACGACCCCGCGTGAGATCGTCACCGCGCCCGGCGCCGCCACCGGCCGGCGCAAGGAGGCCATCGCCCGCGTCCGGCTGGTCCCCGGCTCCGGCCAGTGGACGATCAACGGCCGGCCGCTCGAGCAGTACTTCCCGAACAAGGTGCACCAGCAGCTCGTCAACGAGCCGTTCGTGACGCTCGAGATCGACAAGCGCTTCGACATCATCGCCCGCATCCACGGCGGCGGCGTCTCCGGTCAGGCCGGTGCGCTGCGGCTCGCGATCGCCCGCGCCCTCAACGAGATCGACGCCGAGGGCAACCGGCCCGCGCTCAAGCGGGCAGGCTTTCTGACCCGCGACCCGCGGGCCAAGGAGCGCAAGAAGTACGGCCTGAAGAAGGCCCGCAAGGCACCTCAGTACAGCAAGCGCTGAGCGCCTTCGCGACACTGCCGTCAGACGTGCCCCGGGGCTTCGGCCGCCGGGGCACGTCTGCATTCGAGGAGGAAGATCTGGTGGGACGGCTCTTCGGCACCGACGGGGTGCGGGGTGTGGCCAACCGCGACGTCACCGCCGAGCTGGCGCTGGACCTGTCGGTGGCTGCCGCGCACGTGCTCGGCGACGCCGGCGCCTTCGAGGGGCACCGTGCCGTGGCGGTCGTCGGCCGTGACCCCCGGGCCTCCGGGGAGTTCCTGTCCGCCGCGGTCGTCGCGGGGCTCGCCAGCGCAGGTGTCGACGTCCTCGACGTGGGGGTGCTGACGACCCCTGGCGTGGCCTTCCTCACCGACGCGGTGGGGGCCGACCTCGGCGTGATGCTCTCGGCGAGTCACAACCCGATGCCCGACAACGGCATCAAGTTCTTCGCCCGGGGCGGCCACAAGCTGGCCGACGAGCTCGAGGACGCGATCGAGGCACGGATGCGGGAGGACTGGTCCCGTCCCACCGGCGCGGCCGTGGGCCGCGTCAAGGACGCCAGCCACCTGCACGAGCAGTACGTCGCCCACCTCCTCTCGACCGCACCGAACCGCGTCGACGGCCTGACGGTCGTCATGGACTGCGCGCACGGCGCCGCCTTCCAGGTCGGACCGGAGGTGCTGCGGCGAGCCGGCGCGGAGGTCATCGTGATCGGCGCCGAGCCCGACGGCACGAACATCAACGACGGCTGCGGCTCGACCCACCTGGACAAGCTGCAGGCCGCGGTCCTCGAGCACGGTGCCGACCTCGGTATCGCGGTCGACGGGGACGCCGACCGGTGCCTCGCCGTCGAC
>DASVBJ010000217.1:0-6139 GCA_036375895.1 Actinomycetes bacterium | reverse complement strand
CTGTCGGCGTCGGCGGCTAAGAGGGAAAGTGCTTCCAGTGCCCTTCTGACACGACCTCGACGGTGCCGTCGACCACCTTGATGGCCGTCTCGTCGTCCATCGCGTACGCCGGACCCGAGATGCCGGCCGCCCATTGTTCCGCCTCGGCCATGGAGTTGCCGGGCATGCCCTCCTGAGCCAGGTGTGGACAGATCGAGAAGTCAACGATGCCCAGGGTGCTGTCGTCACCGGTCGGCGGTGTCCACTGGACGAAGTCCTCGCCGATCCTGGGGGTCATCACCATGCTGCCGGCGCTCAGGCCCACCCAGACCGTCTCGCTCAGCGACGGAAGCAGGTCCGCCAGCCCGGACTGCCGCATCCAGTGGCACAGGTAGAGGGCATCGCCGCCCGCCACCAGCAGCACGTCCGTCTCCCGCACCAGGGGCACCCCGCGCTCTTCATCGATGCTGGGCAGCGCGGTGAGCTCCAGCACGCCGACGGATTTCCAGCCCAGGTCGACCATGGGATTCTCGGATTTCCCGCTGATGAATTGCCAGGCTTTGACGCCCGGCCCGCACATCGGATGGCCCCATTGCGCTGTCGGGATGCACAGGGCACTCGAGTCGGCGATCGGCTTGCCCAGGAGATCGACCAACGCGTGGTGAATGCTGGCGTTCTTGACGCCCGCGGACGTGAGAAGAAGTTTCAAGATGCCTCTCGATTCGAGTGCGACGGAGCGGTCCGACGTATAGACCTGGGACCACCGCGAAACTCATCGCTGCTGAACCGGCAAACTACCGGCGCAGGCACTCGCGCCGCGAATCAGGATCGAGCGCACGCAGCACCGCACGTACCGCAGCCTCGGAAGGCGTTGAGCGTCTTCTGGTCTGGCGTTGTGAACGTCCTCCCGAGGGGCCGGCCCGCCATTGCTTAGCTGCGAGACCGGCTGGCCACGGCGGACGGACCGTGTTCTCGATCAACCCCGCCGGACCGATCGACTGGGGCGACCTCGCCGGTGGCGCAGGCTACTTCGACCAGGCCCAGTTCGGCCGCGAGTTCCGGGCGTTCACCGGGCTCACGCCGACCCGGTACGTCGAAGTCCGGGGGCGGTTCCTGCGCGAACATCCCGGCCACGCGCTGGACGGCTGGCCGCTGCCGGCCGATTGATTTCTCACAAGAGCGACAGCTCACGACACGCTAGTTTCGGGGCACTCCAAGCAAAGGAGAGCCTCGTGGGCAAGGTGGTCATGTACAGCTCGGTGTCGGTGGACGGCTTCGTCGCGGACGAGCACGACCAGCCGGGACCGCTGTTCGACTGGTTGTCCGGCGGTGACGTGCCGTTGGACGAGAGCGGCGAGGTGAAGGTGTCGCAGACGTCCTACGACTACACCCGGCCGTACTGGGACCAGATCGGGGCGACCGTGGTCGGCCGCCACGTCTTCGACATGACGGACGGCTGGGACGGGAAGCCTCCGGGCGGGATCGACCACGTGGTCGTCGTGACGCACCGACCGAAGCCCGAGGGCTGGGACCCCGAGGCGCCGTTTTACTTCGTCGACGGCGTCGAGGCAGCCGTGGCCAAGGCGCAGGAGCTTGCGGGTGACCGCATCGTCGAGGTCGCTGCTGGCGACGTCGGTGGCCAGGTGCTTGCCGCGGGCCTGGTCGACGAGGTGCGCATGGACGTCGTACCCGTCGTGTTCGGGTCCGGCAAGCGCTACTTCGGGTCGGTCCACGCGCAGCACCTGTTGGAGGATCCTGACGTGGTGATTCAGGGCAACCGGGTGCTTCACCTGCGCTATCGGGTCCACCGTTGACCGATCTGAGCGCGTAGGCGAAGAAGTCCACTGCCGCCCGGTGACACAAGGAGTGGCTTCCGGAGGAAGCGCGCCAGAAGACGCTGGCGGCGCTGGGAATCCGTCCGGAGGATTTCTGACCGAGTTTCAGGCGGACTCTAGTCGCTCGCTCGTCGGTATGAGGGTGCGCTGGGCTTCCCGATTCGCTTACCCCTCACCAGCCGAGGCGCCCGAGCACCTCCGCCGCAGCCGCTCCTGCGCAGCCCGCCGGCTCCTCCCATGCTGCGACACACAGTGCGCGCAGTGCGTCGATGCGCTCGCCGGACCCGGTCAGCCGGAGGTGTCCGTCCCGACAGGCCGCTCCCCAGCCCCGACAGCTCCACCCACCTTCCTGCGCGACGACCGCCGGGTGCGGCGCGACCAGGCCGGTGCCGAGGTCCTCGCAGACGTACGTCGGGCGCAGCTGCGGCGGCGCGACCAGCAGCTCGGCCGGCGACGTCACCCCGGTCAGCACCAACAGCGCCGGCACTCCGGCGCGGTTGGCGCCCTCGATGTCCGTGTCGAGCCGGTCGCCCACCACCAGCGGGCTGCGCGAGCCGGTGCGGCGCACCGCCTCCTGGTGCAGCGGCAGCTCGGGCTTTCCCGCGACCTCCGGTCTGGCCCCCGTGGCGGCCGTGATGGCGTCGACGAGAGCGCCGTTGCCGGGCGCGAGGCCGCGTGCGGTGGGGAGCGTCCGGTCGAGGTTCGAGGCGATCCAGGGCACCCCGCGGGCGACGGTCAGCGCACCCTCGGCGAGCTGGACCCAGCCGACGTCCTTCGCGAAGCCCTGCACGACGGCGGCCGGCTCGTCGTCGGCCGACCGCACCGCGCGCAGCCCGTGCTCGGCGAGGGCGACCTCCAGCCCCTCTCCGCCGACGACCAGGACCGCCGACCCGGCGGCGACCCGCTCGGCGACCATCCGGGCCGCCGCCTGCGCGGACGTCACGACATCCTCGGCCGTGGCCGGCAGCCCCAGGTCGCGCAGGTGGGCGGCGACCGCGTCGGGCGTCCGGGAGGCGTTGTTGGTGACGAACGCCACCCGCATCCCCTTGTCCCGCGCGGCGGCCAGCCCCTCGATGGCGCCCGGCACGGGGTCCGGCCCGACGTACACCACGCCGTCCAGGTCGACCAGTGCGGTGTCGTGGCGACTTGCGAGCGGCTGGTCCGAGTGCCCCAGCTCGCTCACGGCGCCTGCTCACGGAAGCGCAGAGTGGCGCGGGCGTCGCGCAGGGCCCGTTGGTAGTCACTCTGCTCGGGCCGCATCACGGTGGCCACCCGGAGGTGCTCGACGGCGCCGGCGTGGTCGCCGAGGCGCATCCGGGCCAGGCCGAGCCCGAACCGGGCGTAGTCGTTGTCGGGCTGCCGCTCGACCAGCTCGGCAAAGTGACGGGCCGCCGCCTCGTAGCGGCCGGCGTCGAAGAGCGCGCGGGCCAGCGCCTCCAGCACGCTCGCCGAGGTCGGTTCCTGCGCGCGGGCGTGCGAGAGCAGCGACGCGGCGGCCGCCGGGTTGCCGCCGTCGAGCAGGGCCAGCGCGCGGACGTACCAGTCGTAGACCTCGCCCGCGGGCCGCCCGCCCGGGTCAGAGCGCTCCGCCACGTCTCAGTCCTCCTTCGCCTCCCCCGTACGATGCCCGCCATGCCCGTGCCCCACGACACCGCGCCGTCGGGCGACCGTCCACGTCGGCCGCTCGTGGTGACGCCCTTCCGCGGTGTCCGCTTCGACCCGGCCCGGGTGTCGGACCTTGCCGCGGTGACGAGCCCGCCGTACGACGTGATCGACGCCGACGGTGCCGCCCACCTCGAGCAGCTCGACCCCCACAACGTGGTCCGTTTGATCCTGCCACGCGACGACGACGCGGACGGCCGAGGTCGCTACCAGCACGCCGCGGTCCGCCTCCGGCGCTGGCTCGAGGACGGGACGCTGCGGCGCGACGGCACGCCCGCGATCTATGTCTACGAGCAGTCGGCTCCGGGACTGCTGCAACGAGGGCTGCTGGCCGCGATCGAGCTGCGCGACCCGGTGGAGCGGGTCGTGCTGCCGCACGAGGACGTCATGCCCGGCCCGCTGGCCGACCGCCTCGAGCTGATGCGGGCGACGGAGGCCAACCTCGAGCCGATCCTGCTGGTGTACGACGGCGGCGGGCGCACCGTGGAGGTCATCGACGGTGTCGCGGCGACGCCCCCACTCGTCGAGACGGTCACCGAGGACGGGCTCACCCACCGGCTCTGGGCGCTCGAGGACGCCGACTTGCAGGAGGCGGTGGCGGCCGACCTGGCCCCGCGCCAGGCGCTCATCGCCGACGGCCACCACCGGTACGCGACCTACCGCAGGCTGCAGGCGGAACGGCGCGCGGACGGGGCCGGGCCCGGGCCGTGGGACCACGGGTTGGCGCTGCTCGTCGACTCGCGCGCCTACCCGCTCACGGTGCAGGCCATCCATCGGGTGGTGGAGGGCCTGCCCTTCGACGAGGCGCTCCGGCGGGCGCAGCCGGTCTTCGAGGTGCGGCGGGTCGGCGACTCGCCGGACGCGGCCCTCGCCGCGCTGCGGGACGCGCCCGGCCGGCACCCCTTTCTCGTGGCCGACGGCCGGTCGTCGTTCGCCCTGCTGCACGACCCGGCGCCGCACGCGGTGTCGCACGCGCTGCCGCCGATGCACTCCGCCCTGTGGCAGGGCCTCGACGCGAGCGTGCTGCACGCGCTGCTGCTGGAGCGGCTGTGGGGTATCGAGGACGGCAGCCCGCGCACGGCCTACGTCCACGACGCCGCGGGCGCCCTGCGCCGGGCCGAGCGCAGCGGCGGGACCGCTGTGCTGCTGCGGCCGGTCGCCGTCGACGAGGTGCTGGCCATCGCCGCGGGGGGCGAGCGGATGCCGCGCAAGTCGACGTCGTTCGGGCCCAAGCCGCGCACCGGTCTGGTGCTCCGGCTGCTCACGGACTGACCACCCGAACCCGCGGCCCTGAGGCGCCGCGGCCGGGTCAGGTCGCGGCCCGCAGCCGCCGGCGCAATCGCACGACCTCCACCTCGCTGCGACTCGCGGCCCCGCCAGGCGTCCGCCAGAACCGGCGGCGCAGCGCGCCGGTGACCTCGAGCACGTCGCCGACCTGGGACGAGCCCAGGGTGCGCTGGACGTCTCGACGCCAGGCCGCGCAGTCGAGGGTGTCGACGGTCGGGGCCCGGCGGCCCCCTCCGCCCGACCGTCCCGACGGCGCCCGGGCCACCACCAGGCGGAACTGCAGGAGCCGGTCTCCGCTCGGCAGCTCGCGCGCCACCGGCACCGCGGCCAGCCGCCCGATCAGGCGCACCTCGTTGTGGTGCGCCACGTCGCCCGCCTCCCCGTCCGTCGACGCCATCGGCACCGCCTCCCTGGTCCCGGCGCGCCCGTGCGGGCGCCTCCCGACCAGCGTCGGGCACCGCAGGCCCGAAGTACGGGCCGCGACCGAATCTGTGCACCAGTCGGGCGGTCCGGAGGCTGGGGATCGTGGGGGTTAGCGCGCCGGGCTCTCCCCGTCCGCCGGGCCGGCGCCCGGCGGCTCCTCGTCTGCCGGCTCCTCGTCTGCCGGCTCCTCGAGGAACACGATGCCGTGCAGCTCGGCCTGTCGCTCGTCGGCGTCGGTCTCTCCCGCGGTGTCCGCCGCGGCCGCGTGGCCGAACCACTGCGCGGCTTCGTCCCGGCGCCCGGCGTCCAGCAGGGCCTCCGCGTAGGCGTAGAAGAGGCGCGCGGACCAGGGTCGCCGCGCCTCCGGGCGCAGCTGGGGACCCTGCAGGGCCAGCACGGCCGCCTCGGCCTGGCCGAGGTCGCGCCGCGCGCCGGAGGCGACGATGAGCATCTCGACCCGCGCCGCCGCGGGCAGCGCCTTCACTTCGGGGGTCGCGGCCAGCGCCAGGGCCCGCTCCGGCCGCCCGAGCCCGCGCTCGCAGTCGGCGAGGACCGGCAGCAGGCTGTCGTCCCCGGTGATCCGCCGCGCGGCCCGCAGCTCGGACAGCGCCTCGGCGAACCGTCCGGTCGCGTACGCGGCCAGGCCGGCCGCCTCGCGCACCGCCCCGACCCGGCCCGCTCGGGCCTGGGCGGCCTTGGCGTGCAGGTAGGCGGCCTCCGGGTCGGTGTCGAGCAGCCGCCCGGCCATGACCAGGTGCCGGGCCACCGCCTCGGCGTTGAGCTTGGCCAGCGAGCTGAGCTCGGCCCGCACGGCCCGGTCGAGCTCGCGGCCGGTGACATCGTCCGGGATCACGGGCTCGACGCGCCGCGGCCGGTGTCGCGCACTCTCCGCCTGCTCGGGGCCGCGCTCCCGCGTCGGGCGCCGCGGACGGTCCGAGCGTCCAGCGGCCGCC
>DASVBJ010000198.1:0-7559 GCA_036375895.1 Actinomycetes bacterium | reverse complement strand
CGAGCACCTCGACCACGTCAGCGCCGGCGTCGGTGTGCAGGTCGCGGCCGGTGATGCCGAGGTCGAGGTCGCCGGAGCCGACGTACGTCGCGATGTCGCGGGGGCGGAGGAAGAAGAACTCGGTGTCGTTGCCCGGGTCGTGCAGCACCAGCTCGCGCGGGTCGGACCGCTGCCGGTAGCCGGACTCGCGCAGCATGGCGGCAGCCGGCTCGGCGAGGGAGCCCTTGTTGGGCACGGCGACGCGCAGCACGGTGAACCTCTCAGGCGGGGAAGGTCAGAGTCGAGCGTAGACGTCGTCGAGCGAGAGCCCGCGGGCCAGCATCAGCACCTGCAGGTGGTACAGCAGCTGCGAGATCTCCTCGGCGGCCCGCTCAGGCGTCTCGTGCTCTGCCGCCATCCAGACCTCGGCCGCCTCCTCGACGACCTTCTTGCCGATCGCGTGGACGCCGGCGTCGAGGGCGGCCACGGTGCCGGACCCGGCGGGGCGCGTGACGGCCTTGTCGCTCAGCTCGGCGAACAGCGCGTCGAACGTCTTCACGCGCGCCATCCTCTCAGGGGCCCTGATCGATGCGCGGCACGCCCCGTTCGTCCAGCGGCCACAGCGGGTTGTGGGCCACCTCCCACGCGTGCCCGTCAGGGTCGGCGAAGTACCCCGTGTAGCCGCCCCACTCGGCCCGCCGCCCCGCCGCGAGGAGCGAGCCACCCGAGGCCCGGGCATCCTCCAGCGCCGCGTCGACCTCGTCCGGCGACTCCACGTTGACGGCCAGGGAGGTACGCCGGGGCGCGCCCGCCGGGGGCGGGTCCCCCATGTCGCGGGACAGGTCGCCCTGCGGATAGAGCGCCACCCACGTGCCGCTCGTCCGCAGGACCGCGAAGCCGTCGGTCTCGACCGCGGCCTCCCAGCCGAGGCGGCGGTAGAACGCCAGCGAGCGGGCCACGTCGGCCACCCCCAGCGTGACGAGGCTGACCCGTGCCGGAATCGTCATCAGTCCACCTTCCGGTAGCCCGAGCACAAGGCCCGCATCCAGCTGATCCGCCCGTCCGTGACGGTGAGGTAGGCCTGCTGCTCGACGACGAACTTGCCGTCCGCGTTGTGCCCGGCGAACCGGTAGCCGACGCGCTCACGGTCGACGACCCAGTCGCGGGCGAACGCGAGCACCTCGTCGACGACGTCGGACTCCTCGAACCACGAGCCCAAGATGTCCTCGACGACCTCTCGCGCGTCATGCGACTCCCAGAACCGGCCGGGAGTCATGCCGCGGAAGTCGACGTCGGGGGCCAGCAGCGCCATGAGCGCCGGCTGGTCCCGCCGGGCCAGCGCCTGGACGTACCGCTCCGCCACGGTGTGCACCACGGTCAGGACTCTAGGCTTCCGTACCGACCCGCACACAACGGAGCCTCTCGGGCGGGCAGCGGGGCCGAAAGTGGCTACCTCGTGTGCCGGTCGGTACGCGGCGCGGAGGGACGTTCCGGCGCGCGACGCGACGCGGGCGGCCCGAACCGGTCAGGAGCCGCCCAGCCGCAGGTCGCGCAGCGCCACCGCCGTCGCGACCGCCGCCAGGGCCGCCTCCCGGCCCTTGTCCTCCTGCGAGCCCTCGAGCCCTGCCCGGGCCAGCGCCTGCTCCTCGTCGTCACAGGTCAGCACGCCGAAGCCCACCGGCATGCCGGTCGTCACCGTGACGCCGGTGAGGCCGGTGGCGGCCGCCTGGCAGACGTACTCGAAGTGGGGGGTGCCGCCCCGGATGATGACGCCCAGGGCGACGGCCGCGTCGTACCCCATCGCCGCCATCCGGGCCACCACCACCGGCAGCTCGAACGACCCGGGGACCCGTACGACGAGGGGCTCGGTGAGCCCGCACTCCGCCAGACCGCGCAGCGCGCCGGCCACCAGCCCGTCCATCACGGGCTCGTGCCACATCGCGGCGACGACGCCGACCCGCAGGTCCTCCGCGCCCTCGACGTGCAGGTCGGGCGATCCGGCGCGGCTCATGTCGGTGTCCCTTCGTGCAGTGCCTCGTCGGACGGCTCGGAGAGGCCGCCGAGGTCGGGCAGGTCGTGTCCCATCCGGTCGCGCTTGGTCTGCAGGTACCGGAGGTTCTCGGCGGTGGGATGGACCGCCAGCGGCACCCGCTCGACGATCTCGAGGCCGTAGCCCTCCAGCCCGGCGCGCTTGGCCGGGTTGTTGGTGAGCAGCCGCATGGTCCGGACGCCCAGGTCGGCCAGCATCTGCGCGCCGAGGCCGTAGTCACGTGCGTCGGCGGGCAGCCCCAGCTCGAGGTTCGCGTCGACCGTGTCGTGCCCGACGTCCTGCAGCTGGTACGCGCGCAGCTTGTGCAGCAGCCCGATGCCGCGGCCCTCGTGACCGCGGAGGTAGAGCACCACGCCGCGGCCCTCGTCGGCCACCGTGCGCAGGGCGGCCTCGAGCTGGGGGCCGCAGTCGCAGCGCAGCGACCCGAGGACGTCACCGGTGAGGCACTCGGAGTGCACCCGCACCAGCACGTCGCGTCCGTCCGCGATCTCCCCCTTGACCAGCGCGACGTGCTCGAACGCGTCGAACGCGGTGCGGAAGCCGACCGCGCGGAACTCGCCGTACCGGGTCGGCAGCCGGGTCTCGGCGACCCGCTCGACGAGCTGCTCGGTGCGCCGGCGGTAGGCGATCAGGTCGGCGATCGACACCAGCGCCAGCCCGTGCTCGTCGGCGAACCGCCGCAGCTGCGGCAGTCGCGCCATCGAGCCGTCGTCGTTGACGATCTCGCAGATGACGCCGGCCGGCGTGAGCCCGGCGAGCCGGGCGAGGTCCACGGACGCCTCGGTGTGCCCGGCCCGGCGCAGGACCCCGCCCTCGGCGGCGCGCAGCGGGAAGACATGACCCGGGCGGGTGAGCTCGTAGGGCTCGGTCGCCGAGTCCACCAGCACCCGGATGGTCCGCGCCCGGTCGGCCGCCGAGATGCCCGTGGTCACGCCGTCGCGGGCGTCGACGGAGACGGAGTAGGCGGTGCCCTTGCGATCCTCGTTGACGTGAGTCATCGGCGGCAGCTTGAGCCGGTCGAGCTCCCGGGCCTCCATCGGCACGCAGACGACGCCGCTGGTGTGCCGGATCATGAAGCCGAGCAGCTCGGGTGTCGCCTTCGACGCGGCGAAGACGAGGTCGCCCTCGTTCTCGCGGTCCTCGTCGTCGACCACCACGACGGCGCGGCCGGCGGCGATGTCGTCGATCGCCCGTTCGATCGGGTCCATCAGCGTCTCCTCGTGGGTCATGCCAGCGCCTCCACGCCCGGCTCCACCGGCCTGCCCACCCGGCGCTCCTCGCGGGCGGTCCGCGCCCACACGACGAACCCCCAGACCACGAAGGCCCCGTAGAAGCCGTACAGGACCGCCGACGGGTAGAACCCGAAGTGCAGCAGCTCGGGCACCCCCACGGCGTCGACGGCCACCCAGCACAGCCAGAACTCCACCCAGCCCCGGGCCATCGCGTACGTCGCCAGCACCGACCCGACGAAGATCCACGAGTCGGCCAGGTAGTACCACCACGGCGCGGGCCAGCCGGCGCCGAGCGCGTGGAACAGCAGGAAGCAGACGACGACCGCTCCCGCCCCGCCGGCCAGCAGCGCGGCCCGCTCCGCGGCCGTGGCCCACCGCGGGACCACCGCGGCGCCTGCCTGCCCCGTCGTACGCCGGGTCCGCGCCCACCGACGCCACCCGTAGACGCTGACGCCGACGAAGAAGACCTGCCGGGCCGCCTGCCCGTAGAGCGTGGCGCCCTGCGGGTTGTCGAAGGCCACGCCGAGGAACACGGTGAAGAGAAGGACGTTGCCGGCGATGCCGACCGGCCAGGCCCACACCCGGCGGCGCATCCCGCCCACCGCCGACGCCAGGCCGAAGCCGTTGCCGATGATCTCCCGCCACAGGATCGGGTGGCCGCCCACGGTGACCTGGGCCTCGAACAGCCAGTGCAGCGCGCTCACTGCTCACCCTCCGTCTCTCGCCCCGTCGTCCTGGTCTGCGCGGCGCTCGCCGCACCCGGCGCCTGGCCGCTCGCGAGGTGGAGGCGCTCGACGTACTTGGCGACGACGTCGACCTCGAGGTTGACCGGCTCGCCGACGGCCTTGCGGCCGAGCGTGGTGAGCTCCAGCGTCGTGGGGATCAGGCTGACGCTGAACTCCTCGTCGCCGAGCGCGGCCACTGTCAGCGAGACGCCGTCGACGGTGATCGAGCCCTTGTGCACGACGTAGCGCGCCAGGTCGCCCGGCAGGGAGATGCGCACGACCTCCCAGTGCTCCGACGGCGTGCGCCCGAGGATCGTCGCGGTGCCGTCGACGTGACCTTGGACGAGGTGCCCGCCGAGCCGACCGTCGAGGCGCATCGGCCGCTCGAGGTTGACCGGCGAGCCCGGCGCGAGCACCCCGAGGGCGCTGCGGTCGAGCGTCTCGCGCATCACGTCGGCCGTGAACGTCCCGTCGCCGCTGTCCACGACGGTGAGGCAGACGCCGTTGACCGCGATCGAGTCGCCGTGCCGGGCGTCCCGCGTGACCAGCGGACCGCGCACGGTCAGCCGGACGCTGTCGCCGAGGTCGGCCAGCGACGTCACCTCCCCCAGCTCCTCCACGATGCCGGTGAACACTCAGGCCTCCCTTCGCAACGGGCGGGCGGTGATGCGTACGTCGGGGCCCACCCGGCGCACGTCGTCGATGTCCAGGGCGATGCCGTCGGAGAGGGTCCGGACACCGGTGCCGGCGAGCGCCGGGCGGCCGTCGCCCAGCAGCGTCGGCGCGAGGTAGGCGACCACCCGGTCCACCAGCCCGGCCCGCAGGAACGCCCCGGCGAGCGTCGGTCCGCCCTCGAGGAGCACGTGCTGGCGGCCCCGGGCGTGCAGGAGCGCGAGAAGGGCCGCCAGGTCGACGTGCCCGGTGACGTCGGCGCCGGTCTCAGCCGCCGTCGCGATCCACGTGTCGGCCGCGGCGTCACGCACCCGCGCCTCGCTCGGGGTGCGGCCGTGCGTGTCGACCACGACCCGCAGCGGCTGCTCACCGGTGACGCAACCCTCGGCGTCGCGCACCGTGAGGTGCGGGTCGTCAGCGAGCACCGTGCCGACGCCGACGACGATCGTGTCGCAGGTGGCCCGCAGGTCATGGGTGTCGGAGCGCGACTGCGGGCTGGAGATCCAGCGGCTGGTGCCGTCGGCCGCCGCGACCCGGCCGTCGAGGGTCGCCGCGACCTTCCACACGACGAACGGGCGGTGCAGCCGGGCGACAGTCAGCCAGCGGGCGTTGGCGCGCTCGGCCTCCTCGGGCAGCACCCCGCCCTCGACCTCGATGCCGGCCGCGCGCAGGGTGTCGGCGCCGCCTCCCGCGGTGGCGGTGGGGTCGTCGACGGCGTGCACGACCCGGCGTACCCCCGCCTCGACGAGTGCGGTGCTGCACGGACCGGTGCGCCCGGTGTGGTTGCACGGCTCGAGGGTGACGACCATGGTGCCGCCGCGCGCCCGGTCCCCCGCGGCTCGCAGGGCGACGATCTCGGCGTGCGGGCCGCCGGCGCGCTCGTGCCACCCCTCTCCCGCCACGGCGCCGGCGGCGTCCAGGACGACCGCGCCGACGACGGGGTTGGGGCGGGTGGTGCGCTCGCCGCGGCGTGACAGCTCGACCGCGCGGCGCATCGCCGCGACCTCGGTCTGGCTGGCCACCGGCCGCTCCCTGTCTCGGGCGCGCTCCGGGGCGGTCGACGGGACACGCCGACCACGGGCGCCGGCCACGTCGTACGACGCCGCCGAGCACCCGCGCGTGCTGCCTCCCATCCGGACTTTCACCGTCGGTCCCGGAGTTCCACCGGGTCAACCGGCCGTCGGCCCGAAGGCCGCCGGACGCGGGTCGCGGACTGTCACCGCCGGTTCGGAATTGCACCGACCCCGGAGCACGCAACTGCTGTGTTCGCCGCCCAGTCTGCCACGGCGTCCTGGCGCGTGTGCATCCGGCGGTGGTGCCGCCGCGGAAGAACAGTCACCAGCAACCCCTTCCGACAGGAGACCCTCGATGCGTCCACGACTCGTCCTCAGCGCCCTCGCCACGGGAGCCGCGGCGGCGGCCGCGTTGCCGCTCGTCCTCGCCTCCCCGGCGTCGGCTGCGGAGCAGGCCACCGTCTCGGTGTTCCACGGCGTACCCGGCCTCACCGTCGACGTCTACGCCAACGGCAAGGAGATCGTCCCGAACTTCGAGCCGGGCACCCTCACCGACCCGTTGAAGCTGCCGGCCGGCACCTACGACCTGGCCGTCTTCAAGGACGGCGAAGGGCCGTCGGGCACCCCGGCGATCCAGGCGGCCGACGTCAAGGTCCCGGCCGGAGCCAACGTCACGGTGGCGGCCCACCTGGACGCCGCGGGCAAGCCGGTGCTCACGCCGTTCGTCAACGACACCGGCACGGTGCCGGCGGGCAAGGCACGACTCACCGTGCGCCACACGGCGGCTGCCCCCGCTGTCGACGTGCGGGCCGGCGGCACGCCGGTGTTCAAGGATCTCGAGAACCCTGGCGAGCAGTCCGCCGAGGTGGCGGCCGGCACGGTGTCCGCCGACGTGGTCCTCGCCGGCACGAGCACCGTCGCCATCGGCCCTGCCGATCTCAACCTCGACGAGGGCACCAACACCATCGTCTACGCCTGGGGCAGCGCCGCGGACAAGAACCTGGCCCTGAAGGTGCAGACCATCAGCGGCCTGCACTCGGCGCCCGGCGGCATCCCGGCCGGCCAGGCCGGGCTCGCGGACGACGGCGCCCCGTGGTGGCTGTTCGCGGTCGTCGCTGCCGCCGTGACCGGCGCCGCCGCGGCCGGCACCCGACTGGTCCGGGCACGGGCCCGCGACTGACCCTCGATGCGCCGCCTCCCGCCCGCCGCCACGGTCCTGGCCCTGTGCCTGGCCGTGGCGGTCGGGCTTCCGGCGGCCTGGGCGTTAAGCCGGCCCGACCATCACTGGGGCGAGCGACCGACCGGCGCCTCGAGAGCGCCCTCCACGCCCCCCACCCGACCCGGAGAGAGCCCTCCGACAAGACCGACACCGCCAGCACCGGCGACACCGGCAACACCGGCCGTCCCGGTGCGGGTCGAGGTCCCACGGCTGCGGATCGCGGCGCCGGTCCAGCTCAGCGGGGTGGCGGCAGACGGCGCGATGGCCCTGCCTTCCGACGCCCGCCGGGCCGGGTGGTACCGGTTCGGCCCGTGGCCGGGCTCCGGCGAGGGGTCGGTGGTGCTGGCCGCGCACGTGGACTCCAGCACCCAGGGGCGGGGAGCGTTCTACCGCCTTCGCGAGGTGCGGCGTGGTGACGTCGTGCGGGTGGCGCTCGACGGCGGCCGCACCGCGGCGTACGAGGTCGTGGCTCTGCAGCGGCTGGCCAAACGGTCGCTGCCACTCGACGAGTTGTTCCGACGAGACGGACCGGAGGTGCTTACCCTGATCACCTGTGGCGGCCGTTACCTGCGCGACGCGGGTGGCTACCAGGACAACGTGGTCGTGACCGCGGTCCCGATGGGAGAGCCGAGCGTGACGTCGAGCAGCGCCGAGGGAGCCGAGGGGCTC
>DASVBJ010000153.1:0-21587 GCA_036375895.1 Actinomycetes bacterium | reverse complement strand
GGTCATCCGGGCCGGCCTGGTGGCCGAGGCCGCGGCCCTGGTGGACGGCACGCTGCTCGACCCGACGATCGCGTACGTCACCTCCGAGCGGCTCGAGCACACGCCGTTCCTCACGGCGTACGAGATCACCGACGTCCTGCCGTTCCAGCTCAAGCGGCTCCGCGCGCTGCTGCGCTCACGCGACGTGGGACGGCTGACCGTGAAGAAGCGCGGCTCGGCCGTCGAGCCGGAGACGCTGCGGCGCCAGCTGCGGCTGTCCGGCGAGGGCGAGGCCACCGTCGTGCTGACCCGGGTCGCCGGCGAACCGACGGTGCTGCTGGTACGCCGGGTGGATGCCGTCAGGGCAGGCGCCAGCCCTGCGCACCCGGGCGGGTGACGGCGGCCGACCCCGCGGCCACCGCCCGCTCCAGCGCTGCGTGCCGGTCGGCGCCCGCGGCGAGGGCGGCGGCGAGCGTCCCCGCGAAGGCGTCACCCGCCCCCGTGGTGTCCACCGCCTCGACGACCGGCGCCGTCACCTCGATCGACCCACCGCCGTGCCGCCACCGCGCCCCCAGCGGCCCGAGGGTGGTGACGAGCGACCTCGGCGGCCGCGCCAGCGCCGCGGCCTCGTGCTCGTTGGCGACCACCGGGTCGGCGAGGTCGAGCACGGCCGGGGGCAGCTCGGCGTAGGGCGCGACGTTGAGCACGACCCGGGCGCCGGCCGCGGCGGCCCGGCGCACCGTCTCCTCGACCACCGGCAGCGGCACCTCGAGCTGGAGCAGCACCACGTCGGCGTCGCGGAGGTCGACGTCGCCCGGCGCGAGCGAGGCGTTCGCGCCCGGGACGACGACGATCGCGCTCTCGCCCTGCGGGTCGACGGTGACCAGCGCCGTGCCGGTCGGGGCGTCAGCCACCCGGCGTACGCCGGTGACGTCGACCCCCCGCGCCGCGAGGCCGTCGAGGTAGGCGGCGCCGTCGGGGTCGGCGCCGACGCAGCCGACCAGCCGCACGGCCGCGCCCGCGGCCGCGGCCGCCACGGCCTGGTTGGCGCCCTTCCCGCCGGGGAACCGGCGCAGGCCGGTGCTGAGAACTGTCTCGCCGGGCCGCGGGTGCACGCGCACCGCGGCGACCAGGTCGATGTTCAGCGAGCCGACCACGAGCACCCGGCCGGTCATCCGGCCACGGCCCCGAGGAAGAGGTCGCGGTAGCGGGCGGCGTCGACGCCCAGGGCCACGTCGACGAGCCGGGCGGGCAGCATGTGCGAGTCGTTCTCGAGGTCGCCCGGCCAGGTGCGCCGGTCGACCACGGTCTGGCCGCGGGTGACGGCGCCGGTCAGCTCGACCCGCACCGGGTGCCGGGCGGTCGTGAGACCGTCCGGGTCGATCACCGCCGCGACCGCGCCGGCGTCGCCGATGGTCGCGGTGTGCCGCTCGTGCTGGCGCACGAGCAGCCGTCCCGCGAGCCGCGCCGCCGGCTCGGCCGAGGCGGCGAGCCGCTCGGCGATGTCCCGGTCGACGGTCACGTCGTAGAACACGTCGAGGCCGTACATCGTCACGGGGATGCCGGAGGAGATCACGACTGCCGCCGCCTCCGGGTCGTGCCAGACGTTGAACTCCGCGGCGGCCGTCGCGTTGCCGCCCGTCGCGGCGCCGCCCATGAGGACGATCCGCCCGAGCCGGGCCGCCGCCTCGGGGTAGGTGCGGATGAACAGCGCCACGTTGGTGAGCGGGGCGAGCGGCACCAGGGTGAGCGGCTGCGGCGAGCTCTCGACCGTCCGGCGCATCAGCTCGACCGCATGCACGTCGACCGGCACCCGCTGCGAGTCCGGCAGCCCGAGGTCGCCCATGCCGTCGTCACCGTGCACGTGGCGGGCGTCGCGGGCCGGCTCGAGCAGCGGCCGGTCCGCCCCGCGCGCCACCGGGACGCCTCCGGCACCGGCCGCGTCGAGCACCTTGAGGGTGTTGCGCACCACCTGGTCGACGGCCGCGTTGCCGGCCACACAGGTCACCGCCCGGACGGTGAGCGCCGGGTGCCGGCAGGCGAGCAGCAGCGCCAGCGCGTCGTCGATGCCGGTGTCCACGTCGAGGATCACGTCAGTCACGGGCAGGATCCTCCCTCACGCGAGCACGAGCCCGACGTACGCCGCGTAGCCGGCGCAGAGCGCGGCGCCTGCGAGCCGGCCGAGCCGACCTCCGGGGGCCAGCAGCAGCACGACCAGCGGCAGCGCCGCCGCCGCCGTCGCGGCCGCGACGACGCCGTCGGCCAGCAGCGGGCGGACGAGGGCCGCCGACCCGATCGTCGCGGTCGCGTTGTACGCCGCCGACCCGACCACCCCGGCGATGGCGATCTCGGGCACGTCGTGCCGGGCCGCGCTGAGGACCAGCGCGAAGAGCTCGGCGGAGGTGGCGAGGGCGAGCACGGTGAGGCCGACTGATGAGTCGCTGCGCCCGACCGCGTCGACGACCTCCGAGGCGCCCCGCACGGCGAGGTCACCGCCGGCCAGCATCAACGCGATGCCGACCAGGGCGAGCACGAGCGCCACGAGCGGAGTACGCGGCAGCCGGCCGCCCTGCTCGACCTCGGCCAGCTCACCGATCGCCGGCGGCGCCTTCTCCCGCCACCAGACGAGCCCGACCAGCCCGCCGTAGGCGAGCAGCAGCAACGCCCCCTCGACCCGGCCCACCGTCCCGCCGAGCAACGCCAGGAGCGCCAGCCCGCCCGCGACGGCCGACGCCACGGCGTACTGCCGCACCCGCAGCCCGAGGTGCAGCGGGCGGACGAGCGCGGCCAGGCCGACGCAGGCGGTCAGCATCGTCACGTTGGCGCCGATGGCATCGCCCACCGCGAGCCCGGGCCGGTCGCGGGCCGCCGCGATCACGGCGGTCAGCAGCTCCTCCGGCTCGGCCCCGGCGAGCAGGACGCCGACCGCGACGACGGTGACGCCGAGCCGCCGACCGGCGCCGGCGGCGTTGTCGACGAAGAGCTCGGCCCCGGCGATGAGGAGGGCTGCCGCCAGGACCAGCAGCAGCGCACCCGTCACCGGGCGACGATCTCGGTGACCGGCATGGAGGAGTCGGCGGGCAGGTCGAGCGCCGACGGGTCGGCGCCGCGGGCGGCGAGCTCGGCGCCCAGGGCCGCGACCATCGCACCGTTGTCGGTGCACAGCCCCGGCCGGGGCACCCGCAGCCGGATGCCCGCGTCGGCGCAGCGCACCTCGGCCACGGCCCGCAGCCGCGAGTTCGCCGCGACGCCCCCGCCGATCAACAGGTGGTCGACGCCCTGCTCCTGGCAGGCGAGCACCGCCTTGCGGGTCAGGACGTCGACGACCGCCTCCTGGAACGCCGCCGCGACGTCGGCGACCGGGACCGTCTCGCCGTCGCGCTCGCGCGCCTCGACCCAGCGGGCCACCGCGGTCTTCAGGCCGGAGAAGGAGAAGTCGTAGCGGTGCTCGCGCAGGTCGCGCCCACCGGTCAGACCGCGCGGGAAGGAGACGTACGCCGGGTCGCCCTCCCGTGCGGCGCGGTCGATGTGCGGCCCGCCCGGGAAGGGCAGGCCGAGCACCCGCGCCACCTTGTCGAACGCCTCGCCCGCCGCGTCGTCGATCGTGGCCCCGAGCGGCCGGACGGCGCGCGTCACGTCCTCGACGACGAGCAGCGACGAGTGACCGCCGGAGACGAGCAGGGCGAGGCACGGCTCGGGCAGCGGGCCGTGCTCGAGCTGGTCGACGGCCACGTGCGCGGCGAGGTGGTTGACGCCGTAGACCGGCCGGCCCAGGGCGATCGCCAGCGCCTTCGCGGCCGCCACCCCGACGAGCAGGGCCCCGGCGAGTCCCGGCCCGCTGGTCACGGCGACGGCGTCGACGTCGTCGAGGCGCACCCCGGCCGTCGTGCAGGCCCGCTCGATCGTGGGCACCATCGCCTCGAGGTGGGCGCGGCTGGCGACCTCCGGCACCACGCCGCCGAAGCGGGCGTGCTCCTCGACGCTGCTCGCGACCGCATCGGCGAGCAGGTCGTGACCGCGGACGAGGCCGACGCCGGTCTCGTCGCAGGACGTCTCGATGCCCAGCACCAGCGGCGCGTCACCCATGCGTCCCCCAAGATCCTTTGGACCCGAACACACCACCTGTACGGCGTGTCTGGTGCGGGAGAGTCCACTCGATCATGAGCGGGTGCCCCTCCCCGCGCCGACCCGGCCGGCGATCGCGGCGGCGAACCGGTCCGCCGCCTCGTGGCCGCCGGCCCCGTCGTCCAGCAGGAACATGGACGGCTCGGTGAGCTCCAGCTCGAGCACCGTGGGCTCCGAGTCTGTGCCCGGCACCAGGTCGACCCGCGCGTAGGTCAGCTCGTGCCGGTCCCAGGGCAGGGCGTCGAGCACCCGCTCCGCCACGTCGCGCTCCGCGTCGGACGGCGTCCGCGGCACGATCTCCTCCGGCTGGTACGCCCCGGCCACGAGGTCCATCGCGGGCTGCAGCAGCGGCCCCTTCCGGATCGCGTGGCTGAAGTCCCCGGCGAAGAACAGCAGCGCTGTCTCGCCGTACGTGTCGACCTCGTGCAGGTATGGCTGCACCATCACCCGGCGGCCCGCGGCGAGCAGGTCCCGGGCGTGCCGGCTGGCCAGGTCGCCGTGCTCGGCCGCGCGGTAGCGGTTGGTGTCCTTGGAGCCGGCCGACACGGCGGGCTTCACGACGTACTCGCCCTCCTCCGGCAGCGCCACCGCGTCGCCGGGCTCGAGCCACTCGGTCGGCACGACGGGCAGGCCCGCCGCGGCGAGGTCGCGCAGGTAGGTCTTGTCGGTGTTCCACCGCAGCACGTCCGGACCGTTGCGCAGCGCCGTGACCGCCGCGACCCGCTCGGCCCACGCCAGGAAGTCGTCGCGGCGCGGTGCGTAGTCCCACGTCGCGCGGACGACGACGAGGTCGTACGCCGACCACTCGACCTGCTCGTCGGTCCAGACGGCGGGCTCCGCGGTCAGGCCGCGCCGCCGCAGCGCCGCCAGCAGGGCAGGGCCGTCATCGTCGAGGTCCGGGAACTCCGCGGCCGTCGCCAACGCGATCTGAGCACTCACGGCTCCGAGCCTACGAGTCGCCGGCGCAGGACCAGGGCGTCGACCGGGCCTGGGCGGTAGTAGCCCCGGCGCACACCCACCCGCTCGAAGCCGAACCGGGCGTACAGCCGTTGGGCCGGCTCGTTGTCGGCCCGCACCTCGAGCAGCACCTCCCGGCAGCCGCGCCGGCCGGCCTCCTCGAGCAGCGCCTGCAGCAGCAGGCCGCCGAGGCCGCCGCCCTGCTCGCCGGCACGCACCGCAACCGTCTGCACGTCGCCCTCGTAGCGGGTGGCGAAGAGCCCCGCGTAGCCCACGAGCCGCCCGTCGCGCTCGGCCACGACGTAGTGCCGGGTCCCCGGCACCCCGGCGAGCTCGGCCCAGAACGTCTCGGTCGACCACGGGTCGGGGAACAGCGCCCGCTCGATCTCCATGGCCGGCTCGACGTCCCACCACCGCATCGGCCGCAGGGCGTACGAAGTGTTCACGGTTCGAGCACGCGCTTGCGGCCGGCCGGCTCCGCCGCGTCGGGCCGGCGCAGGTAGAGCGGCTGCGGCTCGAGCGTCGGCAGCCCCGCCGCCACCCATCGGCAGAGCACGCCCGCCGAGGGCCGCAGCGGCTTCCGGCCGTCGGGGAAGGCCTGCGGGTAGAGCGCCGCGCCCTCGCCGACGACCGGGCCGTCCCAGGCGACGTCGGCCGGGCGCGCGACGTGGGGACCGTCGACCCGCGACGTCCCCTCGTAGGCCGCCCAGTAGACCTCCTTGCGGCGCGCGTCGGTGGCGACCCGGAAGGCACCGTCGAGCCCCGAGCCGAGCGCCAGCACGTCGAGCGTGCACACGCCGAGGACCGGGATGCCCAGGACCGCGGCGAGGGTGCGGGCGGTGACCAGCCCGACCCGCAGCCCGGTGAACGGGCCGGGCCCCACCCCGACGGCCACCGCCTCGAGGTCGCTGCGCGAGACGCCCGCCTCGGCGAGCACGGCGGCGATCCCGGGGGCGAGCAGCTCGCCGTGGCGGCGCGCGTCGGTCGCCGTCGACTCCGCGAGCACCCGGTCGCCGTCGCACAGCGCGACGGTGACCGCGGGGGTCGCCGTGTCCAGTCCGAGCATGAGCACGCCCGCAGGCTAGCCGGACGCTCGGTTCGCGCTTCGCGCAGCCGACCTGCGACGATGGGGCCGACTGAAGGGGGACCTGTGGCTGGGCTGTGGCTGACGCCGGTACGACGGGTGGCGGGCGTCGCGGTGACGCTGGCCGTGTTGGCGACGGGCTGCCTCCCCGCGGACCCGCCGACCGCAGCCTCGCCCGCCCCCACCAGCAGCCCGGCCACCGGCGTCGAGGCGGACGAGCGGCCACCGGCCGCCGTCGGGACCGCGACCGAGCAGCCCACGCCACGCGCGACCGGCCCGGCCGTGCGGCAGGCCAGGTCCTCCACCGCCCTGCCGGCGTCGTCGGGCAGCGGGCGGAGAGTCGTGTACTCCGTCGCCCGCCAGCGGGTCTGGGTCGTCGACGCGAGCGGGCAGGTGGCCCGCACGTACCTCGTCTCCGGCCGCCGGAGCCAGCCCGGGCCGGGCACCTTCCGGGTCTACTCGCGCTCGCGCCACACGGCGAGCGCGGTGAGCGACGAGACGATGGAGTACATGGTCCGCTTCACGCACGGGCGGCGCACTGGAGCAGCGATCGGGTTCCACTCCATCCCGGTCGACCATCTGGGCCGCCCGGCCCAGACCGAGCAGCAGCTCGGCCAGCCGCTGTCCGCCGGCTGCATCCGCCAGCGCGCCGCCGACGCCCGCTACCTGTGGGACTTCGCCACCCTCGGCACCAAGGTCGTCGTCGTCCGCTGAGCCTCCCGGCCCGCTGGCCGGGTCAGTGCTGCACCACGATCCCGTCGAGGTAGACGGACTTGCTGTTCACGGTGCGCACCGTCACGGTGCCCTTGCGGGTGACCGACTGCAGCGTGAGCCAGCGCACCTGGCGGTAGGCCGTACGCGAGGAGTAGAGGCTCACCCGGCCGACCTTCACCCCCGCGTGGTAGACGTCGACCACACCGCAGGTCGAGCAGGTCGCCACGACCAGCCCGATCCGCCGGCCCTGCACCGAGGTGCGGGTCAGCGAGACGCCGGTGCGGGCGGCCCGTGTCCAGGTGCCGAACGCGTAGTAGCTCGAGGTGCCGCGCGTCCAGCCGCTGGAGGCGCTCATCGAGCGGTCGTCGAGCGTCACGGTCGTGCACTGCTGCGCGCTCCAGGGCCCGACGTTGCCGGCCTTGTCGCGGGCACGCACCGAGAGGCAGTACTGGTAGCCGGCAGCCAGGCTCAGCGCGAGGCTGGGTGAGGTGCGCTTCTGCCAGGTGGTCGGGTAGAGGTAGCCGCTCCACCCGCCGTACGGCGAGGCGCGGCGCATCCGGATGTCGTACGACGCGAGACCCGCGCCCCCCGTGTCGGTGGACCTCCACGACAGGGTCGGGGTGAGCCTGGTCTGCACCGGGGCGAGCGCCGAGACCGACGTGGTCGGCGCGCTCCGATCCACCGTCCACGACCGGGACACCGTCGCGCTGGTCCGACCACTGGGGTCGGTCACCCGTGCGTAGGCGGTGTGCACACCGGCCGACAACCCGCCGAGCGCCCACGTCGAGCCGCAGGCGGACCACGTCGCCGCACCGTCCAGGCGGCACTCGCGACGCAGGCCGCCGACCTGGTCGTCCGCGTCGCCGGCCCCGACCGACAGGGAGACCGCGGCGCCGGACACGGCCGGCCCGGTGATGGTGGCGACCGGGTCGGCCGCGTCGTCGGCCGACCACTGGATGTCGAGCCAGGCCGCCGTGCGGTCGGACACCTGTCGCGCGCCGCTGCCGTCGGCCGCGGCCGTCCAGACGGTTCCCTCCCACGCGGAGGTGTGGCGCACGAAGGCGAGGCGGCTGCCGGAGGGATCGAAGGTCACCTCGCGGTTGTCGCCGGCCGGCAGTGCCAGGTCACGCGATCCGGAGCCGTCGAGCGCGGTCACGCTGATCCGCGTCGGGCCGTCGGACTGGCTCAGGTCCAGCCGCCGCTGCAACACCAGGCGTCCCGCCGTGGTGACGGTGAAGTCGTCCACGTCCCCGGTGCCCGGCACCGTGGTCATCAGGCCGTCCGACAGGCGAACCCGGGCGACCGCCAGGTCGCGCCCGCCCCGCACGAGCACCTGCGTGCCGTCCGGCGCAGCAGCCAGCTGCGCGTAGCCCGGGTAGTCCGGCGACGGTAACGCTCGTACCTGGCGCAGGCCGGCACCGTCGCGGCCGACGACCCACAGGCCGAGGCTCGACGAGCCCTGCGCGAGGAATGCGATCCTCCCGTCCGGCAGCCACACGGCCTCCTTCGGCTGACCGGCGGAGCCTGACGGGTCGGTGCCGGCGACGGTCGTGCACACCTCGCGGTCAACGGAGCAGACGCGTACCCCCTCCGCGGAGGCCCGGACCCAGGCGGTGCGGGACGGGTCCAACCGCAGGTAAAAGTCGAGCGACGACTGGCGACCGGCCGCCGTCGTGCCCGCAGCCGGCTCGGCGAAGCCGACCGCGTACCCGTAGTGGTCCATGGCGACGATCTCCCTGGTCACCTCCGGGGTCTGCACCGGAACGTCGGGAGACTCGGCGAAGCGGCCCTCGGCGGCCACCAGGGCGAGACTGCGCGGGCCACGGCCGGGCACGCTCACCGTGCGGGCGGTGGGGGCCGCGGTGGCCACCAGCGTCCGTGCACCACCGGCCACGTCATAGACCCGGTAGCCGACCCGCGGGTCGGCTACGGGCGCGTCCCAGGAGATCGTCGCGCCCAGCCGCCCGGCCACCGACGTCACACCCGTCGGGGCGGGAACGGGGGCAAAGCCCTCGAGCCGCAGCGGTACGACGACGTCCGCGGCACCGTTGCCGGCGACGATCAGATGCTCACCGATGAAGTGGTTCAGGGCCGTGGTCGAGACAGTGACCTCACAGTGCGCACCGACGGCGAGGGTGGCCCCGGTACAGGTGTCCGACCCGGGCACGACGGTGAACAGCGGGCTCCAGGAGTTGGTGGAGCCGGTGCCGGTCGTGCGCACCTGCCACGGCGAGCCGCCGACGTTCGTGACGACCACCCGCTGGGAGACGACTGTGCCCTGGACGGCACCGGTGTCGACCAGGGCGGGCTCAGCCCGCCCGACCCCGGGCAGCGGCTCGCTACCGCCGATCCGGATCGCGACCCCGGCGGTCCCTCCAGCATTGCTGCCGAGGGAGCAGCTGCCGAACCGTACGTCGGCCGTCAGTGCTGCGACGCCGCCGTCGGTGTCGGCGACGGCCTGTCGTACCTCGAGGGTGCCCGACGTCAGGGTGCAGCTAGAGGTCCCCCGGTGAAGCACCACGTGCTGCTCCGGCTCCGTGCCGTCGACCGCCAGCGACCAGGTGCCGGTGCGCGCGGGCCACGCCATGGTGGCCACCGACCTGCGGCCGGCGTCGTCGACGATGACGTCCACGGTGTGCGCCGCCGCATCCACGGCCGTCGTCGGCGCCCCGGTGTCCGGGCCGGCCGGGAACCACTTGTAGCCCGACGCCCAGGAGATCGAGCTGCTCGAGACGACGTCCCCGATCACGGCGGAGTCGCCCGCCGCGGCGGCGGCCATGCCCCCGGCCGGCACCGCGAGTGAGGTCAGGACGGCCGCCGTCACCAGGAGGGCAGGCAGCAGCCGCCGGTGCGCGTGCGAGGTCATGCAGGTCTCCCCGGGAAAGGCACGGCAACGCCGGCGACAGTGGTCGGCGCGAAGCATAGGCCCCAGGTCGGGCGAATCGGAGACATTCCCCCGATCCCCGCGAGCGCCGCCGGAGCCGTCATCGCCGCCACCACCGCCAGCGCCGCCACCGCCGCCACCGCCGCCAGCGCCGCCAGCGCCGCGAGGCCGTGATCGCCATGATCGGATGCGTTTGCGGTCACCCCTGCGACCGGAAGCGCATCCGATCATGGGGAAATCGCGTGCGCAGGTCCTCAGCCGGCGAACTCGGCCCGCACCCCGAGCAGCCGCACCGGCCGCCGCTCCTCGAAGCGGTCGAGGGCGGCCAGGGCGGCCTGCTCGATCGCGGCCCCGTCGGCGGTGGGTGCCGCGAGTGGGTGGCCATGGGTGTGGGTCACGAAGGGCGCGTACCGCACCTTGACCACGATCCGCACGGCGGGCCGCCCCTCCGACGCCACGTCGGCGGCCACGCGCCGCGCCAGGTGCACCACCTCCGCGCGGACCTCGCCCCAGTCGTCGAGGTCGAGCTGGAACGTGACCTCCCGGCTCCGGCTGCGCGCGAGGTACGGCGTGTCCACCACGCGCGAGGCGTCCCGGCCGGCCGCCAGCCGCACCAGCCACGGGCCGGTCGTCGGCCCGAGTCGCGTGGCCAGCGCCGCGGGGTCGGCGGCCGCCAGCTCTCCGACGGTGCGGATGCCGAGGGACTCCAGCTTCTTCGCCGTCTTGGCGCCGACGCCCCACAGGGCGTCCGTCGGCCGGTCGCCCATCACCTCGAACCAGCTCTCGTGCGTCAGCCGGAAGACACCCGCGGGCTTGCCGAAGCCGGTGGCCAGCTTTGCCTGCAGCGGGTTCTGCCCGATGCCGACGGTGCAGTCGAGGCCGGTCGCACCACGCACCCGTCGCTGGATCTCCTGCGCGAGCGCCTCCGGGTCGTCCGTGGTCACGGCGATGAAGGCCTCGTCCCAGCCGAGCACCTCGACCACCGCGTCGAGCTGCTTCAGGGTGGCCATCACCTCGGCCGAGACCGCCTCGTAGAGCTCCCGGTCGACGGGCAGGAACACCGCGTCGGGGCAGCGCCGCGCGGCCGTGCGCAGCGGGAGCCCGGAGTGCACGCCGTACGCACGCGCCTCGTACGACGCGGTGCTCACCACTCCCCGCTTGGTCGGGTCACCGTCGCCCCCGACGACGACGGGCCGGCCGCGCAGCTCGGGACGGCGCAGCACCTCGACAGCCGCGATGAACTGGTCGAGGTCGACGTGCAGCACCCATCGGGCCACGCCTAAGTGTGGCCGAGACGATCAGGCCGTGGGGGCGGCGGCGAGCGCCGACACGAGGTCCACGCCGACCCATCGGGCCCCGACCGGGCGCACGGACACGGTCCGGGTCTCGTCCTCAGCCGACCGTGAGCGGCGCACCACGACCTCGAGGCGGTCCTCCGAGAGCCCCTCGACCTTGCCCTCCCCCCACTCGACGACGGTCAGCGAGTCCTCGATCGAGGCCTCCAGGTCCAGGTCGTCCACCTCGGCGATGTCGCCCAGCCGGTAGGCGTCCACGTGCACCAGCGGGAGGTGGTCGATCAGCGAGGGGTGCACGCGGGCGATGACGAACGTCGGTGACGTCACTCCACCGCGTACGCCGAGGCGCTCGCCGATGCCCTGGGTCAGCGTGGTCTTCCCGGCGCCCAGGTCGCCGGACAGCACGTAGAGGTCCCCGGCCCGGGCCAGGTCCGCGAGCCGCCGCCCGAGCGCGTGCATGGCGTCCCGGGTCGGCGCGGCCACGTCGAGCCACACCGGCCGGGCCAGCTCCAGCCAGAAGCCGTGCTCGGCCACCGGCTCGAAGCCCCGACGCCGCCAGTAGTCCTGGTTGTCGACCAACGGGCGGCGCACCCCGACGTGCACCTCGCCGTAGCCGCGGCGCGGCGCCTCCGCCACGCCCGCCTCGATCAGCTGCGCCGCCACCCCCCGACCGTGCAGCGCCGGGCGCACCGCGACCCGGCGCAGCCACAGCGCCCCGTCGTGCTCGCTCCACCGCAGGGCACCGTCGATGCTCCCGCCGGGCCCGACCGCGACCAGGCCGCCGTGCGTGGCCAGGTCGTCGACGATGTCGTCGACCGTCTCGCGGAAGGCGCCCGACGGCGGCTCGAGCTCGTCCTGCCCGGTGAAGGCCGCGCGGGTGAGCTCACGCACGGCCGCGGCGTCCGCGGCCCCGGCGGGCCGCACCGACCAGTCGCTCACGCCTGCCCTCCGCCGCGGCGCCGGCGGAGCTCGGCGGCGAGCGTGGCCGCCCTCGCCAGGTCGGCCCGCAGCGCGGCGATCGGCTCGCCGGCCGGGCCGAACCGCAGCGCGGCCGACGGGTGGTAGCTGACCAGGACCGGCCGCCCGGCGTACACCCCGGCCTCCTGGCGCAGCGCGCCGATCCGGGCCGCGGCGCCGAAGAACCACTCCGCCGCGGTCCCGCCGAGCGCCACGAGCAGCAGCGGGTCGACCAGCTCGATCTGCCGGTCGAGCCAGGGGCGGCACCGGCTCACCTCGTCCCGCCGGGGCTTGCGGTTGGCGGGCGGACGGCACTTGAGCACGTTGGCGACGGCGACCCGGCCACGGGGCAGGCCGGCCTCGGCGAGCAGGCCGTCGAGCAGCTGGCCGGCCCGCCCGACGAAGGGCACGCCCTCGGCGTCCTCCTGGGCTCCGGGGGCCTCGCCGACGAGCAGCACGTCCGCGCCCGGCGGGCGCTCGCCCGGCACCACCTGGGTCCGCTGCCCGACGAGCTCGGGACAGGCCACGCACCCGGTCACGGCGGCCGTCAGCTCCTCCCACGACCCGGCCCGCACCGCCGCCGAGGCAGGGTCCACGACGCCCGTCACGCCGCCGCGGCGGACCGCAGGGCCCGCTCGACGAGCTCGCGCAGGTGGTCGGTGACGACGTCGTAGTGCTCGAGCATCACCATGTGCCCGGCCTCCGGCAGGATGACGAGCTCCGCCCCGGGCACGTGGTCCACCATCTCGCGGCTGTGGTCCGCGGGCGTGAGCACGTCGCCGGCTCCGCAGAGCACCAGCGTCTCCACCCCGTTGAGCACCGACAGCGACCCGAGCTTGTCGTGCGCGTCGAAAGCGGGGAACAGCTCGGCGAGCACGTCGAGCGGCGTGCCCTCGTGCATGCGCGCCACGAACTGCACGAGCGACGGCGGGACGTCGGTCGCGAACGAGTAGCGCTTGGTCAGCACGAACGACAGGTCGCTGCCCACCCGGCGGCCCCGCGCCACGAAGTCGGGGCGGCGGTTCAGCGCGGCGAGCGCGCGGGGCGCCACCCGGCGCAGCACCCGGCCCGCGGCAGCCGGCACGCCGAGGCTCACCTCGGCCAGCCGCCCTGGTGAGGTCGCGAGGAGTGCGACCCCGATGACGCGGTCGCCGAACAGCTCGGGGTGCTGGTCGGCGAGCGCCATCACGGTCATGCCGCCCATCGAGTGCCCGACGAGCACGACGGGCCCGGTGGGCGCGGTCGCCTCCAGCACGCGGTGGAGGTCGCTGCCCAGCTGGTCGATGGTCGCCCTCTCCGGCGCCCCGCGACCGGACCGGCCGTGACCCCGCTGGTCCCAGAACACCAGGCGGCCCAGATCGGCCAGGTCGCGGCGCTGGTAGTGCCAGCTGCCCTGGTCGAGGGCCAGCCCGTGGCTGAAGATCACGGTCACCGGGGCGTTGTCGGACGGGTCGTCCACCTCGACGTGCAGGGGCGTGCCGTCGTCGGCCGTCACCGGCACGACCCGGCCGCGCAGCAGGCCCAGCGGCTCGTCGGCCTCCGGGTCGGGCCCGCGGAAGGAGCGGCCCACGGCGTACCGCTCGGCCGCGATGCCGACCGCGGCGCCGGCCGCGACGACTCCCGCCGCGGCTCCCACGAACGCCGCCCGCCTGCCCCACCTCGGCAGCGACCCGGCCCGGCTCATGCTCGACCTCCCTCGTCCGCGACGTCGTCGATGTAGACGCGCGGGACCCGCGGCCCGACCCGCGTGACGATCTCGTAGGAGATGGTGTCCGTGGCGTCGGCCCAGTCCTGCGCGGTCGGGGCACCGCCGTCGCCCGGCCCGAACAGCACGACCTCGTCGCCGACCTGCGCCGCGTCGTCACCGAGGTCGACCACGAGCTGGTCCATGCAGACGCGGCCGGCGACCGTCCGCCGCCGGCCGGCCGCGTGGAGCGGCGCGACGTTGCCTCCGTTGCGCGGCACTCCGTCCGCGTAGCCGAGGGGCACCAGTCCCAGCGTCGTCTCCCGGTCGGTGACGTAGGTGTGGCCGTAGGACACCCCGCTGCCGGCGGGCACCCGCTTGACGAGGATGAACCGGCCGGAGAGCGTCATCGCCGGCCGCAGCCCGAACGACGCCGGGTCGCCGACGTCCGGCACCGGCGACAGGCCGTAGACCGCGATGCCGGGACGGACCAGGTCGAAGTAGTGCTCGGGCACGGTCAGCGTGGCCGCGGAGTTGGCCAGGTGACGCACCTCCGGGCGGACGCCCGCCCGCTCCGCCAGGCCGACCGCCTCCCGGAAGGCCTCGGCCTGCCGGGCGATCGTCGGGTGCCCTGGCGCGTCGGCGTACGCGAGGTGCGACCACAGCCCGACCACCTGAATCGCACCGTCGGCCTCAGCCTTGCGCGCGGCGTCGACCAGGTCGGGCCAGTCCGCGAGGGCCGCGCCGCCGCGACTCAGGCCGCTGTCGACCTTGAGGTGCACCCGCGCCGTCGCGCCCACCTCGCGCGCCGCCGCGGCGATCTCCTCGACCGCCCAGGTGGCGTTCGCCGACACGTCGATGTCGGCGCGGATCGCCTCGGCCCACCGCTCCCCCGGCCCCATCAGCCAGGACAGCAGCCGCGGCCCGGTGATGCCGGCGGCCCGCAGCGCGAGCGCCTCGTCGAGCAACGCGGTGCCGAGCCAGGTGGCGCCACCCTGCAGCGCCGCGCGCGCGGACGGCAGCAGACCGTGGCCGTACCCGTCGGCCTTCACCACCGCCATGAGCTCGGCACCGCCCCGCGCCGCCCGCTCCCGCAGGGCGGCGACGTTGCCGCGGATCGCTGCCAGGTCGACCTGTGCCGACGCGTGCATCCGCTCTGCCACCCGGTCAGTCTCCCAGAGCCCGGAACGCGGCCGGCAGGGCCTCCACCACGGTGCCCGCCGAGAGCGTGGCCCCGCCCTCGGCGGAGAGCCGGCCGGCCAACCCGTGCAGCCAGGCACCCACCGACCCGGCGTCGAACGGGTCGAGGCCGCCGGCCAGCAGGGCGCCGCACAGCCCGGCCAGCACGTCGCCGGTGCCCGCCGTGGCGAGCGCGGACGTGCCGGTCGGGTTGACCCGCACCCGGCCGTCCTGGCGGGCGACCACGGTCGTCGACCCCTTGAGCAGCACGACCGCGTCGAGCGCCTCGGCGGCCCGGCGGGCGTGCTCCAGCCGCCGCGCCTCGACGTCCTCGCGGTCGACGTCGAGCAGCCGGGCCAGCTCGCCCGCGTGCGGGGTCAGCAGCACCGGCGCGCCGCGCTCCCGGTGCCCGCGCAGCGCGGCCAGCGCGTCCGCGTCGACCACGACCGGCACGCCGTCCGCCAGCGCCCGGCCCAGCCGGGCGGCCGCGTCCTGCCCGCCGCCGGAGCCCACCGTCCAGGCCTGCACCCGGCCCTCCCCGACGACCACCTCCGGCCAGCGCGACCGGACCAGGGCCGTCGGCCCGTCCGAGCCGAGGTAGCGCACCATCCCGGCGCCGCCGCGGATAGCGCCGCCGCAGCACAGGACGGCGGCGCCCGTGTACTGGTCCGAGCCGGCGGCGACCCCGACGACGCCGCGGCGGTACTTGTCCGACTCCCGGCCCGCCCGGGGCACCAGCCGGGCGACGTCCACGGCCTGCAGCACCTCGACCGGGGCCGGCGCGGGCAGCTGCAGGCCGATGTCGACGAGCTCGACGGCGCCGGCGTGCTCCGCGCCCGGGTCGACGAGCAGGCCTGGCTTGAGCGTCCCGAAGGTCACGGTCACGTCGGCCCGCACAGCGACGCCGGTCACCTCCCCGGTGTCCGCGTCCACGCCGCTCGGGACGTCCACCGCCACCACCAGGGGTCCCCCCGCCAGCCCGGACACGACCTCGGCGGCCCGGTCGCGCAGCCCGCCACGCCCGCCGATGCCGACGATGCCGTCGACGACGAGGTCGGCCCGCTGCACCACCTCGCGGGCCTGGTCGACGTCGGTCACCCGACCGCCCGCCGCCCGCAGCGCCGTGACACCGGCGCCGTGCGCCGTCGAGCCGAGCAGCAGCGCGTCCACCCGTGCGCCTCGCCTTGCCAGCCGGGCACCCGCGAACAGCGCGTCCCCACCGTTGTCGCCGCTGCCGACGAGCAGCGCGACCCGGGAGCCGTAGACCTTGCCCAGCACCTCGGCGCAGACCGCGGCCAGCCCGCCGGCAGCGCGCTGCATCAGGGCGCCGTCGGGCAGTGCGTCCAGCAGCGGCCGCTCCGCTGCCCGCACCGCCTCCACGCCGTACGCCTGCCTCATCTCACGCCTCCAGGATCACGACGGCCGAGGCGATGCCCGCGTCGTGGCTCATGGACAGGTGGGTGTGCCGGGCGCCCAGCTCGTCCGCGCGGGCCGCCACCGTGCCGTGCATGCGCAGGTGCGGGCGGCCGTCGCCGTCACGGTGCACCTCGGCGTCCCGCCAGTGCAGCCCGACCGGCGCGCCGAGCGCCTTGGCCAGCGCCTCCTTCGCGGCGAAGCGGGCGGCGAGGGAGGTCAGCGGCAGCTGCCGCTCGGCCTCGGTGAACAGGCGGTGAACCAGCCGGGGCGTGCGTTCGAGCGCCTCCGCGAACCGCGCGATGTCGACCACGTCGATGCCCACTCCGATGATCACGTCAACAGCCTGACACGGCGACTGCGGACCTGACAGCCTGCCCTCTCATGAGCACCCGGCCCGCCCGCGAGCTGCACGGCGACGTGGTCCTGCTGCGCCCGGTCGAGCCCCGCGACGTGCCGCGACTGCGGGAGATCCTGGCGACCCCGAAGGTCGCCCGGTGGTGGGGACCCGAGGAGGACGAGGGCTGGCCCCTCCACGCGGAGCCGGGGACCACGCGGTTCGCCGTTCTAGAGGAGGGCGCCGTGGTGGGGCTGGTGCAGTCCTGGGAGGAGACCGACCCGCGCTATCGCCACGCCGGCCTCGACATCTTCCTGGACCCCCGGGTGCACGGCCGTGGCCTCGGCGCCGACGCGCTGCGCACGATGGCCCGGCATCTCTTCGACGACCTCGGCCACCACCGGGTGGTCATCGACCCGGCGGTCGCGAACGCCGCCGCCGTGCGCTGCTACGAGAAGGTCGGCTTCCGGCGGGTCGGCGTGATGCGTCGCTACGAGCTCAACCACGAGACCGGGACGTGGCGCGACGGCCTGCTCATGGACCTGCTGCCCAGAGACCTCGCCTGACGCGGCACCGCCGAGACCGGTCAGGCCCTGCGCGCCGGGTGGCGCGCAGGGCCTGACGGCTCACCTCACGGGTGCGGGTCAGCGGGGGTAGGCGTTCCCGAAGCTCTCCGGCCCGCGGATCACGATCGAGCGGGACGGGTCGCCCTGGATGCTCAGGTAGAGCAGCTTGCCGTCGTCGCTGAACCACGGGCCGGTCGGCTCGCCGCCGTTCGGCAGGGTGGCGAACACCTTGGTGTTCTCGGTGCCCGTCATGCCGGCCGGCAGCACCCGGATCTCGTTCATGCCGCCGTTGGCCTTGGTGGCCGTCGCCGACCCGTTGTCCTCCATGATGAAGAGGTCGCCGGCCGGGCTGAACCTGATGTTGTCCGGGTGGCTCAGGGTGGCGAAGTCGCCCTCGGCGATCACGGTGCCCTTGAGGCCCTCGTCGGTGAGGTCGGTGAACTTCCAGACCCGTCCCGGGTTGGTCGAGGTCGGGGCCCCGGACTCGGTGAAGATCAGCGACTGGCCGTCCGGGGAGGCGACGATGCCCTCACCCTTCGAGAAGCCGTACGCCGAGCGGGAGTACCCACGGCTCACCATGTCCGCGGTCGGGTCGTCGGTGTCCAGCGGGCCCACCCACGTGCCGGTGCCGGTCGCCTTGTTGAACGCCAGGCCGAAAAGGTCACCGTGGACGAGGTCCTGCGCGCTGTCGGGGACGAACCGGAAGACGAACTGGTCGTTGCCGAAGTCGTTGGTGAGGTACCACGCTCCGTCCCCTGCCAGCGCTTCCTGCTCGTGGCTGAAGCGGCCCATGCCGGTGAGCTTCGTCTGGGCGCCGGTGATGGGGTCGACCTCCCAGACCCACCCGGAGCGGTACGGCTTGGTCGTGTCACCGGGGAACGGGAACTCCTCGTTGACGAGGAAGGTGCCCCACGGCGTGAGGGCGCCGGCGCACAGGTCGTGCAGGCCGGTGGTGATGACCTGCGCCGGGCCGGCCTTGCGGCCGTTCGAGGACAGCGGGATGCGGGTGACCGAGCCCCAACCGTCCACGTCGCCGTCGTCGGTGGTGGCCTGCTCGGGCACGTATGCCTTGCCGGCGTCACCGAAGAACGTCTCGCCCTCTCGGACCCTGGTCAGCTCGTGGGCGGTGACGAGCCACTGTTGACCACCGCTGTCGGTGACGACGACGTTGGCGTCGAAGTCCTCAGGCATGGCGAACGTCTGGCCGCTCTCGGTGGACGTGACCGGCGTCTCGCCGGCGGTCGCCAGCACGTCGTACTGGTAGCCCGGTGGCAGGTTGATGATCCCCGCGGCGTCGGCCTGCGGCGTCGACGGCACCGACGAGGCAGCGAGCCCCGTGCCGGGCACCGCGAGCGAGACCGCGACGGTGGCCGCCGCCGCGGCGGCGAGCAGGGTGCGCGGTGCGGCGCCGACATGTGTGGAGCGAATCCCCATTGACTCTCCCGTGTGGCAGTCCGGTCAGCGACGACGCCGCTGATTCCCCGGTAGCGCACCAGAGACTACGCACGACGGCGGCGCAGGGGAACAGGTACGACGTAGCGGGCACGGCGAGCAGCGGAGCGTGACGGCCGTTCCCCCGAACGGCCGTCACGGGCGTCACTCGACGGTGACGGACTTGGCCAGGTTGCGCGGCTGGTCGACGTCGTGGCCCTTGGCCGTGGCCAGCTCGCAGGCGAACACCTGCAGCGGGACGACCGACACGAGCGGCTGGAGCAGAGTCGGCGTCTGCGGGACGCGGATGACGACGTCGGCGTACGGCGTCACCTCCTCGTCACCCTCCTCGGCGATGACGATGGTCCGGGCGCCGCGCGCCCGGATCTCCTGGATGTTGCTGACGACCTTGCCGTGGAGCACGCCACGCCCGCGCGGCGACGGCACGACCACGATCACCGGCACGCCGTCCTCGATGAGCGCGATGGGGCCGTGCTTGAGCTCGCCGGCCGCGAAGCCCTCGGCGTGCATGTAGGCGAGCTCCTTGAGCTTGAGGGCACCCTCGAGGGCGACCGGGTAGCCCACGTGCCGGCCGAGGAAGAGCACCGAGCCGGCGTCGGCCATCGACCGGGCCAGCTCGCGCACCGGCTCGACGGTGTCCAGCACCTGCTCGACCTTCTCCGGCATCTGCTGGAGCTGCTCGATGACCGAGGAGATCTCGTCGCCCCACTTGGTGCCGCGGACCTGACCGAGGTACAGCGCGACGAGGTAGCACGCCACGATCTGGGTGAGGAACGCCTTCGTCGACGCGACCGCGATCTCGGGGCCGGCGTGCGTATAGAGCACGGCGTCCGACTCGCGCGGAATCGTGGAGCCGTTGGTGTTGCAGATCGCGAGCACCCGGGCGCGCTGCTCGCGTGCGTGCCGGAGCGCCATCAGCGTGTCCATGGTCTCGCCGGACTGCGAGATGGCGACGACCAGCGTCTGCCGGTCGACGATGGGGTCGCGGTAGCGGAACTCGCTGGCGAGCTCGACCTCGCACGGGATGCGCGTCCAGTGCTCGATGGCGTACTTCGCGACCAGCCCCGCGTAGAACGAGGTGCCGCAGGCGATGATGATGATCTTGTCGACGTCGCGCAGGTCGTCGTCGGAGAGCCGCATCTCGTCCATCACGAGGTTGCCCTCGGTGTCGATGCGGCCGAGCAGGGTGTCGGCGACGGCCCGCGGCTGCTCGGCGATCTCCTTGAGCATGAAGTAGTCGTAGCCGCTCTTCTCCGCGGCCGAGGCGTCCCAGTCGACGTGGAACTCCTTGACCTCGGCGGGGGCGCCGTCGAAGTCGGTGACCTTGATGCCGTCACGACGCAGCTCGACGACCTGGTCCTGGCCGAGCTCGACGCCGTTGCGGGTGTGCGCGATGAACGCGGCGACGTCGGAGGCGAGGAAGTTCTCCCCCTCCCCGCGGCCGACGACCAGCGGCGAGTTGCGCCGCGCGCCGACGACGACGTCCGGCGCGTCCACGTGGGTGGCCACGAGGGTGAACGCGCCCTCGAGCCGGCGACAGACCCGCCGCATCGCCTCGGCCAGGTCACCGCCGGCGGTCGGGAACTCCTCCTCGAGCAGGTGGGCGACCACCTCGGTGTCGGTCTCGGAGGCGAGCTCGTGCCCCCGCGCCTCCAGCTCGGCCCGCAGCCGCGCGAAGTTCTCGATGATCCCGTTGTGGATCACGGCCACCGCGCCCTGGCAGTCGACGTGCGGGTGGGCGTTGCGGTCGGTCGGGGCGCCGTGCGTGGCCCAGCGGGTGTGGCCGATGCCGGTGGTCGAGACCGGCGTCGCGTCCTCGGCGAGCGCGGCCTCCAGGTTGGCGAGCTTGCCGGCGCGCTTCTCGGTGTGCAGCTTGCCGTCGACCAGGAGGGCGACCCCGGCCGAGTCGTAGCCCCGGTACTCGAGGCGGCGCAGGCCCTCGACCACGACGTCCAGGGCGGACTGCTCACCCACGTAACCCACGATCCCGCACATGGGTGACAGGGTATCGGCCGTGAGGAGACCTCCCGTCGACGCGACCCCCTACGTCGACATCGACCGGGCCGAGTGGAGCCGGCTGCGCGCGGCCACCCCGCTGCCGCTGACCGCGCAGGACCTCGCCCGGCTGCGTGGCCTGGGCGAACGCATCGACCTGGCCGAGGTCGAGGAGGTCTACCTGCCCCTCTCCCGCCTGCTCAACCTGCACGTCGCCGCGGCGCAGGAGCTGCACTCCGCGACAGCACGTTTCCTCGGCGAGCGGGCCCCGCGCGCACCGTTCGTCATCGGCATCGCAGGCAGCGTCGCCGTCGGCAAGAGCACCACGGCTCGCGTGCTGCGCGAGCTGCTGGCCCGCTGGCCGGACCACCCCCGGGTGGAGCTGATCACGACCGACGGCTTCCTCCTGCCGAACGCCGAGCTCGTCGCGCGCGGCCTGCTCGCCCACAAGGGCTTCCCGGAGTCCTACGACCAGCGGGCCCTGCTGCGCTTCCTCACCGCGGTGAAGTCCGGCGTCGACGAGGTCGAGGCGCCTGTCTACTCCCACCTGACGTACGACGTGGTGCCGGACGAGCACGTGCTGGTGCGCCAGCCCGACGTCCTCATCGTCGAGGGGCTCAACGTGCTCCAGCCGGCGAGACCGCGCGCCGACGGGCGGCCGCGCATGGCCGTGTCAGACTTCTTCGACTTCTCGGTCTACGTCGACGCGGCCGTGCGCCACATCGAGAGCTGGTACGTCGAGCGGTTCCTCGCCCTGCGGGAGACCGCCTTCGCCGACCCCGCGTCGTACTTCCACCGCTACGCCTCCCTGTCCGACGCCGAGGCGGCCGACACGGCGACGGCGATCTGGCGCGAGGTCAACGAGCCCAACCTCGTGCAGAACATCCTGCCCACGCGCGGACGCGCCACCCTCGTGCTGCAGAAGGGCGAGAACCACGCCGTACGCCGGGTCCGCCTCCGCAAGCT
>DASVBJ010000130.1:0-10267 GCA_036375895.1 Actinomycetes bacterium | reverse complement strand
GTCGTGGGTACCGGCGAGGACCTGCGGCCCTGACGCACGCCCGGGACGGGGTGCACGGTGTGGGCATGGACGAGCACCTGCAGAGCAGGAGGCAGGTCCTGACCGCCGGGCTGGTGGGCGCCGTGGCCGTGGCCGGTTGCTCCGGCCCGCGCGAGCGGGCACCCGCGGTCGGTGCCCCTTCGAGGCGCGATGGGCGTCCGTCCTTCGAGCTCCCCGAGGCGGAGACCTCCGGGGCTGTGTCGCTCGAGGATGCGCTGTCCCGGCGACGGTCCGTGCGTCTCTTCACCGCCCAGCCGCTGACCCTCGCACAGGTCGGGCAGCTGATGTGGGCGGCGCAGGGGGTGACGGCGGAGTGGGGCGGGCGCACCGCGCCGTCGGCGGGGGCGCTCTACCCGCTCGAGGTCTACGCGGCGATGCCCGATCGAGTGCTGCACTACCTGCCCGACGGACACCGGGCCGAGGTCTGGGCCGAGGGAGACGCACGTGGCGCCCTCGCCGACGCGGCGGCGAGTCACCAGGCTGTCGTCGCGGGCGCAGTGGTCGTCGTGCTCGCCGCCGTGACTCGGCGCAGCGCCGGCAAGTACGGCGCCCGGGCGGGGCGCTACGTCGACCTCGAGGCCGGCCATGCCGCCCAGAACCTGCTGCTCGAGGCCGTCGCGCTGGGACTGGCTGCCGTGCCGATCGGCGCCTTCGACGACGACCGAGTGTCCCGGCAGCTGTTGCTGCCGCGTGGCACCGCCCCGCGCTACCTGGTCCCGGTCGGAGTCCCGACCTAGTGCGGGGCCCTGGCGAGGCGCAGAAGGCCGGGGACTTCGGGCCCTTGCCTTCGCCCGGCCGGTTCGGCCAGGCTCCGGACAGTCGGGGAGGCGCGTTCGAGCGGGAGGGGCCGTGGCCGTCGGGACGGATCGAGAGCCGGCAGAGGTGACCGAGGCGACCCGTCAGCGCTATCGGCGGCTGAGGGCGTTCAACGTCGTCGTCGGTGCGCTGCTGCTGGCGCAGGCCGGTTACATGCTGCTCGCCAGCAACGACCTCGCGCTGCCGGTCGCAGCGTCCTACCTGCGCACCGATCCGGTCGCCGCCACCCGCCCCACGCTGCCCGAGACGGTGTTCTCCCTGCGGATCGGCGTGACGGTCGCGGTCTTCCTGCTGCTCGCCGCTCTGGACCACTTCCTCGTCGCTGCTCCGGGCGTCCACCGGTGGTACGAGCGCGGGCTGACCCGTCGGGCGAACTACGCCCGCTGGGTGGAGTACTCGGTGAGCGCGTCGATCATGGTCGTGCTCATCGGCATGTTCGTCGGCATCCGAGACCTCGCTGCGGTCGCGGCCGTCTTCGCCGCGAACAGCGCGATGATCCTGTTCGGCCTGCTCATGGAGCGTCAGCAGCGGCCGGGCGCCGCCGACTGGAGCGCGTTCTGGTTCGGATCTCTCGTCGGACTCGTGCCTTGGGCGATGATCGCCGTGTACGTCGCGCAGCCGCCCACGGTCCCCGGGTTCGTCTACGTCATCGTCGTCGCGCAGTTCCTGCTGTTCTTCAGCTTCGCGGGCAACATGGCGCTGCAGTACGCCCAGGTAGGCCGCTGGCGGGACTACGTCTTCGGCGAGGTCATGTACATCCTCCTGAGCCTGACCGCGAAGTCCCTCCTGGCCTGGCTGGTCTTCGCGAACGTGCTGAGGACGTAGGCCCGGCCACCTCGAGCGTGGCTACACGACCTCGTCCTGCGCGAGCGTCAGGTGGCCCAGGCGTTCACCCAAGGCCCGGTACGCCGTGTCGTGGTCGACACGGAACCGCTCCCATGCGGCGTCGCTGCTGAACCGGTCGACGGTCAGGTAGCTACCGGGCGAGCCCACCTCGGCGTACAGGACCGTGTCTACGAATCCCGCCGACCGCGCGAACAGCTTCGCCCAAGCGCCGTCGGCGCCGTATTCGTGCTCGAACTCATCCCGCGCCCCGTCCGCCACCTCGTAACGCCACACCCTGACCTTCACGACGTCGCACCTCCGGCCGGCTGCACAGTGAGACGCCATTGTCGGCCCGGACGGGGACCATGGAGGCGTACGACGCGGAGGAGGCGGGCGTACGACGCGGAGGAGGCGAGCCATGACACCGCATGACGTGCTGACGCACTGCCTGGGCAAGCCCGGCGCGTGGCAGGACGAGCCGTGGGAGGGTGATGTCGTCGTGAAGGTGGCGACCAAGATCTTCGCGTTTCTCGGCTCCGGGACGTCGGTGGGCCTCAAGTGCGGCCGGACCCGGGAAGAGGCCGACGAGTGGCTGGCACGCTTCCCCGAGGATGCCGCCGTGATGCCGTACGTCGGGCGGTCCGGCTGGAACACCCTGCGGATCGGCGGGGCGATCCCGGACGACGAGCTGGTGGAGGCCATCGACGCGTCCTACGAGATCGTGGTGAGCGGTCTCCCGAAGAAGCACCGGCCCGTCAGCCGCTGACCGGGTGGGCTCGGTCGTCGACGATCTCCACGCCGATCCCGGCGAGCTGGAAGAGCAGCTTCGTCTGCAGCGGCCCCAGCGCCCCGTCGCCCGGGTCCTTCGCCTTCTGCACCTGGAACCGCTTGACCTCGTCGAGGGTCTCGGCGAGGAAGTTGCCGGTGACCGGCAGCCGCCGCCCGCCCTGCAGCGGCACGTTGTTCAGCGCCCGCTGCAGCAACCGCACGCTGTCCGAGTCGCGGACCCCGTTTCGCAGCCGGGACAGGAAGACCTTCGGGCGGGCGGTGGGGGGAGCGGGGTGCGGGGTCGGCGCGGGGGCCGCTCCGGGCGCGGGGTTGAAGAACCACTTGTCCAGCTCGGCTGCGGGGCCGCGGAAGGCGTTGGCGTCGGCGAACGTGGGGATGCCTGCCCAGACCAGGCGGGACCCGAACTGGAGGATCGACGGGGTGAGCCCCTCCTCGGCCGCCCAGCCCGGGTGGGCGTCGCCACCGTTCGCCGTGTAGAAGCCCGCGAGCGGATGGGTGTCCTTGTCGTCCTTCGGCTGCCCGCGGTAGTGGGAGTTGACCCAGGCGAGGTCTGCGAGCCGGGACAGCGGGAAGCTCTGCGCGGACTCGGTGCCCGACGCGCGGAGCTGGTGCAGGAACCAGCGGGGCAGGTAGCTCATGGTCACCCGCCAGCCGCGGGCGCGCAGCATGTCGCGGAGCAGGCCGATCCGCTCGACGGTGGCACCGGCCTCCTCGCCGTCGATCATGAGCGGGATCCGCTTGTCGACGACGGCGCTCTCGAGGTTCGCGATCTGGGCGTCCAGCGGCCGGTCGGTGATCCAGTGGTAGGCGGCGAACCGCTTGCCACGCCTCAGGACCTCGCTCTTCGCGGTCGTGAACGTCGCGTCGGCCACGGTCGCTCCCTGCGTGGCCTTCCAGCACACCGCCTCGACGTGCGCGAGAGCGGCGTCCCAGTCAACCGGCCGGCCGGCATTCGTGGCGCGGTCCAGGTCGTGGTGCGAGCCGTCCCAGGTGAACACCGTCATCGCGCACGCCCAATCCCCGGGGCGGGTCGCCGCGCCCGTCGGGAACCGGTCGTACGCCGGGTCGGCGCGCGGCCTGCCCGACTCGACCGTGATCCGGGCGCAGGGCCATGTCAAGCGGTCCGGGCGAGGCAGCCCGCCGGCCGACGTGGCTCAGCCCGGCGGCCGCCGCTGTCAGCCGTCAAGACCAGTCAGGTGCGGACGCCGAGCTCGTGCAGGTGGACCAGCATGTCCGCGGGGTCCTCGTACACCCGGAAGGCGCCCGCGCGCTCCAGCTCGTCGCGACCGTAGCCGCCGGAGAGCAACCCCACGCCCAGCGCTCCCGCGCGGCGGGCGGCGAGGAGGTCCCAGATGCTGTCGCCCACGACCATCGCACTGGCGGCGCTCACGCCGAGCCGGTCGGCGGCGGCGAGGAACAGGTCGGGATCGGGTTTGGCCCACCGCACCTCGTCGCGGGTGACCATCGGGGTGTCGGCGGGCAGGCCGAGCATCGCCAACGCGGGCCTTGCGCCGCGGCTCCGCCCGCTCGTGGCGATCGCCCAGGGCACCGCGCGGAGGGTCAGCTCGGCCAGCAGGTCGGCCGCCCCCGGCAGCGGCTTCACCGAGTCGCGCTGCTCGGCGTAGACATCGGCGTGGGCGTCCTGCAGCTGCTCGACCTCTTCGGCGCCGAGTTGCACCCCGGTCTCGGCCAGCAGGGCCTGCACGAACAGCCCTCCACTCATGCCGATCCGCCGGTGGATGCGCCACACGGGCAGGTCGATCCCGGCCCGGGAGAGCGCCTCCCGCCAGGCGACGACGTGTTGGTAGACCGAGTCGACCAGCGTGCCGTCGAGGTCGAAGAGGAAGGCCGGCGGTCGGCGGGCGTCGCTCATGCGTCGATGCTGTCACGGTTGCGTGAGGTCGCCGCACGGCGCGCGGTCCTCGCCGCGCGGTCGTCACGCCGTCTTGGGCCGGCGGCGCAGCCTCGGGCGCCTCGCGTCCGGTGGCACGGGACGCCGGTCGAGTGCTGCGGCCGCAAGGTACAGCGCGCCGGCGGTAACCGCCGGGGCCGCGACGGCGCCGACGGAGGTGCCGGCGACACCGCGGGTGCTGCCGAGGTCCACCGCCAGCACCGCGAGCACCGGCACCAGGCCGGCCACCAGGAGCATGACGCCGGCCGGGCGGGGCCGCCGCCAGCCGAGCAGGCCGAGGGGGACCACGACCGCGAACGCCGCGAGCGCGCGGATCGGGCCCACGTCGTCCTCGACCGAGCGCCACCCGCCGGGCTGGACCGCGAGCCACAGGCTCATCGCGACGATCAGTGCGGTGAGCACGGCGAGGACGGGGGTGGCGGCCGGCGGCCGCGTCCACGCGAGCACGCCGAGCGCGAGCATGGGCACCAGCCAGCTCGCGACCAGGCCGACGGCCGCCCAGCCGCCCGGGTCGTCGAAGGTCTCCCCGGCGATGAACGCGGTGCCCAGCACGCCGAGGACGATCACGATCCCGAGGCCCTCGCGGCGGAGCAGCCGCGCCCGGTCGGCGGGCTCCCGTCGCAGGCCGACGGAGAGCGCGACGGAGATGAGCACGACAACGAGGATGACGACCATCGACCTCACCGCGACCGCCTCCTCGCCTCCAGCACGGCCTTCCCTCGTCAGTGAACCCTGGGACCACGCAGATGATCAGGGTCCGAAGACACCTCCCGGCGGGGACCGGGTGGAGGACGACCAGCAGGGAGCCGACCCGCGGCTGCGGAGCGGCTCCCTGCTGGCGCGTGGATCAGCCCTGGCTGGCGACCAGGTCCTGGGCGTAGGCGATGAACCGCAGGGCCGTCCCACGGTCGATGCCCTGGCCGGCCTGCGCCTCGAGCTGGCTCACGAACGCCTCGAGCTGGTGCCACTCGGTCCCGTGCTGCTCCCGCAGGTGCGCCGCCTGCGCGGCAACCAGCTTGTCGCGCAGGCCCTTGTACACCTTGGCGTCCGGCACCAGCCCGAGCGACCGGGCCCGGTCGAGGTTCGCCAGCAGGCTCGCCGCCGTCGCCCGCACCCGGAAGGTGACGCTCTTCGTGGCGGTGTTGCCGATGGCGTCGGTCGCCGTGACCGTCACGGTGTGCAGCCCGGGCATCAGGTAGAACGCGTCGATCGTCCCGTCGAGCGGCATCGCGGTGCCGTCGAGATTGGCCGACGACGAAGCGACCCCGGACCCGTCGTCGGTGACGGTGACGGTCAGCGCCGGAGTGGCGTCCGTCGGGTACGTCGCACCGTCGCCGGGCGACGTGATCGTGATGGTCGGCGCTGTCGCGTCGAGCACCCACGTGTGGGCGTCCTCGGCGCCGGTGTTGCTGCAGCCGTCCCGGCCCTGGCTCCGCACGGTGTAGGCGCCGTCGGGCCCGGTGAGCCCGAACGGCGTCGCCTCCGCGGCGACGTACGGCCCGAACGACGCGGGCGTGCCCTCCGGCGTGACCGACGTGCGCACCTGCAGCCGCGCGAGCGGGAAGTAGTTGTCGCTCGTGGTCGTGCCGAACCGCGTGGCGGCGCCCACGTAGGTCTTCCCGTCGCGGATCGCCGTCGGCCCGGCGGCCACCGCCAGCGTGGAGACCGCGCCGGTGCTGTCCGTCAGGTTGCTCGCCGGGTCACCGGCGTCGCCGAAGGCGTCGACGCCGGCCACCGGTGCTGCGAACAGCGGGCGCATCACCTGGTCGCGGGCCACGCAGTCCTCGAAGAGCCACATGGTGCCGAGGCCGTACGAGTGGCCGTCGTTCGGTGAGCTGGTCCGCCACTGGTACTCCGCGTCCAGCGACTTGTGCCATCCGAGCATCACGTTGTTCGGCACCGACCAGCTCCGCGCCGGCTGGCTGCCGGCCGCGGGCGCCTCGTCGGCGTACAGCGCGGTCAGCCCCGCGCCGTCGCCGTTGCGGCCGGCCAGACCCCGGACGAGCTGGTTGAGCCCGGACGGCCCGAGCATCGCCACCTTGGCCAGGGTGGTGGTGTCGCGCAGCGGCGCGAACAGCTCGGGGTCGTAGTCCCGGAAGACGTCGTTCTCGTCGTCGTCCGTGCCCGGGGTGAGGTGCATGTCGGCGTCCAGCACGGGCCGGATGCCGCCCGGGAACTGGTCCGGCGGGAACAGCGCCTCGTCGGACAGGAAGTCCTCGGGGTTCTTGAAGACGTCCAGCGCCTCGCTCGGGTTGATCTTCCCGTCGTCGTCCTTGTCGAGAGCCGCCCGCACCGCCGGGTTGAGGTCGGTGAAGCCGAGCGCTGCCGTGACGACGACGCCGAACAGGTCGTCGGCGAGCTCGAGGGCGGCGTTGGTGATGTCCTCCTTCACCTTGTCGACGAAGGCTTCCAGCTTGTCGACGAGGGCCGCAGCCTCGGGGAACGCCGCCCGCAGCGCGTCGGTGACCGCGTCGAGGACCGCGCCGATCGCGCTGGTGACGAAGCTGACGATCTGGCTGATGAACTCGCTCGCGGCGTAGATGCCCTCGCCGACGAAGTCGGGCAGGCCCATCATCGACAGCAGGTGGTTGAGCACCCAGTCCTTGAGTGCGGCCTGGATCGGCGCGAACTCGGCGTCGCCGCCGTCGAACATCTCGCGGCCGATCGCCTCCGACACCGCCGGCCAGGCACGCAGGCCGGAGGTGATGTCGTCGATCCAGGCGTGCTCGTAGTCGGAGATGATGTGGTCGAACGGCTCGATGACGTCCGTCAGGTCCGGGGCGCAGCCGACCTTCGCGCCGATGCACTTCCACCAGGTGACGGCCACGTCCTGGGCGCCCGTCGCCGTCTGCACCTGCAGCGTCTCGTGCTGCTCGTAGCAGTCCCAGTCGATGCTCGCGCAGTCGGTGTGGGCGAGGTCGAAGTCACGCTTGGCCACGTCGACCTGAAGCGCCGCCTGCTTCTCGAAGAAGTAGTCGTACAGCGGCGACGACGAGTGCTGACGCGCGAAGTCGGACAGGATCAGCGTGTCCGCGACGAAGTCGAGCGGCGCGGCCATCTGGTACGTCGTGCGGGGCGCCGCGTCGGCCCCGGGCCGGTGCTTGTCGACGTAGCCCTCGATGAGCACGTGCCGCACCGAGATGTCCGCGCTCCCGAGGTCGGTGAAGTCGGGGAAGACCCCGCCGGCCTTCTCGTTGATCCACGTGTGCGCCCAGGTGTCGCCGTTGGCGTGCCCGCCCATGTACCCCAGCGCGAACGCGATCCGGCGCAGCCGCTCGTCCTCCTGGCCCGCGGGCAGCGGCTTCCACGCCTGCTCCCACAGGTAGTCCAGCCACTCGTGGCTGAAGGCCGCGTCGCTGGACTTGTGGGTCGAGGTGTCTGCGTCGTCGTTGTGCGTGCGGGTGTCCGGGTGGATCTGGCCCTGCCCGAACAGGATGTCCGGGTAGGCATCCGGTCCGGCCGTTCCGGCGCGGTAGGCCTCCGGGTGCGCCGTCAGGGCCTGCCGGATCGTCGCGTCGACCGGGATGGTGATCGGCAGGCTGCCGTCAGCCGGCTTGATCGTCACCTGCCCGTCGTCGAGCACGTCCTGCAGCGCGGACTCGACGCCGTACAGGTGCGTCGGTGGCTTCCAGGCGTTGGCGGTGTTGCTCTCCATGACGACCAGGCCGGTCGCCAGGAGGCCGGTCGTCGCGGCCAGGGCACAGGTGCGGTGCAGGGACCTGCGCGTGAGCAGGCCGGCCAGGAACACAGCGGATCTCATCCATCCCCCCGGGGACGTGTCGATGTGACCCCCGGAGGTCTCCGCGGGCAGGAGCAGCGTCACGGAGATCACTTGCGACCGACTTGGGACCGTCTTGAGATCTTCGGCGGGTCACCTCGGGCGGGGCAGGTCGGCGCCGTCGACCGTGAACCGCCACGGGGCGGCGTTCGTAAGGTGAGGTGTGAGCAGTGCCACCCTCGACGACAGGTCGCTGCGCGCGCTCTGGGACGAGCACGCGGCGCCGCTGCTGGCGTACGCCCTGCGCCTCACCGGCGACCGGGGCCGAGCGGAGGACGTCGTCCAGGAGACCCTGCTCAAGGCCTGGCGGAGCCGCCGGCACATCGACCCGGGCCGCGACTCGCTGCGCCCCTGGCTGCTGACCATCGCCCGCAACGTCGCCATCGACGCGCACCGGGCGCGGCAGGCCCGCCCGGCCGAGGTGGGCGGCGACGCCCTGGTCGGGATCGCCGCCGACGATGACCTCGACCGCGTCCTCGAGACCTGGCTGGTGGCCGAGGCGCTCGCGTCCCTGACGCCCGCGCACCGCGAGGTGCTCGTCGAGACCTATTACCTCGGCCGCTCGGTCGCCGAGGCCGCGGCCGTGCTCAAGGTGCCCGCGGGCACGGTGAAGTCCCGTACCTTCTATGCCCTGCGCGCATTGCGGCTCGCCTTGGAGGAGCGGGGGGTGACCTCATGACCTGTCCCGATCAGGTGACCGTCGGTGCCTTCACGCTCGGCACCCTGGACCCGCCGGAGCGGGCGCGCTACGCGGCACACCTGGACGGCTGTGCCGACTGCCGGGCCGCCCTGCAGGAGATGGCGTCGCTGCCGGGCCTGCTGGCCCGGCTGACCCCGGCCGAGGCGGCTGCCGCGCCCCTCGCCCCGGACGAGGGGGCCTACCGACGGCTGGTGGCGGCGGCGGACGCGACCCGGCGTACGACGAGGCGCCGGCGCCTCGTCGTCGGCGTGGCGGCCGCGGTGCTGGCTCTCGGAACGGCCACCGCGGTGGTCGCCTGGCCGGAGCAGCAGGCCCCGGTCACGACGACCGTGTCGGCCACTTCTGGTCCCGTGCAGGGCCGTGCCACCGTGACAGGCACCGACACCGGTAGCCGGGTGAGCCTGGCGCTGCGCGGCGTCACCCCCGGCAAGTGGTGCCGGCTGGTTGTCGTCGACCATGGCGGCAACCGCGAGGTCGCGGGCAGCTGGGAGGTGAGCTACTCGGGCACGGCCACCGTCACGGGCGCCACCGCGATCCACCCCGAGCGGCTCGCCCGGCTCGTGGTCGAGGAGGCCGACGGGCACGAGCTGCTGACGATCCCGGTGTCCGACCTCCGGTCGCTCGGCCGGGTCTGAGCCGCCGATGCCAGCGCGGCGCAGCGCGGGGATCCTGCTGTTCCGCAGGAGCTCGGGGGGAGTGGAGGTGCTCCTCGGTCACATGGGTGGGCCGTTCTGGGCGAGACGGGACGCGGGTGCGTGGTCGGTGCCCAAGGGCGAGTACGAGCCCGACGAGGAGCCTCTCGCCGCGGCACGCCGGGAGTTCCAGGAGGAGCTCGGCCTGCCCGTGCCTGCCGGCGACCTCGTCGACCTGGGCAGCGTCAGGCAGTCGGGCGGCAAGGTCGTGACCGTCTGGGCCGTCGAGGCCGACCTCGACCCGGGCGAGGTCACGCCGGGCACCTTCACGATGGAGTGGCCGAAGGGCTCCGGCCGGGTCGCGGAGTTCCCGGAGGTCGACCGGGCGGCCTGGTTCGACCTCCGGGACGCAGGCGAGCGCATCGTGGCGGCCCAGCGCGAGTTCCTCGACCGGCTGGCATCGCGGCTGCTCGGCTGATCACCTCGGCCCCGAGGATCTCCCGGGGCCGTTGCGCAGGCATTCAGCGCCGGCTGAGTCAGCGGGTGTCGCAAGGCTCGTGCAAGCCTTTGGCATGCCCATCACGAACCCATGGCTGGAAGGCCCGCCACCCACGACGTTGCTTCCGGGCGAGAAACTCGAGGAACGGATCCTGAACCTGCTTTCGATCCACAACACTGCGGTGATCGCAACTGTCCGGTCCGACGGGTCACCCGTGGCCACGCCTGTGCGCTACTACAGCCTGGGATTCGAGGTGTTCTACTCGAGTTGGAACGAC
>DASVBJ010000099.1:0-4775 GCA_036375895.1 Actinomycetes bacterium | reverse complement strand
ACCGGAGTCGTGCAGGTCGAGCTTCGGTTCACCGGCGGCGGCTACCAGGTGCGTGCGGACATCGCCACAGACGGCAAGTCCGTCTCGGGCACCTCCTGGTTCACGATCACGAACGCCACGCACTCGTTCGAGATCGACTGGCGGGCGTCGACAGCGGCCGGGGCCAACAACGGCGGGCTGACGTTCTGGATCGACGGTGTCCAGAAGGCCGACCTCACCGGCGTCGACAACGACACCCGACGTGTCGAGGTCGTGCAGCTCGGCGCGGTCTCCGGCATCGACTCCGGCACCCGAGGGACCTACTGGTTCGACGCCTTCGAGTCGCGCCGGCGCGGTTACATCGGCCCGTGACCGTCGCGCTCTTCCGCCGGAACCTCAGCCCCCAGCTGGCCCCGGGTTCCTGACGCCCGTCGGATCGGCCCAGCGGCTCACGGCACCGCCTCGGCCCGAGCCGTCGTCTGGCCGAGCCGCTCGAGGCCGGGCCAGAGCGCCGCCATCACCAGGTCGACCGCCTCGTCGGTGCCGAGCCTCGCCCCAGGGGACCCGTCCGTCGCGGCGGCCTGCGTGCGCCACACCGCCAGCCGCTCGCACGCGGCGACGACGAGGTCGGCCCAGGCCTCGAGCTGGGCCGGCCCGAGCCGCCCGGCGCCGGGGAGCAGCGCGAGACGGGCCGCTGTGAGCTCGACCTGCTGCCGGCGGATGCCGGCCACCTCGGCCGCCGCCGGGCCGGCCTCGAGCGCGGCCTCGTTGAGCAGCATCGACCAGGCCGCGGCGTGCGAGTCGATGAACACGAAGAACGCCCGGACCGAGGCGCGGAAGAGCGACTCGGGGTCGGTCGCGGTGGCGGGCGCCCGCTCGGTGGCGGCGAGGAGCTCGGCGCGGGCCCGCGCGATGCAGGCGACGAGCAGCCCCTCCTTGGAGCCGAAGTAGTCGTAGAGCATCGGCTTGGTGATGCCGGCCCGCTCGGCCACCGCGTCCATGGTGGCGGCCCGGTAGCCGCGCTCGGCGAAGACCTGCTCGGCGGCGTCGACCATGAGCGGCTCGCGCTCGGCGCGCGACAGGCGGGTCCGGCGGGGGTGTCTCACGCCTCGATCCTATCCCTACCGCCAGTAACTTACTGATGGTAGGTTGTCCGAATGGTCCGAGTCGAGACGCCCCGCCGAACGACCACCCACTGCGTGTTCGCCAGCGACGGCACCCCGCTCTCGGCCGAGGTCCACGGGCCCGACGACGCTCCCGTCACCCTGGTCCTGGCGCACGGCTGGTGCCTCGATCGGACCAGCTGGGCGCCGGTGCTGCCCCATCTGCCGACCGGGGAGAGCCGGGGCGGAGCCAGCGAGGGGGGCGGGACGGACGAGGCGCCGCCGGCGCGGGTCGTGGCCTACGACCACCGCGGGCACGGCCGCTCCGGACGCGACCACCGGCCTCGGGTTCGCGGCGCCCGGGCCAGCATCCGCACCCTGGCCGACGACCTGTCCGCCGTCATCGACCGCCTCGCCCCGGAGGGCCCGCTGGTGCTGGCCGGTCACTCCATGGGCGGCATGACGATCATGGCTCTGGCCGCGCTGCGACCCGACCTCGTGCGCGACCGGCTGGCCGGGGTGGCCCTGGTGAGCACGGCCGCCCGGTCCGCCCAGGGCGTCCTGGGTCCGAGATCGGGCCCGAGATCGGGCCCGAGGTCAGGAGCGGCCAGGGTCTTCACCCTCGGCATGCGCGTCCTGGCGGCGATCCCTCCGCTGCCGGTCGAGCGGGCCGACCGGCTGCCCGAGCGGCTGCGCCGCCTCGCCCCCCGGGAGGCGTGGGGCATCGAGCGCAGCCGCCGGCTGCTCTTCGGCCACGACAGCGACCCGAGCCACCATCGCGCCGCCCACCGGATGATCGGCCGCACCGCTCTGCGCACGGTCGGCGCGTGGTACGGCGCGCTGTCCGCCCACGACGAGGTGGCCTCGCTGGCCGCCCTGCACGACGTGCCCGTGCGGGTGCTCGTCGGGGAGCGTGACCGTCTCACCCCGCCCCGCGACGCCCGGCTCATCGCTGACGCGCTGCCGCCCACCGCCGTCCTTGACGTCATGCCGCACGCCGGGCACATGCTGCCGATGGAGCGCCCGGTCGCCGTGGCCGGGCACCTCGCCGCTCTCCTGGAGGAGGCCCGGTGACCACCGACGCCACGACGACCCCGAGCACGGACCTCGGGCCGGACGACGTGCTCGAGCACGACGTGGTCATCGTCGGCACCGGCTTCTCCGGCCTCGCGATGGCCATCCGGCTCGTCCGCTCGGGCCGGCCCCTTCACGACGTACTCCTCCTGGAGAAGGCCGGCGACCTGGGGGGCACCTGGCGCGACAACACCTACCCCGGCTGCGCCTGTGACGTCCCGTCCAACCTCTACTCGTTCTCCTACGCGCAGAAGCCCGACTGGAGCCGCGCCTTCGCCCGGCAGGACGAGATCCTCGGCTACCTGCGCGACGTCGCGACGAGGTACGGCGTGGACCGCCGCATCCGGTACGGCGAGGAGCTGGTCGAGGCCGTGTACGACGGGCACGGGCACTGGGACCTGCGCACCGCCCGCGGCACCCGGCTGCGTTGTCGGACGCTGGTGCTCGGCACGGGCGCGCTGCACCTGCCTGCCTACCCGGACATCCCGGGTCTCGACGACTTCGCCGGGCCCGTCATGCACACGGCCCGCTGGCCCGCCGGCGACGACGGGCTCAGTGGGTCGCGCGTCGCGGTCATCGGGACCGGGGCCAGCGCGATCCAGATCGTGCCCGAGATCGCACCGCGGACGCGGGAGCTGCGGGTCTTCCAGCGCACACCGGCCTGGGTCCTGCCGAAGGTCGACCGGGCCTTCAGCGCAGCCGAGCAGCGCCTCTACCGGGCCGTGCCGGCCGCGCAGCGCCTCGTCCGGGCCGGGGTGTTCTGGCGACTCGAGTCGAGGGTGCTGGCCTTCGTCGCCCACCCCAAGGCGCTGCTGCTGGCGGAGAAGGTCGCGAAGCGACACCTGGCGAGACAGGTCAGCGACCCGCAGATGCGAGCCCGGCTGACGCCCGACTACCGCATCGGCTGCAAGCGCATCCTGCTGTCCAACGACTACTGGGCGACCTTCGAGCGGCCCGACGTCCATCTCGTCACCGACGCCATCACTTGCGTCAAGCGCGACGCCGTCGTCACCGCCGACGGCACCCGGCACGAGGTCGACGCGATCGTGCTCGGCACCGGCTTCAAGGTGGGCGAGCCGGTGCGGGACATCGCGATCACCGGCGCCGGCGGGCGCACGCTGAGCGAGGAGTGGGCCGAGGGGATGCGCGGCTACCTGGGTGTCGCCGTCGCCGGCTTCCCCAACCTGTTCCTGCTGCAGGGGCCCAACTCCGGCCTCGGGCACAGCTCGCAGATCTTCACCATCGAGCGGCAGGTCGACTACGTCGCCGCGGCCATGGCGTTGCGGGACCGGCGCGGGGCGCGGGCGGTCGCCGTCGACCCGAAGGTGCAGGACGAGTTCAACGCCGAGCTGGAGCGGCGCAGCCGGCGCACGGTATGGGTCAGCGGCTGTCGCAGCTGGTACCTCGACCGGTTCGGCAACAACCGCATCCTCTGGCCCGGCTCGCTGGTCGGCTACTGGTGGCGCACCCGGCGGGCCGACCCCGCCGACCTCGTCTTCGACCTGCCGGAGCGCGCCGAGCGGCCGGCCACGCCCCTCGTACTGGAGGACCGATGAGCTCCCGCATCTCCCTCGTCACCGGCGGCGGCTCCGGCATCGGCCGGGCCGTCGCGCTCGAGCTGGCCCGCCGCGGTGACCATGTGGTGGTTGCCGACCGCGACCTTGCCCGGGCGCAGGCGGTGGTGGGCGAGGTCTCGGCCTCCGCCGCCGGGTCGGGGGAGGCGGTGGCGCTCGACGTGACCGACCGGGAGGCCTTCGTGGCGCTGGGCGCGCGGGTGCAGCGGGACCACGGCCGCATCGACCTGCTCGTCAACAACGCCGGCATCGGCGTGGGCGGCCTGGTCGAGGAGCTGGCGCCGACGCACTGGGACTCCGCGCTCGACGTCAACCTGCGCGGCGTCGTGCACGGGGTGGAGGCCGTCTACCCGCTGATGGTGCAACAGGGGCACGGGCACATCCTCAACACCGCGTCGCTCGCCGGCCTGGTGCCGGCGCCGCTGATGGTGCCCTACACGACGACGAAGTGGGCGGTCGTCGGCCTGTCGCGGTCGCTGCGGGTCGAGGCGGCCGCCCACGGCGTCGGCGTGACCGCGCTGTGCCCCGGCTTCGTCGACACGCCGCTGCTGGACGACCTGAACCCGGGCTCGCCCGCCACCACCGCGAGCACCCGGGTGCGCCGCTACGTGCAGCGGCTGCAGCCGCGGCTCGCGTCGGCCGAGGAGGTCGCGCGGGCGGCAGTGGCCGGCATCGAGCGCAACCGCGAGCTGGTGGTCGTGCCGGCGACGGCGCGACTCGCCGCGCTGGCCATGCGGGCGGCGCCCAGGATCGTCGCGCTCGTGTCGCGCACCGAGGTGGGCCGCTACCGCGCCGACCTGAGGGCCGGGGAGCCCAGCCGGGCCGGCTGACCGCCTGGTGCGAGGCGGGGGCCCGCCGCGTCGGGTTGACCGGGCGAGCCGTCGAGCGGAGGCCCGAACAGACGGATCCTGCCCGATTTCGGGCAGGATTCTTGGACACGAGCGCAGTCCCGGTCCATGATCCCTCTCATGCAGCCAGCCGACGCGCCTGATCCCCACCAGGTGCTGGTGCTGCAGATCGCCCGCACGACCGGCCTCCCGCCGGC
>DASVBJ010000082.1:0-5428 GCA_036375895.1 Actinomycetes bacterium | reverse complement strand
GGTGGCGACGACCAGCTGCCCGCAGCTCACGATGATCAGCAGCCCGCCCCACTGCATGAACGTCGAGATCGTGTCGACGTCGCTCGTGACCCGCGAGACCAGCGAGCCGCGTCGCTCGGCGTTCTGCGTCAGCACCGACAGGTCGTGCACGTGCCGGAACGCCCGCACGCGCAGCGTGGCGAGCCCGCCTTCCGCGGTCCGGAAGAGTCGCACGTTCAGCCGGTAGGCAGCCAGGGCCGTCACGAGCACCGACACCGCGGTCAGCCCCACGGCCAGCCGCACCCGGCCCACGTCGGGGCCGCCGGCTGCCAGCAGCCCCTTGTCGACCGACTGCTGGACCGCGATCGGCACGAGCACGCGGCCGGCCGTCGCGACGGCCGCGAGCAGGAGGGTCACCGGAAGGCCGGCGCGAAACTCCGGGGAGAGCGCGAGCCCCCGCCGCAGCGTCGTCCAGGCCGAGGGTTGGGCGTCCGCCGCACCGGAGATCGTGGTCATCGCGGCCATGCTCCCAGATCGGCTCCCGCCGGGCCCGGGCCCAGGCGGGTCACGGGCGGGTTACCGGCGGGTTACCCTGGATCTTCTTGTTTGTCCGAATTGTCACGATCAAGCCGCCAGGTACGCGGCCCGGAGGACACCGTATGACACGGCACGACGGCGAGCCCGAGTCCCGCAACGGCTTCCGGGACGTATACCGCGACCTCGACCTGGACGGCTGGCCGGAGGCTGCGGACAACAGCTGGCCGGACGCTCCAGGCCGGGAGGACACCGAACAGCCGTCGGCCGGGCCGGCCGCCTGGTCGGCGGCGCACGACGGCGGACCGCCGACGGAGTCGTTCACGCTGGACTTCACCGCGCTGTCGGCGCCGGTCGCACCGCCCGCTCCGCTCGCACCTGCCCCGCCGCCCGCTCCGCTCGAGCCGACTCCGCCGCCCGCTCCGCTCGCACCGGCCCCGCCGCTCCCGCCGTACGCGCCCGCCGAGGCCGGCCTGGTGGATGCCCCGCCCTCCCCCTCCACGAGCCCGCCGTCGGCCACAGCTCCGGCCACGGCCGCGGCCCCGGCCCCCGCCCCGGCCGCCTACCCGCCGCCGCCCTCGCCGCTGGAGGACTCCCGCTGGGACATCCCGCCGGTGCCCGCCGGCGGCGCCCTGGTCGGCGCGGAGTCGCTGACGGCCGACACCGTGCTGCGCCACCGCCGCGACCGCCCGCGGTCCGGCTGGCGCAAGGCGGTGTACGCCGCGACCGGCGGCCGGGTCAACTTCGGCCCCTCCGCGGCGGACCGGCACCGCGACGACCTCGTCGAGCGCGCCCGCACCCCGGTGACCGGCTGTCACCGGCTGGCGGTCATCAGCCTCAAGGGCGGGGTCGGCAAGACGACGACGACCGCCGCGCTCGGCGCGATGTTCGCCGACCTGCGCGGCGACCGGGTCATCGCGGTCGACGCCAACCCGGACCGCGGCACGCTGGGCGAGCGGGTGCCGCGTGAGTCCGGCGCGACCGTGCGCCACCTGCTGGAGGCCAGAGCCCAGCTCCAGCGCTACGCCGACGTACGCGCCTTCACCTCCCAGTCGCCCACCCGCCTGGAGGTGCTGGCGTCCGACTCCGACCCGGGCGCCTCGATGGCCTTCGGGGAGCAGGACTACCGCGACACGGTGACCACCCTGGAGCGGTTCTACAACCTGATCCTCACCGACTGCGGCACCGGCCTGCTGCACAGCGCCATGCACGGCATCCTCGGGCTGGCCAGCTCACTGGTCGTCGTCAGCTCCCCCAGCCTCGACGGCGCGCGCAGCGCCAGCGCCACCCTGGACTGGCTGGAGGCCCACGGCTTCGACCAGCTCGCCCGCAACGCGGTGGTCGTCATCTCGTCGGTGCGCCCGGGCGGCGGCATGGTCGACGTCATGCACCTCGAGGACCACTTCGCCGCCCGCTGCCGGGACGTCGTGACGATCCCCTACGACCCGCACCTGGAGGCCGGCGGCGTCCTGGACCTGCGCGAGCTCTCGCCGCGCACCCGCGACGCCTACCTCGAGCTCGCCGCGGCGGTCGGCGAAGGGTTCGAGCCGGTGCACTGACCGGCCGGACTGCTCGGGTACGCCGGGCCGGTCCCGCGGTCAGACGGTCGGGCGGTCGAGCCGTGGCTGCGAGCGGCGGACGGCGGTGACGATCACCATGGCCAACGCGGCGCCCCCCGCGGTCATCACCAGGGCGACCGCTCCGATGATCGGCACGATCACGCGGTCGGCGAAGTTGTCCCCGACGGCCACCATGCCGCCGGCCCCGCCGTCGCTCACGTCCACCAGGTAGGTGCCGGTCATGGTCGCCTCGAACTCGGCGACCGACTGGCCGGCGCGCCCGGAGACGTCGTACTGCAGTGAGGCGTCGGACTGCCTCACCGTCACGGGCGCACCGGACGGGTCGTACACGCTCAGGTACAGCTCGGGCGTGGCGCCGCTGGGGCCCTCGTAGTAGATGACCTGCGTGCCCGGCTCGTCGACCGTGACGCTGACCTGCCCCGGGATGGGCGTGCGGGCGTACCCGTCGATGTGGTCGTTGAGGCTGATCAGCGCGGCTGCCACCAGCGCGGCAGCGGCGACCAGGCCCACAAGGGCAACCAGACCGGCCGCCCAGTACCAGCGGGTCGACGGGCGGCGGGCGGGTGCCGGCGGCGCAGGTGCAGGTGCGGGCACCGGAGTCTGAATTGTGGTCATGTCACACCTCCTGGTGCGACAGGCGGTGGGCAGGACGCTCACGGCTCCACCTCCAGCGTGCCCGCCGGCGGCGGCCCACGGCAGGGCCGATGGTCCGGCACTGGGTGAGGGGCCGGGATGGCGCGTAGGGGACCCGGCGGCCCGACTAAGGGACCCGGCGGCCCGACTAAGGGATCCGGCGGCCCGATGCTGGGTGGTTGCCTGATGGCGCCACCGGTCGCGCGGCCCATTGTCAGGACCGGGCCTCGACGGTCGAGGCCCGGTCCGACGAAAGGTTCCAGCCATGGGCACCACCGGTCCCCGCGCCGCCTCGGCGGCCGCCCTCACCGCGCTCGCAGTCGTGCTCGTCGCCCCCGCCGCCTCGGCGCACGTCCCCCAGGACGACACCAGGTACGGCGGCATCGGCAGCAAGGCCAGCAAGGCGCAGATCGAGCACAACGAGCAGCCCGCGCTGCAGCAGCACGAGCCGTCGTCCACCTCGGACGACTCCGGGGTGACGGGCTGGCAGCTCGCCCTCATCGGGGCCGGCGTCGCCGCCCTCGGCGGCACGGTCGTCATGGTCGGCACGAAGGTGCGCCGGCCCGCGACCACCTCGCCCCGGCCCGCGTAGGCACTCCCCGGTGGCCTGGCCGTGCGCGGGGCGGTCAGGCCACCGGGTCCTCGTCGGCGGCCACGGCCCGGCGCTCGGCCTCTTCCCGCTCGTACGCCGTGACGAGCCGCCGGTAGCCCTCGCAGCGGGTCAGCAGCTCGTCGTGGCTGCCCCGGTCGACCACCCGGCCGTGCTCGACGTAGACGACCTCGTCGGCCAGCGCGATGGTCGCCTTGCGGTAGGCGACGACGACGACGGTCGCCGCCTGGCCGTCGTCGGCGCGGGCGCGCAGCCCGGCCAGGATCGCCGCCTCCACCCGCGGGTCGACCGACGAGGTCGCGTCGTCCAGCACCAGAAGACGGGGCCCGCGCACCACCGCCCGGGCCAGCGCCAGCCGCTGGCGCTGGCCGCCGGACAGCGACATCCCGCGCTCGCCGATGCGGGTGTCCAGGCCCCGCGGCAGGGCGGCCACGAACCGGTCGGCCTGCGCCACGCGCAGCGCGTCCCAGACCACGTCGTCGGCGACGTCCAGGCCGAGCGTGACGTTGCCGCGGACCGTGTCGTCGAAGAGGAACGTCTGCTGCGGCACCACCGCCGCCGCCCCCGCGACGCCGCCGCGGGCAACCGCCCGCAGGTCGACCTCGTCGAGCACCACCTGGCCGTCGTGCGGGTCGACCAGGCGCACGATCAGGGTGGTCAGCGTCGACTTGCCCGAGCCGGTCGGGCCCACGACCGCCACCGTGCGGCCGGCCTCGACGTCGAAGGACACGTCGTGCAGCACGTCCTGCTCGTCGTCGTAGCCGAACCGCACGGACCGTACGGCGAGGGCGGCCGCGCCCCCTCCCCCGGCGAGCGTCGCCGTGCCGAACGCCAGCCCCCCGGACGCCTCCAGCACCTTCGACACCCGGTCCCAGCCCACGACGCTGCGCGGCAGCTCCCCGAGCACCCAGCCGATCGCCCGCACCGGGAACGCGAGGATCGTGAACAGGTAGGCCACCTGCACCAGGTCACCGGCCGCCATGTCGCCCGACTCGATGCGCGCCGTGCCGACGAGCAGCACGGCGAGGACGCCGAGCGTCGGCAGCGCCTCCAGCGCCGGGTCGAACAGTCCCCGCACCCGCCCCACCGCGACCTGCGCGTCGCGCAGCGCCAGGGTCGCCGCACGGAACCGCTCGGTCTCCTCCGCCTCGCGACCCAGCGTCTTGACCACGAGGGCGCCGTCGAACGACTCGTGCGCCACCCCGCTGACCTCGGCGCGCAGCTGCTGGGCCCGGGTCGCGAGCGGGGACAGCCGACGTTGGTAGACGACGTTCAGCCCGAAGATCGCGGGGAAGACGAGGAACCCGATCACGGCGAGCACGAGGTCGGTGAGCAGCAGCGCCACCCCGGCGACCACGAGCATCACCAGCACCCCGACCGCCATCGGCAGTGGCGCGATGGGGAACCAGGTGGCCTCCACGTCGGCGTTGGCGTTGGAGAGCAGCTGCCCCGTCGGGTGCCGCTGGTGCCAAGACAGCGGCAGCCGGAGGTACTGGCGGGTCACGCGCCGGCGGTAGGTCGCCTGCAGGCGGTACTGCATCACCCCGGCGCCGAGCCGGCGGGCGACGATGCCGGCCGCCTTGAGCACGGCGACCGCGACGATGGCGGCCGCTGCGGCGGCGAGCGCCCCGGCCGACGTGCGCCCCTCGTCGAAGGCCGGCACGATCACCCGGTCGGTCACCCGCCCGAGCACCCAGGCGGAGGCGACCGTCATCACGCCGTAGACGGCGCTGCCGCCCACCGCCACCGCGAAGACCCGCGGCTCGTGCCGCACCGCGGTGCCGAGGATGCGCAGCCCGCGGCGCAGGGTGTCGTCGCCCGCCGCCGGGCCGTTCCGTCGCATTCCCCCAACCCTGCCCGAGCGCGCCGACAGTTGCCACTTACGATCGGGTCGTGCCGTCAATCGCGCGTGCCGAGCGCGCCGCCCTTTCCGACCTGCTCGAGTCCCTCGGGCCCGACGCCCCCACGCTGTGCGAGGGCTGGGACACCCGTGACCTGGCCGCGCACCTCGTCGTGCGGGAGCGGCGGATGGACGCCGCGCCGGGCATCGTGCTGAGACCGCTGGCCGGGCACCTCGAGTCCGTGACCCGGG
>DASVBJ010000047.1:0-3735 GCA_036375895.1 Actinomycetes bacterium | reverse complement strand
GGCCGTCGAGTCGAGCAGCTCCTTCCAGGAGGTCTCGAACTTCTCGACGCCCTCGTCCTCGAGCACCTGCACCACGTCGTCGTAGTCGATGCCGAGCGCGGCCAGGTCGTCGAGCACCTGCTGGGCGTCCCGGTAGGCGGGGCGGACGGTGTCGCCGCTGATGGCGCCATGGTCGGCCACCGCCTCGAGCGTCGCCTCCGGCATCGTGTTGACGACGCCCGGGGCGACTAGGTCGACGACGTAGCGGGTGTCGTCGTACGCCGGGTCCTTGACGCCCGTCGAGGCCCAGAGGGGTCGCTGCGGCCGCGCGCCGGCCGCCGCCAGCGCCTTCCACCGGTCGGAGGAGAAGACCTCCTCGTAGTGCTGGTAGGCGAGCCGGGCGTTGGCGATGGCCGCCTTGCCGCGCAGCGCCTTGGCCCCCGCCGAGCCGATCTTGTCGAGACGCTTGTCGACCTCGGTGTCCACCCGGCTGACGAAGAACGAGGCGACCGACTCGAGCCGGGAAAGGTCACGCCCGGCGGCCCTGGCCCTCTCGAGGCCCTCGAGGAACGCGTCCATGACCTGGCGGTAGCGCTCGAGGGAGAAGATCAGCGTGACGTTGACGCTGATGCCCTCGGACAGGGCCTGGGAGATCGCGGGCAGGCCGGCCTCAGTGGCCGGGATCTTGACGAAGAGGTTCGGGCGGTCGACCAGCCACCACAGCTGGCGGGTCTCGGCGATCGTCCGCTCGGCGTCTTGGGAGATCCGTGGGTCGACCTCGATGGACACCCGGCCGTCGACGCCGTCGGTCGCGTCGTAGACGGGGCGGAGCGTGTCGCACGCCCAGCGCACGTCGTACGCCGTGATCATCCGCGCGGCCTCCTCGACGTCCACGCCGCGGACCGCGAGGTCGCGCACCTGCGCGTCGTAGAAGTCGCTGTCGGCGAGTGCCTTCTGGAAGATCGTCGGGTTGCTGGTGACCCCGACGACGTGCTTGTCGCGCACCAGGTCGGCGAGATTGCTCGTCGCCAGCCGGGCGCGGCTGATGTCGTCGAGCCAGATCGCGACGCCCTCGTCGGTCAGCGCCCGCAGCGGGTCGGTCATGTCGTCATGCCCTTCGCGAGGAAGTGTCAGTTGCCTGTCGTGGAGCCGGTGATGACGCCGACGCGCTCGAGGGTGGCGTGCGCGGCGGCGACGACCCGGTCGGGGGTGAAGCCGAACTGCTCGAAGAGGACCGCATAGGCCGCGCTCGCCCCGAAGTGCTCGAGGCTGACGATCTCGCCGGCGTCCCCGACGACGTCCCGCCAGCCCTGTCCGACGGCGGCCTCGACGCTGACCCGGGCCTTGATCCCGCTCGGCAGCACCTGCTGCTGGTAGGCCTCGTCCTGCGCCCGGAACCACTCGACGCAGGGCATCGAGACCACCCGGGTCGGGGTGCCCTCCGCCTCCAGGGTGTCGCGGGCCGCGAGGGCGAGCTGCACCTCCGAGCCGGTGGCCACGAGGATCACGACCGGCTGGCCGTCGGAGGCGTCGGCGAGGACGTAGCCACCGCGGGCCGTGCCCTCGGCGGACCCCAGGGTGCTGCGGTCGAAGGTCGGGACGTTCTGGCGGGTCAGGCACAGGCCGGCGGGCCGGTCGGTGTGCCCGAGGATGGTGCGCCACGCGACGACCGTCTCGTTCGCGTCGGCGGGCCGCACGACGTCCAGCCCGGGGATCGCGCGCAGCGCCGCGAGCTGCTCGACCGGCTGGTGGGTGGGTCCGTCCTCGCCCAGGCCGATCGAGTCGTGGGTCCAGACGTAGGTCACCGGCAGCCGCATCAGTGCGGCGAGGCGCACGGACGGGCGCATGTAGTCGCTGAAGACCAGGAAGGTGCCGCCGTAGGGCCGGGTGCCGCCGTGCAGCGCGATGCCGTTGAGGATCGCCCCCATCGCGTGCTCGCGGATGCCGAAGTGCATGACCCGGCCGTAGGGCCCGCCGGGGAACGTCTTGGACTGGCGGTCCTCCGGCAGGAAGGACGGCTCGCCCTCGGGGGTGGTGTTGTTCGAGTCGGCCAGGTCGGCCGACCCGCCCCAGAGCTCGGGCAGCGCCGGCGCGATCGCGGTGAGCACCTCGCCGGACGCCTTGCGCGTGGCCATGCCCTTCTCGTCCGCGGGGAACTCGGGGAGCGCGGCCGACCACCCGTCGGGCAGCCGGCGCTCGGCCATCCGGTCGAGCAGCGCCTTGCCCTCGGGGTTCCGGTCCGCCCAGGCGTCGAAGGCCTCGGCCCAGCGGGCCCGCTCCGCGCGGCCGCGCTCGACGACCTTGCGGGCGTGCGTGAGGACCTCCGGGTCGACGTCGAAGGTCCGCGCGGGGTCGAACCCCAGGAGCCGTTTGGTCGCGGCCACCTCGTCGCCGCCGAGGGCGGTGCCGTGGGCCTTGCCGGTGTTCTGCGCGTTCGGTGCCGGCCAGGCGATGACGGTGCGCAGGGAGATGAAGGACGGGCGCTCGGTCTCGGCCCGGGCGGCGTCGAAGGCGGCCGCGAGTGCCTGCACGTTCTCGTCGTACGCGCCGCCGTCACCGAGCCAGTCGACGCGCTGCACGTGCCACCCGTAGGCCTCGTAGCGGGCCGCGGTGTCCTCGGAGAGGGCGATCGTGGTGTCGTCCTCGATCGAGATGTGGTTGTCGTCGTAGAGGAGGACGAGGTTGCCGAGCCGCTGGGTCGCGGCCAGCGACGAGGCCTCGGAGCTCACGCCCTCCTCGATGTCCCCGTCGGAGGCGAAGCACCAGATCATGTGGTCGAAGGGGCTCTGCCCGGCGGGGGCGTCCGGGTCGAGCAACCCGCGCTCGCGGCGCGCCGCCATCGCCATGCCGACGGCGTTCCCGACGCCCTGCCCGAGCGGACCGGTCGTGGTCTCGACGCCCACCGTGTGCCCGTGCTCCGGGTGGCCCGGGGTCAGCGAGCCCCAGGTGCGCAGGGCCTTCAGGTCGTCGAGCTCGAGCCCGTAGCCGGACAGGTACAGCTGGATGTAGAGCGTGAGGCTCGAGTGGCCGCAGGACAGGACGAACCGGTCCCGGCCGGTCCAGCCCGGGTCGGTGGGGTCGTGCCGCAGGTAGCGCTGGAAGAGCAGGTACGCCGCGGGCGCGAGACTCATGGCGGTGCCCGGATGCCCGTTGCCGACCTTCTGGACGGCGTCCATGGCGAGCACCCGCACGGTGTCGACCGCGCGTCGGTCCAGATCGGTCCACTCGAGCTTCGGCTGCTTCGTGCTCACCCGGCGTCAGGGCTCCTTCTGGGGTCGACGTACCGATCTTTCACCGCGCCCGGAGCCTACCCGCGCGACCCGCACGCACTCACCGGACGGCTATCGTTGGAACCCGCCCGACCCCCAGCAGATTTCCGCTTCCCCAGATCGAGGTGCTCGTGACGGCCGTCGACTCCCGCCCGCCGGCGGGTGCAGACACCTCTCCGCGACCACCTCGCACGGTGCGGCAGACCGTGGCCGGCTACGTGGCGCTCACCAAGCCGCGCATCATCGAGCTGCTGCTCGTCACGACCGTGCCGACGATGTTCCTGGCCCAGGACGGGGTCCCGTCCCTGGCCCTCGTGGCGGCGACGCTGCTGGGCGGCACGCTCGCCGCCGGCAGCGCCAACACGCTCAACTGCTACATCGACCGCGACATCGACGTGGTCATGCACCGCACCGAGCGGCGCCCGCTCGCCACCGGGCTCGTCAGCCCCCGGGAGGCGCTGGTCTTCGGCGGGGTGCTGGGCGTCCT
>DASVBJ010000009.1:0-30218 GCA_036375895.1 Actinomycetes bacterium | reverse complement strand
TTCGCCCACGGCTACATTTGGTGTAGACCAATATCCAACCACGGCCCGAGGGAATGAGGTGCGTCGATGCGCGTGTCCGCGCCGCGACTGCTCGTCGACGGGCGGCTCACCGGGCCGGGCGCCGTGGAGGTGTCCGCGGGCCGCATCGTGGCGGTGCACGACCGACCCGTCGGCGCCGCCGGCCCGGACGACGTCCAGCTCGCCACCGGGGTGCTCGTGCCCGGCCTGGTCGACCTGCAGGTCAACGGCGCCTTCGGGTGCGACCTGGCCGACGCGCCGGCGCACGAGTGGCAGGCGGTGGCCAGATCGCTGCCCGCCACCGGGGTGACCTCGTGGCAGCCGACGCTCATCACCGCGCCGCTCGAGCGGCTCGAGCAGGGCCTCGCGGTCGCCCGGGCCGTGGCGGACGCCGCGGACCCGTCGGGTGCGCGGATGCTGGGAGTGCACCTCGAGGGCCCGTTCCTGTCGCCCGCCCGGGCGGGCGTGCACGACGTGGCCCAGATGTGCGACCCGGAGCCGGCCACCGTCACGCGGCTGCTCGAGGCCGGCGGCGGCCTGGTCACCATGGTGACCCTGGCCCCGGAACGCCCGGGCGGCATCGAGGCGGTGGCGACGCTCGCCCAGGCCGGCGTCTGCGTCTCGGTGGGCCACTCCGACGCGACCGCCGACGTGGTGGCGGCCGCCGCCGATGCCGGTGCGCGGGCCGTCACGCACGTCTTCAACGCCCAGCGCGGGTTGCACCATCGCGAGCCGGGTGTGGCCGGCCGCGCGCTCGTCGACGAGCGGCTCGCCGTGGGGCTCATCGCCGACCTGCACCACGTCAGCGCCGACGTGTGCCGGCTTGTCCTGACCGCCGCCTGCGGGCGCGTGGTGCTGGTGACCGACGCGATGGCGGCCGCGGGCATGCCCGACGGCGACTACCTGCTCGGCGGGCAGCAGGTCCACGTACGCCGTGGCCGGCCGCCCCAGCGGGCCGACGGCACCATCGCCGGGTCCGCGCTGCTGCTCGACCAGGCCGTGCGCAACGTGGTCGGCCTCGGCGTGCCCGTGGAGCAGGCGCTCGACGCCGCCAGCCGGGTGCCGGCCGACGCCCTGCGGCGGCCCGACCTCGGCCGGCTCGCGCCCGGTGCCGTGGCCGACCTGCTGTGGCTCTCCGACGACCTCGTGCCGCTGCGGACCTGGGTCGCGGGCCGCGAGGTCTGGGCGGCCGCCCGCAGCTGACGACTGCCGTCAGCGGGTCTGCGTGACCTTGCGCAGGCCCCGCGGCGCGTCAGGGTCGAGGCCCTTGACCCTCGCGACGTGCAGCGCCAACAGCTGCGCCGCCACGGCGGCCACCACGACCCCGTGCTCCTCGCGGCACTCCGGCAGCCCGACCCGCAGCACCGGCCCGTCATCCGGTCCCTCGCCGCCGAGCACCAGGAGGTCGGCGCCGATCTCGGCGAGCCGGGACAGCACCGGCGCCAGGGCCTCGGCGCCCGCCCCCGGCGGCGCGACCGCGAGCACCGGGTAGCCCGGCTCGAGCATCGCCAGCGGCCCGTGCATGAGGTCGGCGCCGGAGAAGGCGTGCGCGACGAGATAGCTGGTCTCCATGAGCTTCAGCGCCGCCTCGCGCGCCACCGGGTAGGCCAGGCCCCGCCCGATGGCGACCAGCCGCTCGGCGAACCGGTAACGCACCGCGAGCGCGGCCAGCGTGGGCTCCAGCTCGAGCGTCTGGGCCACGAGTCGCGGGAGCGACCCGGCAGCCGAGCCGTCGCCACCGGCGAGCGCGTCGACGAGCAGGTCGAGCGCGAGGAGCTCACCGGTGAACGTCTTGGTGGCGGCCACGGCACGCTCCGCGCCGGCCCGCACGTCGACGTGCAGCTGCGCGACGCGCTGCAGCTCGGAGCCCCGGCCGTTCGTCACGGCGACGGTGCATGCCCCTGCGGACCCGGAGGCCCGGAGCCAGTCGACCAGGTCCGGGGAGACGCCCGACTGGCTGACGGCGACCGCGAGCACCCCGTCGTACCGGGGCCGGCCGCCGTAGACCGTGACGGTCGACGGCGAGGCGAGCCCGACGGGCAGGCCCAGCCTGACCTCCAGCAGGTACTTCGCGAACAGCGCCGCGTGGTCGCTCGTCCCTCGGGCCGCCAGCAGCACCGTGTGCGGGCGCAGGCCGCGGATCTGCGCGGCCACCTCGCGGATCTCCGGCAGGCCCTCGTCGAGCAGCCGGGCCAGCGTCTGCGGCTGCTCGGCGATCTCGGCCCGCATCAGCTCACCGGCCATCGGCGTCTCCCGGCCGTGGTTCCGCCTCGGCCAGGGCGAGCCGCACCGCGCCCCACTCCGGCGCCTCCGCCGCGGCTCGCGCGCCTGTCGCCGCGACGAACCGCTCCCGCACCCGGTGGATCGCGAAGACCCCGCCGAGCATCGCGACCGGCAGGTCCTCGCGGGCGTGGGGTCCTGCTGTCGGCAGCCGGCGTCGTACGGCGTGGGCGAGCGCCGCCAGCTCGTCGGCGGCGCGGTCGAGGATCGCCGCGGCAACCTCGTCGCCGCCGTCGGCCGCCTCGGCCACCGGGCGGGTGAGCCGCGACAGCGCGGTGCGGTCGGCCGGCGACGCGTGCACCGAGGTGACCGCGGCATCGAGCCCCCCGAACGCTTCCTCGATCCGGGCGACGAGGGCGGTCGCCGGGTCGAGCCCGTCCCGTGCGCGCAGCGCCGCGCGCACCGCCTCGCGCCCGATCCACCAGCCACCTCCCTCGTCGCCCAGCAGGAAGCCGTGCCCGCCCGCCCGGGCCCAGAGGCCGGCGGCGTCCTCGCCGAGCGCGTTGGAGCCCGTGCCGGCGACCACGACGATGCCGGGCCCTCCGGCGAACGCGGCCAGACGTGCGGTGCGGACGTCGTCGGCGACCGCGACCGGCCGCCGGCACAGGGCGGTCAGTCGGCCCGCCAGCGCGGCCCGGGCGACGTCGCCGCGCAGGCCCGGCACGCCCACGCCGACCAGGTGCGCCCCGCTGTCGACGACCAGGCCGGCGAGCACCTCGGCGAGATCGTCGTGCAGCAGTGCGTTCAGCGGTGGTCCGCCGAGCTGCTCGACCTGCCCGCCCGGAAGGACGAGGACCGCGCGGGTGCTGCCGCCGCCGCAGTCGACGCCGAGCACCGGCACCGTGACCTCCGTGGCCGTCCCCACGCCGGTCACCGCGGGCGGGACCCCAGCACGGCGGCGACCGCCGCCTCGACCCCCGCGCGTCCCGCACCGTGACAGCACACGCTGGTTGTGCCGGCGGGCAGCTCGTCGGCGTCGTCGGCAAGCCCGGTGAGCAGCACGGCGGCGTCCCGGCGGCCGGCCGTCAGGGCACTGACGACGTCGAGCTGCCAGGGCTCGCGCACCAGGTCGCGGCAGGCGACGAGCAGCGGGCCCGGGCCGATGGCCGGCAACGGCTCCCCACGGCGTACGACGTGGCCCTGGGCGCCGGTCCTGATCGCGGCGACGGCGCCGCAGACCCGTGCCGCGCCGCCGCCGACGCCGGCGCTGCGCTGCGTCTCGATCTCGACGACGGTCGGGACGCCCCCCGACAGGGGCAGGACGCCCGACGGGTCGTGGGCCACGAGCGCCTCTTCCGCGATCCGCCGGCCCAGCTCACGGTCGGGGCGGGCGCCGGGATCGGCCGACCCGCGCAGCCGCCCCGTGGCCGCGGCGAGGGCGCTCGCCCGCCCGGCTGCCTGCTCCAGCCGGTCCAGTGGCAGCCGACCGTCCTGCAGCGCGGCAAGCAGGCCTTCCCGTGCCTGCGTGTCGGCCCGCTCGTGCATGCCCGTGCAGAGCAGGTCGGCCCCGGCGAGGAGACTCGCGACCGCGCCGTCGGCGACCCCCATCGTGTCGGCCACCGCCTGCATCTCCAGGGCGTCGGTGATCACGGCGCCGGTGAAGCCCTGCTCCCGGCGGAGCAGGTCGACGAGGATGCGCCGGCTCACGGTCGCCGGGCGGTCGTCCAGCGCCGGGAACACGACGTGGGCCGTCATGATCGCGTCGACACCGGCCGCGATCGCGGCCCGGAACGGCGCGAGCTCGACGGCCCGCAGGCGGTCGAGGTCGTGCCGCACCACGGGCAGGTCGACGTGGGAGTCGACGGAGGTGTCGCCGTGCCCCGGGAAGTGCTTCGCGCAGGCGCCGACGCCGGCCCGGTGCAGCCCGCGCACCGAGGCCGCCACGTGCCGGGCGACCAGGACCGGGTCGGCGCCGAAGCTGCGCACGCCGATGACCGGGTTGGCCGGGTCGACGTTGACGTCGGCGACCGGGGCGAGGTCGAGGGTGACGCCGGCGGCGGCCAGCTCCGCGCCCATGGCGGCGAACGTGTTCTCGGTCGCCGACACGTCGTCGAGGTGGCCGAGCGCCGCGTTGCCCGGATAGGACGACCCGTGGTCGGCCTCGAGCCGGGTGACCTGCCCGCCCTCCTCGTCGATCGCGACGATCACGTCCTCGCGCTCTGCGCGCAGCGTCGCGGTCAGCTCGGCGACCTGCTCGGCGGAGTGGATGTTGCGACCGAAGAGCACCACGCCGGCCAGGCCGTCGGCCACACGTCGGCGCAGGACGTCGTCCGCCCGGGTGCCCGCGAAGCCGACCAGCAGGCAGCGGTCGACCAGGCCGCTCGGAGGGCTCACCACCGCAGCCTCACCCCTTGACGGCGCCCTGCGCCAGGCCGGTGGCGAGGCGGCGCTGCACGACCAGGAAGAACACGAGCACCGGCACCGTGAACACGAGGGATGCCGCCATCACCGGCCCCCACGCGGTGCTGTACTCGCCGATGAAGGAGTTCAGCGCGATGGGAAGCGTGAACTTCTGCTGGTCCTGGAGGAACGTCAGCGCGAGCAGGAACTCGTTCCACGCCTCGATGAAGCTGAAGATGCTGGTTGCCACGAGCCCCGGGGCGACGAGCGGGAAGAGGATCCGCCAGTAGGCCCCGAGCCGGCTCGCCCCGTCCACCATGGCGGCCTCCTCGAGCTCGACCGGGACCGCGTCGACGAAGCCCTTGAGCATCCAGACCGCGAACGGCAGGGCGAACGTGATGTAGGCGATGACCAGGCTGGCGAGCGTGTTCAGGAGGTCGGCCTCACGCATGATGATGAAAAGCGGGATGACCAGGGCCTCGAGCGGCACCATCTGCACGACGAGGATCATCACGAGCAGCTGGGTGCGCCCGCGGAAGCGGAAGCGTGAGACGGCGACCGCGGCGAGCGCGGCGACGATGACCGAGAGCACCGTCGTCGCGACGGCCACCATGGCGCTGTTGAGGAAGAACCGCCCGATGCCTCCGCGGGCGAGGGCGATCCGGAACTGCTCGAGGGTGGGCGCCGCCGGCAGCCAGTGCGGCGTCTCGGTGAAGATCTCGCTGTCTGGCTTGAACGCGGTCGAGGCCATCCAGAAGAACGGGAAGGCCGAGAAGACGACCACCGCGACGGTCGCGACCGTCAGCAGCGTGCGGCGCATGGCGCGGTTCACAACAGCTCTCCCTGTCGGCGCATCGATCGGATGTAGCCGGTGGTTATGGCGAGCAGGATCAGCAGCATGACGGTGGCGATGGCCGCTCCGTAGCCGAGGCGGAGGTTGGTGAACGACTCCAGCCACGAGTAGAGGCCGAGGACGTAGGTGCTGCGCGCCGGGCCGCCCTCGGTGAGCACGTAGACCTGGGTGAAGATCTTGAAGTCCCAGATGGACGACAGGATCACCAGGATGAGGATCACCGGCCGGAGCATCGGGACGGTGATCGACCAGAAGATGCGCCACCCGGACGCGCCGTCGACCCGGGCCGCCTCGACGACCTCGGTCGGCACGGCCTGCAGGCCGGCGAGCATCGTGATCGCGATGAACGGGAACGACTGCCACACCACCATGAGCGTGACGACGGTGAACGCGAGCAGCGGCTCGAGGAACCACGAGAAACCCTGGAACCTGTCCAGGCCGATCCGGACGAGCAGCCAGTCGGCCACGCCGTACTGGTCGTTGAAGAGCCACTTCCACACGATGGACGCGGCGACGCGGGGCATCGCCCAGGGCAGCAGGACGACGATCGAGACGAGGACCCGCACCGGCCTGGGCAGGCGTTGCAGCAGCAGGGCCACCAGGGTCCCGAGCGCCATCGTGAGCACGACGCAGGCAGCGGCCAGCCCGACGGTGTTGCGCATCACCGTCCAGAAGAACCCGTCGCTGAACAGCCGCCGGTAGTTGTCGGTGCCCACCCACGGACCGTTGCCGGTGGTCAGCTCGGCGAGCCCGACGTCGTGGAAGGACAGCCAGATCGTGCGCAGGATCGGGTAGAGCAGCAGCCCGGCGACGAGCACGACGCCGGGGGTGAGCATCGCGGCAGGCAGCACCCAACGCCGCCGGGCGGGCGGCGGGGAGATCCCCGCCGCCCGCCCGGTAGTTGTGCGTGTGGTCGACCGCCGCACGTCAGCCGTTGAGCTGCGCGTCGATCTGCTGCGCAGCCGCCTTGCTGGCCTCGGCGACGGTCTGCTTGCCGGTGAGGATCGACTGGGTCATCGTCGTGATGGTGCTCGCACCCTCGACCGCACCCCACTTCGGGGCGCTCGGCACGTTGACCGCGTTGGCCATCTGGTTGGCGAAGGCCTTCATCAGCGGGTCGTCCTGGTACGTGCCGGCCTTCAGCAGGTCGGTGTTGGAGGGGAAGAACCCGGTCTGCTCGGCCCACATCGTCTGGTACTTGTCGCTGGCCATCAGCTGCAGGTAGTCCCAGGCAAGGTCCTTGTTCTTGGTGTTCTTGAACACCACCAGGTCCGACCCGCCCGCGAACGACTTCGAGGTGTCACCGGCGTTCATCACCGGGATCTCGATGCTGCCGATCTTGCCCTTGAGGTTGGGGGCGCCGGTCAGGATGGACTTGATCTCCCACTGGCCGCCGATCATCATCGCCAGCTTGCCGAGCTGGAAGTTGCTCACCTGGTCCTTGGCGTTCCACGTGGCGGCGGCCTTCGGCGAGAGCTTGTGCTCGGTCATCAGCCCGGTGAAGAAGGAGATGCCCTTCTGCGCCTCGGGTGAGTCGATGGTGGCGTTCCACTTGTCGCCGGACTTCTCCGCCACCTGGCCGCCGGCCCCCCAGATGAAGGGGTAGAGGGCGTACTGGTTCGAGCCGGAGGCGGCGAAGCCGTAGACCCCCTTGTTGGCCTTCTGCACCTTGGTCGCGGCCGCGACCAGGTCGTCCCAGGTCTTGGGCGGCTGCACGCCCGCCTTCTCGAGCAGGTCGCTGCGGTAGATCAGCGACCGGACCCCGGCGTACCACGGGATGCCGTACTGCTTGCCGTCGTAGGTGACGCTGTCCATCAGGCCCGGCGTCTGCTTGTCCTTGAGATCCCAGGACCCGACCTTGTCGGAGAGGTCGGCCAGGCCTCCGGACGCCGCGAACTCCGGCGTCCAGGTGCTGCCCATCTCGGCCACGTCCGGGCCGGAGCCGCCGGCCACCGAGGTGACGAACTTCTGGTGGGCCGCGGTCCACGGCACGAACTGGACGCTGACCTTGACGCCCTTGTGCTGGGCCTCGAAGTCCTTGTTCACCGCGGCGAACATCTCCGCCTGGTTGGTGTTCGTGCCGTCCATGATCCAGACGGTGAGCTTGCCGCCGCCGTTCTTGTCGCCGCCCGCGTCGTCGCTGCCGCTCGAGCCGCACGCCGTGGCGGTGAGCGTGAGCGCGGCGGCGACGGCCACCAGCTTGCCGACTGACGATCGCACAGAGCCTCCTAGGGTGCCCCCGTGAGTCGACCCCGTCGGCCGGGGGCCGTCGACGGAGCCGTCACCTTGGGATAAATTGGATTAGACCAATCGACACAGTGGCATAGACCACTGGGGGTGTCAACGACTCGCGGCGGCGGGCGTCACGGGCCTCGCAGTCACGCGGTGGCCGGCCCGCGCGGTGGCTCCTGTCGGGTCGTTCCGCTGCGAAACCGACGCAAGGGAGCTCGGAGTTGGCCAGCATTGACCCCATGGACGTGATCGACGCCGAGGACGCCACCGCGGGGCACACCGGCCCCCTCGACGCTGCCGGTCGCGTGCCGAAGTACTACGCGGTCAAGGTCGCGCTGCTCGAGCTGCTGACCGGGCTGCCCCAGGGCAGCCCGCTCCCCACCGAGCGCGAGCTCTCGACCCGCTATGCCGCCAGTCGCACAACCGTCCGGCAGGCGCTGCACGAGCTCGAGGTCGAGGGCCGCCTGCGCCGGGTCCAGGGAAGCGGCACGTTCGTGGCGCGGCCGAAGATCGAGCAGTCCCTGTCGCTCACGAGCTACACCGAGGACATGCGTGCCCAGGGCCTGCGCCCCGCGTCGCGGCTGCTCTCGGTCGAGACGATGCTTCCCGACCCCTCGCTCGCCGAGGCGCTCGGTCTGGGCACCCGAGGCAAGGTGCTGCGGGTCCGGCGGCTGCGCCTGGCGGACGGCGAGCCGATGGCCCTGGAGACGCTGCACCTGCCGGCGCGGCGGGTGCCCGGCCTGCAGCGCGCCCTCGCCGACGACGTGTCGGTCTACCGGCTGCTCGACGAGCGCTACGGCATCCGCCCGGTCGAGGCCGAGGAGACCATCGAGACGTCGTTCGCCACCCCGCAGGAGGCGGCCCTGCTCGGCACCGACGTCGGCACCCCGCACCTGCTGCTGCGCCGCCGGACCTGGGACGAGGCGGGCGAGCCGGTCGAGCTCGTCCTGTCCATCTACCGCGGCGACCGCTACCGGTTCGTCACCCGGTTGCGCCGACCGTCCTGACCGGCAGGCGCCGCACACCCGCCCGGGCTCGCGAGGGCGGCCACCGGGCCGGGCGTCAACGGTCCATCTGGTCCAGACCATTTACACATCGGTGTCCGTATGGCAAGACTGTCCCCCATATTGGTTCAGACCTATCTGGGAGGGATCTTCGATGCGGATGGCGCGGGGACGCTCGGGACGACCCATGGCCCGACGGAGGACCGTGATGCTGGCCGCCGCCGCACTCGGCGTGGCGAGCATGCTGGGCGGTGGCCTGACGTCGGCCGACGCCGCCGACGGACCGGCGCCGGCCGGCGACCCCGCCGCCGGCTGCCCGCAGACCGCGCACCTCAAGCGGCAGATGCGCGCGGAGTGGGTCGCCTCCGTCGTCAACATCGACTGGCCGTCGAAGCCCGGCCTGTCTCCGGCGCGGCAGAAGGCGGAGTACGACCGCTGGCTCGACGACGCGCAGCGGGTCGACCTCAACGCGATGTTCGTCCAGGTGCGGCCGACCGCTGACGCGTTCTACCCCTCGCCGTACGAACCCTGGTCGAAGTACCTCAGCGGCACGCAGGGCAAGAGCCCCGGCTACGACCCGATGGCCTACCTCGTCGAGGCCACCCACGCGCGCAACCTGGAGTTCCACGCGTGGGTCAACCCCTACCGGGCGAGCATGGACACCGACGTCACCAAGCTGTCCCCGGACAGCCCGGCGCGGCAGCACCCCGACTGGGTGATCCCCTACGGCGGCAAGCTCTACCTCGACCCGGGCATCCCCGCCGTACGCGAGCACGTCGAGAAGGTCGTCATGGACATGGTGACCAGGTACGACGTGGACGGCGTGCACTTCGACGACTACTTCTACCCCTATCCGTACAAGGGCCAGGACTTCCCTGACCAGGCGACCTACGAGAGGTACGGCGCCGACCGGTTCGCCGACAAGGGCGACTGGCGTCGCGACAACATCAACACGCTGATGCGTGAGCTGGACGAGAAGATCCACGCGGCGAAACCCTGGGTGAAGTTCGGCGTCAGCCCGTTCGGGGTGTGGCGCAACCAGGCCGACGACCCGACCGGCTCGGCCACCACGGCCGGCGCGCAGGACTACAGCGACCTCTACGCCGACACCCGGGCGTGGATCCGCAACGGCTGGGTCGACTACATCAACCCGCAGATCTACTGGTCGATGGACCTCTCCGCGGCGGCCTACCGCGTGCTGGTGCCGTGGTGGGCGAACGAGGTCAAGGACACCGACGTCGCCCTCTACATCGGCGAGGCCGACTACAAGGTCGGCACCAACTTCGACCAGGCGTGGTGGGACCCCGCCGAGCTGCTGCGCCATCTCGACTACGACCGGCAGTTCCCCGAGGTCGACGGCAACGTGTGGTTCAGCGCCAAGGACCTGCGGGCCAACCGCCTCGGTGTCACCGACCTGCTGGCCGCCGGTCCCTACGCGCACCCGGCCCTCGTCCCGGTGATCGAGCACCTCGGCGGCGCGGCCCCGCATGCGGTGGCGCTGGCCCGGGCCACTGCCGGGGAGCGTGGCGCGGAGCTTGCCTGGCCGGCGAGCCCGCACCCGGAGGACACGAGCTACTACGCCGTCTACCGGGTCGACGAGGGCGCCCACGTCGACGCCTGCACGTTCGCGACCGGTGACCACCTGGTGGCGACCGTCCGGCGCGACCCCGGCGCGCTCTGGCAGCACTGGACCGACCCCACCGTCGAGCCCGGCCATGGATACACCTACTACGTGACCGCGCTCGACCGGCTCCACCACGAGAGCGCGCCGAGCCCTGGGCGCACGGTGCACGTCGGCTGACCGACCGGCGGCGGTCAACCACGGGGTGACCGCCGCCGTTGTCGGGACCGTCCGGCATCATGCCGCCGGTGACCGGGGCGAGCATCAGGGACTACTGGGACGCGCAGGCGGAGGTCTTCGACGCCGAGCCGGACCACGGCCTGACCGATCCGGCGACCGCCGCGGCCTGGCGGAGCCTCCTGCTGCGGCTGGCCCCGCCGCCGCCGGCCCGGGTGGCGGACCTGGGCTGCGGCACGGGCACGCTCTCGGTGCTGCTGGCGGCCGAGGGGTACCACGTCACCGGCCTCGACCTGGCGCCGAAGATGGTCGCGCGAGCCCGGGCGAAGGCTGCGGGCAGGGGCGTCGCCGCGGAGTTCGTCGTCGGCGACGCCGCCTCACCGGACCTGGCACCCGGGTCCCTCGACGTCGTCCTCGCCCGCCACGTCGTGTGGGCGTTGCCCGACCCTGCCGCCGCCCTCGCCCGGTGGACGCGGCTGCTGCGCCCCGGCGGCCGGCTGCTGCTGGTGGAGGGGCGGTGGTCGACCGGCGGCGGGCTGCCGTCAGCCGACCTCACCGCCCTGGTTGAGCCGCTCGCTCGTGACGTAGTCGTCCACCCGCTGCCCGACGCCGTGTTCTGGGGGCGCAGCATCGACGACGAGCGGTATGCCCTCGTGGCGCACGCGTCGTAGCCGCCGCAGCTCGCGGTCAGTCCGGTGCGGGCTCCAGGAACTCCAGGAACATGGCCCGCCGCGGGCAGCCGGCGACCGCCCGCGCCGCCTGCTGCCCCTCGCGGCCGGTGAGCGGCCCGCGGGGCAGGATCGGGTAGCCCCACGAGTCCACGGCCACCACCTCGGGCGCGAGGTGCGCGCAGATGCCGATGCCGTCGCAGGCCACCGGGTCGACGCGCAGCCGTGCACCGGTGGTCCCGGCCGCCGGCCGCATCTCAGCGCCCCGCCGGGACGGGGACGACGAGCGGGTACGCCGAGCCGGCGCACCGCCTGCCGCGCAGGTGGGCCGCGACGTCGTCGGCGAAGGTCGACAGCATGGAGGCGACCAGGCGCACCGCCCCGTCGGGGTGGCCGCACGCACCCCGACCGTCGACCTCGGCGAGATAGCGGCGCAGCGCGCGCAGGTCGGATCGGCGCGCGGTGCCGGCGGCCATGGACGCGACCACACCGGCGATGGAGGGCAGGCCGAACAGGCAGGGGCCGCACTGCCGGGCGCCGGCCGCGGCCAGGTAGCCCGCGATCGCGGCGGTCTCCGCCACGCCGCAGGCGCCGCGGGGCAGCGGCACGACGACCCCGGCACCCAGCGATCCGCCCGCCATGCGCACGGCCGGCTCGTGCACCGGCAGCACGCTCGCCTCCGCCCACGGCAGCCACACCCCGCCGTACCCGCCGAGCAGGACGGCGGCCGGCTCCGCCTCCCACCCCCAGCTCCCTGCCCGCACGACGGCGGCCAGCGACCACGACGGGTCGGCCTCGAGCACCGTGCGGACGCCGCCGGCCGTGACCGTGAGCAGGCTGGTGGGCCGGTGCCCCTCCGACCCGGTGCGGGCGGCCAGGGCGACCCGGGCCAGCGTCTCGACGTTGTGCACGAGGGTCGGCCGGCCGTGCACTCCCCGCGCCGCCGCGGGCAGCCGGCGGAGCTCGGGCAGCACCGGGCCGCCGGACAGCCCGCGCACGATCGCGCTGGACTCACCGCTCAGGTAGGTCGCCGGCCCGCTCACCAGCCGGACCGCCGGCTCGGCCAGCCCTGCGGCGCGCCGCTCGGCCAGCGCCCGCTCGACCGCGCGGTGACCGGCATGGTCGCCGCCGTGCAGCCACACCACCAGCTGGTCGGCGCCGACGGCCTCGGCCGCGCAGACCAGGCCGTCCAGGACGAGGTGCGGGCGGCGGCCGAGCAGCGCGGCGTCCTTGCCGCTCGCCGGCTCGCTCTCCGCCGCGTTGGCGACGACCACCGCCGGCCCCGCCGCCGACCGCACGGCCGCCCACTTGCGGGCCGCCGGGAAGTGCGCTCCACCCCGCCCGGTCAGGGCGATCTCCTCGAGGGTGCGCAGCAGCTGCGCGCCGGCCCGGCCCGCGGTGCGCGGCCGCTCGCCGTAGCGCCGCTCGTGGGCGGCGAGGTCGTCCCCGCCCCCGAGCAGGGGCAGCGTGACGGGCGCGTCCAGCAGACCCGGGACGCGTTGCCGCTGCGCCGTCTCTGCCGCGGCGAGCCGCCCGACCGGGGTCACCGGTGCCCCTCGGCGGGGCCGACGGCGTGCAGGCCCTGCCGGACGGCCATGTCGGGTCGGCCGGTCAGCTCGCCCACCCGGTCGGCGGGGGTGCGCGCGGCGTAGCGCGAGACGGCCAGGGCCACCACCCCGGCGCCGGTCAGCAGGTAGAGCCAGAGCAGCGCCGGGGTGTCGATGCCGGCGAGGACGCCGTGCGCCCACACCAGTGCCAGCGACACGGCCGCGACCTTGTGCACCGGCCACCAGACCCGCGCCGCGAGCCGCCCCGACAGTGCGGCCGTCAGGCCGGCCAGCCCCCCGGCGTACAGACCCACGACCCCGAGCGTGACCGGCACCGGCCGGTACGCGGAGCCCATCGGCAGCACCGCGCCCCGCCAGCCGACCTGCGCGTAGGAGTCGGTCGCCAGCACCACGACGTGCAGCGCCGTGAACACCAGGGTGAACACCGCGAGGCTCGCGTGCAGCCGCAGCCTGGTCGCGGTGCTGGGCCGGCGGTAGCGGGTGCGCCACGGGTGCGACAGCACGAGTCCGGTGGCGACGAGCACGACGAGCAGCAGGTACGACGTGATGCCGGCCGACCGGCCGATGATCCACGGGGCGTTGCGGTTGCCGGACACCGACGTCGCCGCGGTGCCCAGCAGCCAGCCGCTCGCCCAGGCGCCGACGCCGGCCAGCAGCGCGGTCGTCAGCGCGCGGCCGAGCCGGCGCAGCACGCCCTCGTCACCAGCCACGGGGGGCCTGCCAGAGGAGGTGTTCCTTCATGCCTCGGCTGGTGCCGACCACGCCGTCCTCGTCGACCAGCAGCACGGCCAGGCCGCGCTCGTCGGCGAGGCTGCGCACGCGACCCCGGCCGGCGAGGAAGAGCGCCTTGCTCCAGACCTCGGCGCGGGCCGGGTCGGGCCCGACCACGGTGACCGCGAGGAGGCCCCGGCCGCCCGGCTCGCCGGTGCGCGGGTCGACGAGATGGTGCACGGGACGGCCGCCCACCCGCCATTGCCGCAGCCGCACCGACGACGTGGCGCAGGCGGCGTCCTCGACCCCGAGCACGGCCACCGGGTCCGGGCCGCCGCGGGGGTCCTCGACGGCGATCCGCCAGCCGGTGCCCTCCGGGCCGGGACCCGTGGTCTGCACGTCGCCGCCGGCCTCGACCAGGGTGGCGGCGCCGGCGCCCGCGAGCGCCAGGCTGGCCCAGCGCACGGCCAGGCCCTTGCCGATGCCCCCGAGGTCGATCGGGGAGCCGCCCAGCCGGACGGCCCGGCGGGCGGCGTCGAACGCCGGCCGCCATGGCCGCCGACCGGGCGCGGGCGGGGTGCGGGTGCCGCGCGCCCACGGGTGGGCCGTCCGGTGGGGCCGGCCCGCCCCGGCAGCCGCCGGGGCCGCCAGCGAGACGGGTCCGTCCCGGAACGGCAAGGACCGGTCGTAGCCCCACGAGCGCAGCACCTCCAGCACGCGTGGGTCGAAGAGGCCGCCGGTCTCCTCGTAGGCCTGGTGCGCCGCGGCGACGGCGTCGTAGAGCTCCGGCGGCACCTCGTGCCAGCCCCTCGGCCGGGCGTTCGCTCGCATCAGCGGGCTGGTCGGCTCGAAGCGGGTGCAGGCTCTCTCCACGTCGTGGAAGACCTGTTCGGCGCGGTCCAGCGCGTTCCCGGCGGTGGCGGTGGGTGCGACGACACGCAGCGTGACGTCGGTGGCCATCGCCCGGAAGGTGCGGGTCAGGTCGGCCGACGGAGGGGAGGTCGGCCGACCTGACGGCCGCGCGGCGGCGGGCGGTGCCGGGTGCCTGCTGCCGGTCATGGGGCTCACCCCGACCCGGAGGCGCCGGTCGAGGTGTGCGTGGGCGGTGGGGGCGGTGGCGCCACCTGGGTGACCTGGCCCGACGTACCGGCGGTGCTGCCCGCCGACGAGCCGCGCGTGTTCCCACCGGCGGACGCCTGCGCCGAGCCGCTGCTGTACGACTCCCCGCCCGCCTGCGGAGCCGCGGCCAGGGTGGCCGCCTGCTTGCGTGCCGTGCGGACCGCGTCGGCCAGCGCCGCCAGGCGGGCCTGCCTCTCGGCCACCTGGGCCTGGAGGGCGACGACCTCGCGGTAGGACGCGGTCTGCTCGGCTGCCGTTCCTCCCGCGGCTGCCGTCCCTGCCGCGGCGGACGGGCTCCCGCCGGTGTCCGGCGGGTGGGCCAGCGCCCAGCCGGTGGAGCCCGCGAACGCCGCCGCGGCCGCCGGGGCGACGACCGCCGCGACGCTCCAGCGGGCGCGGGACCCGCGTGGCTCAGTCATCGCCCCACTCGTCCTCGTGCTCGACCTCGCCGGCGTGCTCCTCGTGCTCGTCGTCGCTCGTGGCGGCCGACCCGCTCGCTCCCGTCGTCGTGTGCGCCGACGGCGCCGTCGCGGTGGCGGCCTGCTCCTCGGCGAGTCGGGTCGCCGCGGCCTTGGCCCTCGCGGCCGCGGTCGCCCGAGACGGGGCGTCCTTCGCAGCCGCGAGCTGCCGGCGGGCCGCCTGGAGCTGCCGCTCCAGAGCCGCCTTCCGGCCGTCCATCGCCGCCAGGCTGTCCTCGAGCCCGGCCCGCTGGGCGGCGTAGGGGTCGGCGGCGACCTGGCCCGCGGGCTCGCCCGTCGGCCCGGACGCGACGCCGGTCACGGCGGCACCGGCAGCCCCGGCCAGGCCCGTGACGGCAACGGCGGTGGCGGCGATGCGGCGCGAACGCTTCATGGGGTGGCTCCTCGCAGGCCGGACTTCTCCTGCTCAGAGACTCCGCGGCCCGCGCGCCCCGATCAACGGCCTTAGCCGTCGTTTAGCCTTGCGCGTCGCGAACGTTAAGCGTCAAGCCACGCCGGCCAGGTCATCCGCCGCCGCGGTCCCCACGAATGGCAGCGAGCCGTCCCTCGCTGCCCGCCCGGCCCACGTCGGTCAGCGCCGCCGGGCGCCGGCGGCACGGAGCCTGCGGCGCCCGTCGACCTCGTCGCCGTCGGCGGCATCGTGCACGCCGTCCACGACCACGGGCGGCTCGTCGTCGCCGCGGCGGCGCAGCAGGCCCACCCCCGGCAGCCCGGTGACCACCCGGCGGAGGTCCTCGACGATCTCGAGGATCTCGTGCAGGTCGGGGCCGACCCGGTCCAGCTGGCGCATCATCGGCAGGACGTCGTGCTCCAGGTGGTCGAGCACCAGCGGCATCCGATCGATGAGCGAGACCGCGGCCTCGACCTCGCGCGGGTCGATGCTCTCGCTGACCCGCCGTACGACGGGTGCGAGCCGCCGCAGCGGCTGCTCCCACGCGCCGAGCATCGCGTCGACCCGCTGCACCAGACCTGAGGCGCCGTCGACCGCCCGGCCGGCGTCGCGGGCCGTGACCTCGACGGTGTCGAGCGTCGTCGCGGTGCGGGTGAGGGCGTCGTCGGACCGAGCGGCGGTCTGCTCGGCTGCCGAGACCACGTGCTCGAGCCGGTCCAGGAGCGTCTCGACCCGGCTCATCGCGTGGTCGGCCCGCGGCACGAGGCCGAGGGCGGTCGTCACCCCCGCGCGCGCCGTGGCCGCGGTGCGGAGGACGTCGGCGGGACCAGGCAGAGGCAGAGGCAGTCGCATGATCGGGTCCTTACCCGGCGTACCCCGGTTGACGCACCCCGGCCGGGCCGGCGTACCCGGGGCTACTGGAGGTCGCGGCGCTTGAAGGACCACACGCCGACGGCGAGCAGCGCTGCCGTCACGAGGCAGAGGAACAGCCCGCCGTGCAGGTTGCTGAGCAGCACCTGACGTTCGGGCATGACGTCCATCGAGCCGCCGCCCTGCGCGGCCTCGTTGAGGTAGATCCGGTGGCCGCCCTTGGTGACGAGTGCCGCCGCGTTGTCCGTGAGCAGCCACTGCTGCCAGCCCGGTCGCATGATCCGGACGGCGTTCTCGACGATGGCGAAGTAGACGAAGCCCACTCCGAGCGAGGCGCCGGTGTTGCGGACGAGGTTCGCGATGCCGAAGCCGATCAACGCCGTGATCACGACGAGCAGCGTCGAGCGGCCCTGCTGGGCGAACAGGTCGGTCCAGAAATGACGCGGCAGCGCGTCGGTCGTGCCGCGGGTGCGGGCCATCAGCTCCGCGCTGACCAGCCACACCGCCTGCGCGACCACACCCAGCACGACGGCCGCGGCAGCCGTCACACCGAGCTTGGTTCCCATGACCTTCAGCCGGCGCGGCTCCCAGAACAGCAGCGAGACCATGGATCGGGTCGACCACTCCGCGCCGACGTACGTGGCCCCGATGACGAAGGCGAGGGCCGCGACCGCGGCACCGACGCCCACCGCCCCGGCGGGAAGGTTGTCGGCGAGAACGAACGCCGGCTTCTCGATGAAGTCGCTGACGTTGAGGTCATCCGCGGTCAGGGGCGGGCCGCAAGCCTCCTCGGCGGAGATGTCGTCCTGCCGCGGCTGGCTCAGGCACTCCTCGCGGAAGCCGTTCTGCTCGGTGACCGCCTTGGCCACGCCCGCGCGAGCGGCGGCCAGGCTGGCTGCGCTCGGCTTCGCGAACTGGGTCACCGCCACCAACGGGGTGATGACGAGGTAGGCCGCGACGACCAGCAGCAGCAGCACTCGCACGAACCGGCGCGCCGTGAAGCGGTGCACCTCCGCACGCAACAGCGAGCCGCGACCCGCCGCCTGCGCGTCGGCCGTCCGGGTCGTGGCCTCGTCATCAGTTGTCATGGTCACGGCTGCTCCTGCGTCAGCTCGAGGAAGACCGTCTCGAGGTCGGCGGCGATGGGGGAGAGCTCGGAGAGGTAGTGCCGCTGCTCGGCCAGCACGCGGGTGACCCGGGACGGGTCGTCGACGGCGTGCACCCGCCAGGCGTCACCCATGCTCGTGACGGAGAAGCCGGCCGCCTCCAGCACCGCCTTGGCCCCCGTCGGGTCCGGCACCCGCAACCGGAGGTCCCCGGTCGTCCCGCCGGCCAGCACCTCCCGGACCGGGCCGGACGCGACGCAGCGGCCGCGGGCCAGGATCGTCACGTCGTCGCAGACCTGCTGGACCTCGGCGAGCAGGTGGCTGGACAGGAAGACCGTGGTGTGGCCGTCGCTGCCGAGCCGACGTACGAGCTCGCGCACCTCCCGGATGCCTGCGGGGTCCAGGCCGTTGCTCGGCTCGTCGAGGATGAGCAGCCGCGGTCGCTTCAGGAGCGCGGCCGCAATGCCGAGCCGCTGCTTCATGCCGAGCGAGTAGCCCTTGAACCGGTCGTCGGCCCGGTCGCGCAGGTCAACGAGGTCGAGGCACTCCTCCACCCGGCTCCGCGGGACCCCTGCGGTCTCGGCCAGCAGTCGGAGGTTGAGCCGGCCGGAGAAGTTCGGGAAGAAGAGCGGCGTCTCGACGAGCGCACCCACGGAGCCGATGACCCCCGGCAGCGCAGCCGGCACCGGCTGGCCGAGGACGCGCAGCTGTCCCGCATCGGCGGAGACGAGGCCGAGCAGCATCCGGATCGTGGTGGTCTTGCCGGATCCGTTGGGCCCGAGGAAGCCGTGGACACCGCCGGTGGCCACGGTGAGGTCCAGCCCGTCCAGCGCCTTCTCCGGTGGCTTGCGCCAGCGGCGGTACGTCTTGTGCGCCCCCGCCACCTCGATGACCGTCATCCGCTCCCCGTCCCTGTCGGTGACGCGCCGACCGCGACCCTGGGGTCGTACCGTCCCACAGCCCAACCGGCGCTGCCGTGATTTCCCGTGGTCAGCAGCCCGACGGGCGAGGCGCCGGGGTCGGGGTGACGGCGGCCGCTGCCTGCGCAGGGGGCACGAGCCCCTTGAAGCCGGCCCCGACCACGAGGTCCACCGACGCGTCCTTGCGCTGGTCGGGCACGGCGACGGCGGCGCCCACGTGCGCGGCCACGGTGCGGGCCGCGTCCTTGCCGACCGCGCTCGAGCGCACCTCGGCGACGCCCGTCACCGCGCGCTTCAGGGGGTCGTTGTCGGTCTTGCCGACGCGGAAGCCGCGCTTCGCCAGGTCGGCGGCGACCGAGGCGGCCAGCCCTCTGCGGTCGGTGGCGTTGTAGACGTTGACCGTCACCTGGGTCGCGGGCACCACGGTTGGCGTGGGGGAGACCGGAGGGCAGCTGGGGCGTGGCACGGCGGCGACCTCCTGGCCACCGCCCCGGATCGTGAACCACCAGGCCCCCGCCCCCGCCGAGCCGAGCAGCAACAGCAGGAGCAGCACCGTCAGCGCGCGCCGACCGCGGCCGCGCCGCCGCCTGGCCTGACCGCCGATGCCCCGCGGGGTGAGCATGCTCATCGGCGCGCTCGGGTGGTGCACATGGTGGGTGAGCGTAGTGGCGTGGTCACGCCCCGCGACGCAGTGACACGGACCGTCGGCCACGTGGGTGACCTGCTCAGGGATGGCCACCCCAGCGAGTGAAGGGGCGGGGTCAGCCGGACAGCTCGAGCACCCGCGCGTGCAGCACCGTGCGCTGCTGCAGCGCCGCGCGCAGGGCCCGGTGCAGGCCGTCCTCGAGATAGAGCGTGCCCCGCCACCGGACCACGTGCGCGAACAGGTCGCCGTAGTACGTCGAGTCCTCGGCCAGCAGGGCGTCCAGGTCGAGCATGCGCTTGGTGGTCACCAGCTGGTCGAGGCGCACCTGGCTCGGTGCGATCTCACCCCACTGGCGCTGCGTGTACCCGTGGTCGGGGTACGGCCGTGAGTCCCCGACACCTTGGAAGATCACCCATCGAGGATAGGCTCCACGCCCCCGCGGCGAGGATGCCCGCTCGTCTTCGGCGTCTTCGGCAGCACCGCGCGGGCACCCATGCCGGTGATGTCCGACGTTTCCAGGCGGGCGGGGGCGGGCACCCGCTCTACGGTGCCGTCCGGGCCGGCGCCTGCTTCTGACAGACGGGCTGATCGGCGGCCGACCGCCGCCCAGTGGAGCGACACATGCAGCCATCCCCCTCCGCCCGGCGGACGCTGTTCCTGCTCGTCCCCGTGTCGCTGTTCGGCGCGACCGGGGCGGTGGACACGGCAGCCTGGAGCGGGTGGCCCGCTGCGGTCGGCGCGGCGGTGGCGTGGCTGGCCGGGGTGTTCCTCGCCGTACCCCTGGTGCGCTCGGCGCGCGCGCTCCGGCCACGGCCACGCCCGGTGCGCCTGCTGGTGCGGGCGCCGGTCCGGTCGCTGGTCGTGGCCACCCTGGCCGCGACGACGATCGCCTTCTTCTCGCCGTTCGTCTCCGGACCGCTGCTCGGCCTGCTGTGCGGGCTGATGCTCGGGCTCGCGTTCGCGCTGACGGGTCGAGGCGAGGCCCGCACCACTGCGGGCGGTGCGGGCCTCGGCGGTTCGGGCATCGACGCCAACGACGGCAGCGCGCCGAGATCCGCTGGCACCACGGGGCGGAGGATGCGGGATTCGAACCCGCGAGGGGTTGCCCCCAACACGCTTTCCAAGCGTGCGCCCTAGGCCACTAGGCGAATCCTCCGCGGGCGAGGATACCGGAGCGGGGGAGTGCCCCCCGACCGGCCGCCGGCGGGCCCCGGCGTACGGCTAGACTCGGTCCTCGACCCCTCGTGCGGCGTCATCCCGCTGAACTCCCCCAGGGCCGGAAGGCAGCAAGGGTAGGTGGGCCCTGACGGGTGTGCGGGGGGTCCCTTGCGTGCATGGGGACGGTGCCGTCCCGCTGTCGGGCCGGCGGGCTAGGGTGCGTGTCGTGTCGCAAGCGCTCTACCGTCGCTACCGCCCCGAGACGTTCGCCGACGTCATCGGGCAGGAGCACGTCACCGAGCCGCTCCAGCAGGCGTTGCGCAACGACCGCATCCACCACGCCTACCTGTTCAGCGGCCCCCGCGGCTGCGGCAAGACGACAAGCGCCCGCATCCTCGCCCGGTGCCTCAACTGCGAGCAGGGGCCGACGCCCACGCCGTGCGGCGTCTGCCGGTCCTGCGAGGACCTCGCCCGCGACGGTGCCGGCAGCCTCGACGTCATCGAGATCGACGCCGCGAGCCACGGTGGCGTCGACGACGCCCGCGAGCTGCGGGAACGGGCCTTCTACGCCCCCGCCTCGTCCCGCTTCAAGATCTACATCATCGACGAGGCCCACATGGTCTCGCGTGAGGGCTTCAACGCGCTGCTCAAGCTGGTCGAGGAGCCGCCCGAGCACGTGAAGTTCGTCTTCGCGACGACGGAGCCGGAGAAGGTCATCGCGACGATCCGGTCGCGCACCCACCACTACCCGTTCCGCCTGGTGCCGCCCGGCGAGCTGCTCGCCCACCTCGGCCGGCTCTGCGAGCAGGAGGGTGTCTCGGTCGACAAGGGAGTGCTGCCACTCGTGGTGCGGGCCGGCCGCGGTTCGGTGCGCGACTCGATGAGCGTGCTCGACCAGCTCGTCGCCGGGGCCGGCGAGGACGGCGTCACCTACCCGCTCGCTGCGACCCTGCTCGGCTACACCGACGCCACGTTGCTCGACGACACCATCGAGGCGTTCGCCGCCGGCGACGGCGCCGCGGTGTTCAACATCGTCGACCGGGTGGTCGAGGGCGGCCACGACCCCAAACGGTTCGCCGAGGACCTCCTCGAGCGGCTGCGCGACCTGATCATCATCGACGCCGTGCCGGACGCCGCCGCCGGCATCCTCGGTGAGCACCCGGCCGACGAGATCGACCGCATGCGCCAGCAGGCCGCGCACTTCGGCGCCGCCCAGCTCTCGCGGGCCGCCGACATCGTCAACACGGGCCTCACCGAGATGCGCGGCGCCACCGCCCCCCGGCTACAGCTCGAGCTGATCTGCGCCCGCGTGCTGCTGCCGGCCGCCGGTGACGAGGACCAGGGCGTCGCCGCCCGCCTCGACCGGCTGGAGCGGCGGATGTCCATCGGTACGCCGGGTGCGGCCCCGGCTGAAGAGCGGCCCCCGTCGGCCCGCCCGGCCGACGTGGCGCCGCGGCACCAGCGCCCGCCGACAGCGCACGACGACGCCGAGCTGGCGGTCCCGTCCGCAGCGCCGGCACTCACCGCGACACCCGAGGCCGCCGAGACCCGTGCGCCCGCGGAGACCCCTGAGCCGGCCGTGGCCGCGGAGACCCCTGAGCCCGCCGTGGCCGCCTCGTCCGGCGACAGCTCCCTCGACCTGACCACGGTGCGGCGCCTCTGGCCCGACGTGCTGGACGCGGTCAAGGGCCTGCGCCGGTTCACCTGGACGCTGCTGAGCCACAACGCTCAGGTGGCGGCGGTCGAGGACGGCCGGCTCACCCTCGCCATGGTCAATGCCGGGGCCCGCGACAGCTTCAGCCGGGGCGGCAGCGAGGAGATCGTCCGGGAGGCGCTGATCCAGGTCCTCGGCGTCGACTGGAAGGTCGAGGCGATCGTCGACCCCTCGGCCTCGCCGGGCGCCGGCTCGCCGCCGTCCTCCGGCGGTCCCGGGGGACGCGGCGCTGCGGCCGGGTCCGCCCGGCCGACCCCCGCTGCCGTGACCCCGGCCGGTCCGCCGGAGCCGCCCCCGTCACCGACGGCCGCGCACGGCGCCGGCGACGCGCCCGCTCGCCCCGCAGGCGGCGCCCCCACGCCGTACGACGACGAGCCCTCCGCCGACGACCCGGACGCCGACGACAGCGGTCTGAGCCACCACGACCTGCTGGCCCGTGAGCTGGGCGCCAAGGTCATCGGCGAGTACGACAACGGGTGACCCCGGCGTCCCACGCCAAGCGCCTGTTCATGGGCAGCGTGTCGACCCGGCTGGCGCACCACATCGGCCGGAGCATCCTCATCATGCACGCGGCGGAGCAAGGAGCGCGCTGACCCGTGCCGGTCCGCGGTGGCACCGTGACGACGTAGGCTTCCCTCGCACCGACCCGTACGCAAGGAGAGACCGTTGTTCCCTGGTGGTGGCGAGCCCGACATGGCCGGTCTGCTGCGGCAGGCCCAGCAGATGCAGCAGCAGCTCATCGAGGCCCAGGCGACCCTCGCCCGCACCGAGGTGCAGGGCAGCGCGGGTGGCGGCCTGGTGACCGCGACGGTGACCGGCTCCGGCGAGGTCGTCGGACTGACCATCTCGCCGCAGGCCTACGACGCGACCGACGACGACCCGATGGGCAGCCTCGCCGACCTGGTGCTGGCCGCCATCCGCGACGCCGGCCGGGCCGCGTCCGAGCTGCAGGCGACGACGATGGGCCCGCTGACCGAGGGGCTCGGCGGCGGGGCGGGCGGCCTCGGCCTGCCCGGGATGTAGGTACGGCGTGTACGAGGGCGTCGTCCAGGACCTCATCGACGAGCTGGGCAGGCTCCCCGGCGTCGGTCCGAAGAGCGCCCAGCGCATCGCCTTCCACCTCCTGGCCGCGGACCCGGCAGACGTGCGCCGGCTCGTCAACGCACTGACCGAGGTCAAGGAGAAGGTGCGTTTCTGCCGTACCTGCGGCAACGTCGCGGAGGAGGACGAGTGCCGCATCTGCCGCGACCCGCGCAGGGACGGCTCGGTGATCTGCGTGGTCGAGGAGTCCAAGGACGTCGTGGCGATCGAGAAGACCCGTGAGTTCCGAGGCCGGTACCACGTGCTCGGCGGGGCGATCAGCCCGATCGAGGGCGTCGGGCCGGACGACCTGCGGGTCAAGGAGCTGATGACCCGGCTGGCCGACGGGACGGTGACCGAGCTCATCCTCGCCACCGACCCGAACCTCGAGGGAGAGGCCACGGCCACCTACCTGGCTCGACTGGTCAAGCCGATGGGGTTGCGCGTGACCCGCCTGGCCAGTGGACTACCGGTTGGGGGCGACCTCGAGTACGCAGACGAGGTCACGCTCGGACGTGCCTTCGAGGGGCGGCGGCTGCTCGATGTGTGACACCTGCCAGCAGACGACGAGGGAGCAGAAGTGAGCCAGGCGACGGACGACCTCGAGGACTTCACCATCGAGATCGCGGACCAGGTCGAGAGCTTCGTCGTGGCCGTGCGCGAGATCGCGGCGGGGGAGGACCCCGACTACGCCATCTCCCTCCTCCTGCTGGAGATCTCCCAGCTGCTGCTGGCCGGCGGGCGCCTCGGCGCCATCTCCGACGTGATGCCCGAGGAGCGGTTCGAGCCCGACCCGGGCTTCGACCCCGACGTCGAGGGGGTCCGCACCTCGCTCGCCAACCTGCTCGAGCCGATCGACGAGTACGCCTCGCTGTTCGACCCGTACGCCCACGAGGCCGAGGTGTTCACCGCCCGGATCTCCGACGAGGTCGCCGACGTGATGTCCGACCTGCTCCACGGCGTGCTGCACTACCGGGCCGGCCGGGCCGCGGAGGCCTTGTGGTGGTGGCAGTTCTCCTACCTGTCCAACTGGGGGTCGAGCGCCAGCTCGGTGCTGCGGGCGCTGCACTCCGTCGTGTCGCACGTGCGGCTCGACGCGGTCGCGGACGAGGCGACCATGGTCGAGGACCGGCTGTTGGCGCAGACCGCCGCGGAGGCCGTCGAGAAGGCGTGACGGGCGCGGCTCAGCGGGGCAGCGGGACCGGCTTGGCCGGCGCCACGAACACCTTCGGTGAGGGCGGGCCGGACAGTCGCGTGAGCTCCAGCGTGCCCGACGGGAACTGCGCCTTGCGCAGCACGCCGGTCGACGAGAGGCAGTACTCGCCCGGGTCGACGCCCGGCCCCTCCACCTCGAAGCACCGGGCCGCGGGCAGGTCGCCGCTCGCCGGGAGGACGCCCGCGTCGGTCACGGTGAGGCCGGGCCCCGCCGCAAGTGCCTTGAGGTCGGAGGTGAAGAGCCGCTGCACGCCGGGGTCGAAGAGCCTCGGCGGCGTGGCGCCTGCCTTGCCCACGAGAAGGCAGGTACGCCGGGCGGCCTCGAGCTGGCAGGACACCAGTCCCTGCGTGGCGGTCATCAGGACCGATCGGGCCCGGCCGCGCTGGACGTCGACCCGGTAGGCGGAGTCCAGGCGGTAGACCCGCACGGTGGCGTCGGGCCTCTTCGGGTCGACGCTGTCCAGCGCGTACTCACCCACGAAGTCGGTGGCGGCGGCGGTGGTCGCGAGCCCGGCGAGCAGCTGGCCCGCCGGGGTGGGGGTCGGGCTCGGAGCGGTCGCCGTCGCGGCGGCGCTCGTGCCCGGCGAGCCGCGGTCGGCGTCCGAGCAACCGGCGGCGAGAGCGGTGGCGGCGAGGCACGCGAGGATGAGGGCGCCTGCGCCGCGGCGTGTCACGGAGGCCAGGCTACGCGGGTCCGGCTGCCGGACGGGCGGCTGGAGCCCGCGCGTCGCTTCGTAGAATGGCCGCCGGCGGTGCAGGTCCGCCGTGATGACAACCCCGTCTGCCCAGGGAGCACACCGTGGGTCTGGTCGTGCAGAAGTACGGCGGTTCCTCCGTCGCCGACGCCGACGGCATCAAGCGGGTTGCCAAGCGCATCGTCGACACGAGGCGCGCCGGCCACGACGTCGTGGTGGTCGTGTCGGCGATGGGTGACACGACCGACGACCTGCGCGACCTGGCCCAGCAGGTGTCCCCGCTGCCGCCGCCACGCGAGCTGGACATGCTGCTGACCGCCGGCGAGCGCATCTCCATGGCCCTGCTCGCGATGGCGATCGCCAACCTGGGGCACCAGGCCCGGTCGTACACCGGGAGCCAGGCGGGCGTCATCACCGACTCGGTGCACGGCAAGGCCCGCATCATCGACATCACACCGGGCCGCATCCGGGACGCCCTGGATGCCGGGGCCATCGTCATCGTCGCGGGCTTCCAGGGTGTCTCGCAGGACACCAAGGAGATCACCACGCTCGGGCGCGGGGCGTCCGACACGACGGCGGTTGCCCTCGGTGCCGCGCTCGGAGCGAGCGTCTGCGAGATCTACACCGACGTGGACGGCGTCTTCTCCGCCGATCCGCGCATCGTGCCCACGGCCCACCGGCTGCCGACCATCACCTACGAGGAGATGCTCGAGATGGCCGCCTGCGGCGCGAAGGTGCTGCACCTGCGGTGCGTGGAGTACGCCCGCCGCTACGGCATCCCCGTCCACGTCCGGTCCTCGTTCTCCACGCGCGAGGGCACCTGGGTCACCGACGAGCCCGAAGGGGTCGATCAGATGGAGCAGGCGATCATCTCCGGCGTCGCGCACGACCGCAGCGAGGCCAAGATCACCATCGTCGGGGTGCCCGACAAGCCCGGCGAGGCCGCCGCGATCTTCCGCGCGATCTCCGCGGCCGAGATCAACATCGACATGATCGTGCAGAACATCTCGGCCGCGGCAACCGGGCGCACCGACATCTCGTTCACGCTGCCGAAGACCGACGGGCAGACGGCGATGTCGGCGCTGGCCAAGGTCCGCGACGCGGTCGGCTTCGAGGACCTCCTGTACGACGACCAGGTGGGCAAGGTCTCGCTCGTCGGCGCCGGCATGCGGTCGCACCCGGGCGTGTCGGCCACGTTCTTCGGCGCGCTCGCCGACGCGGGCGTCAACATCGAGATGATCTCGACCTCGGAGATCCGCATCTCGGTGGTCGTCCGCGGCGAGGACGTCGACGCGGCCGTGCGGGCCGTGCACAGCGCGTTCGACCTCGACGCCAAGGAGTCCGAGGCCGTGGTCTACGGAGGGACCGGCCGATGAGTGCGCTGCGGGTCGGGGTCGTCGGCGCCACGGGCCAGGTCGGCACCGTCATGCGCCGGCTGCTCGAGGAGCGTGCGTTCCCGGTCGAGCAGGTGCGGTTCTTCGCCTCCGCCCGGTCGGCAGGCAGCACCCTGCCGTGGGCCGGCGGCGAGGTCACGGTCGAGGACGCCGCGACGGCCGACCCGGCCGGTCTGGACATCGCGCTGTTCTCTGCGGGTGCCGCCACGTCGCGCGTGCTCGCACCGCGGTTCGCCGAGGCGGGCGTGGTGGTCATCGACAACTCCTCCGCCTGGCGGATGGACCCGGACGTGCCGCTGGTCGTCAGCGAGGTCAACCCGCAGGCGGTCGCCGAGGCGCGCAAGGGCATCATCGCCAACCCCAACTGCACGACCATGGCGGCCATGCCGGTGCTCAAGCCGCTGCACGACGAGGCCGGTCTGGTCCGCGTCGTCGCGAGCACCTACCAGGCGGTCTCGGGCAGCGGCCTGGCCGGTGTCGACGAGCTCGACAAGCAGGTCCGCGAGGTCGCCGACCGGGCGACCGATCTCGTGCACGACGGTGCTGCCGTCACCTTCCCCAAGCCGGAGAAGTACGTACGGCCCATCGCCTTCAACGTGCTCCCGTTCGCCGGCTCACTGGTCGACGACGGCTCCCTGGAGACCGACGAGGAGCAGAAGCTCCGCAACGAGAGCCGCAAGATCCTCGGCATCCCGGACCTGCGGGTCTCCGGCACCTGCGTGCGCGTGCCGGTCTTCACCGGGCACTCGCTGTCGATCAACGCCGAGTTCGCGCGGCCACTGTCGGTCCAGCGCGCCACCGAGCTGCTCGCCGCCGCGCCCGGCGTCGCGCTGAGCGACGTGCCGACCCCCCTCGAGGCGGCCGGTCGGGATCCGAGCTTCGTGGGGCGTCTGCGCACCGACCCGGGGGTCGACGGCGGTCGCGGGATCGTGCTGTTCGTCAGCAACGACAACCTGCGCAAGGGCGCGGCGCTCAACACGGTCCAGATCGCGGAGCTGGTGGCTCGCCGCGGTTGACCAGCAGGGGCTGGCAGGCCGTCAGCGCCGGCGCAGGAGCAGCACCGCGACGAAGGTCGCCAAGAACGCGCCGACCGCCCCCGACCCCGCCCGGAGGAAGGGCAGCAGCGCGAAGATCACCCAGACCACGACAGCGGCCACCGCGCCGGCCACGACCGCCGTGCCCGCGCGCGAGACGCGCCCTTCCTGTGCCTGCTCGGACTTCCGCGCAGGCACCTGGGCGGCGGGCTTCGGTCCGCCGCTGACGGTCTGCTCGACCTCGGCGAGGAGCGCCTCGAAGTCCGGGTCTTCGTCCTTGCGTGCCATGACCTCAGTGTGCCTCGGTCGGCCGGGGTCGTCCGGTCACTTCTCCAGGTAGCCCTGGAGTCCCGTGACGGTGCTGTGCACCAGCCCCTTGATCACCCGGCCGCGGATGAAGCCCGGCAGCGGCAGGTTGTGCCGGATTGTCAGGTCGAACGTCACCTCGGTCTTGCCCTGACCGAGTTTGCGCAGCCGGTAGGTCGCGTCCTGTCCGGTCTGCAGCCGGCCTTTGACAAGGCTCCAGCTCATCCCGTCGGCGGCGTGCTCATAGGTCAGGGTGTAGGTGTCCTTGCCCACCGGCGAGGTGGACGTGAAGTGGGCCTTCGCGGGTGTCCCGTCGTCGTACTTCTCGAGCACCTCGGCCTCGAGCACCTCCTTGACCCACTGCGGCTGGCTCTCGACGTCGCGGATCGTCGCGAGCACTCGAGACAGCGGCGCGGCGATGACGACGGTCTCGCTGGCGTGATCCGTGGGCATGGGCTCCTCCTCGGCGACGGGGTCGTTCGCGACTGGGCCGCTCACCCGGCCTTGGCGATGCGCAGCAGCTCGTCCATCTCCTCGTCGAAGGCGTGCACGAGCTTCTCCGCGTCGGGGATCACGGTGGCGTCGGACTTGAAGCCGACCCACACCGTGTCGGCGAAGCTGAAGATGCACACCCCGAGCGTCTGCCGGCCCGAGCCGGGCACCCAGCTCACGACCCCGGCGATCGGCACCCCGGCGACGTACCGCTGCTGTCGCGGTCCGATGACGTTGGTGGTCACGCCGATGGCCTTGTTCGAGAAGAAGTTCACGATGAACTTCTCCACGTGCGGCTCGGTGCGACCGATCAGCTGGTTCAGACCGAAGGTGATGATCGTCTCGGGGGAGTGCTTGATCTCGTCCATCCGGTGCTTGCTCTCGGCGATTCGCTGCAGCGGCGCCGACACGCCGGAGGGAAGCTTCAGCATGACCAGGGCGAACTTGTTGCCGAGCTCGCGGGGCAGCGGCTTGTCCAGCGGCCGCACGTTGACCGGGACCATGGTCGTGACGTCCAGCGGCTCGGCGCCACGGTCGCGCATGTAGGCGTTGATCGCCCCTGAGGCCGCCGCGACCAGCACGTCGTTGACGGTGGACCCGGTGAGCCGGCTCACCTGCTTGACGTCACCCACTGGCCGCGGCTCGGACCAGACCGCACGCTTCTCGATGCCCGGCTCCCCGGAGAGCGGGGTCTGCGGGTTGTGGCCGAGCAGCAGCTTGTTGGCGATCTTCCCGGTCTTCCAGCCAAGCTCGAGCGCGTCGACGACGATGGACGGGTGGGCCAGCTGAGGTAGCCGCGACATGGTGTGCAGGCCACCTTGTACGGCGTGGGCTGCCGTGTCTCGCAGCACCTCCCCGGTGCCGAGCACGCCATGTGCGCGGCGGGGTGACTCGGCAACCTCGAGCTCCTCGAGGTCGGCGGTGGGGGACGCGTCGGTCAACGAGAGCAGCACCTCGGACAGGGCGATGCCGTCGGCGAGGGAGTGGTGGAACCTCGAGACCACGGCGCAGCCGTCGCCGTAGCCGTCGATGAGGTTCATCTCCCAGAGCGGATGGGCCCGGTCGAACGGCACGCTCATCCTCCGCTCGACGAAGCGCTGCAGGCTCGCCTGGTTGCCGGGGCTGCGCAGCTTGACCCGCCGCAGGTGGCGGTTCAGGTCGAAGTCGGGGTCGTCCTCCCAGTGCGGCATGCCCAGCGGGTTGGACGGGGGCACCGGCCGCTGGGAGAAGACCGGGTAGCGATCGATGATCCGGCGCTGCAGCACCGCTCGTTGCCGTTCCCAGTCCATCGGCTCGTCGAACCACATCACCCCGTCGATGACCATCAGATTGTTGGGCCGGTCCATGTTCAGCCACATCGTGTCGACCGGACCGACGGGTCGTCGTTCGGACATGGCCACCACCACACTCCGCCCAAGGGGTGTCCCTGCTGGGAGCGTCGCACCGGGCCGACGGCGGACGTAGGGCCAGAGGTCACGCCCGGTGATGGTCATCTCCCTGCGGTCGTCCCCGCCCGGCGAGCGATGCATGGAGCAGGCTCCGTCGGGCATCGGGACGGCGAGTCGAGAGGAGACGATCATGCGCCTTGTCAGAGGGTTGCTCGCTGTCGTCGTGTGGCTGCTGGCGACCGTGCTCGGCCTGGTAGCGCTGCTGCTGTGCGTCTCGGTGATCTTGCTGCCGGTGGGCCTGCCACTGCTCAGCTACAGCAGGCGGCTTTTCGGCCTGGGAGTGCGGTTGATGCTGTCCCGCAAGGCGACCCACCCCGTTGACGAGCTCCGGAAGCGCCTGGCTGCCTCGCCCGGCTGAGCGCGGGCCCTTCACATGTCCCGGGTCTCCTGCCCGGTGCAGCCCCGCTGCTCGGCCGGCAGGCACGGCGGCCTGACAAAAGCGGACATGTCGATCATGCGGTCGTCGCATGGGCCATGCCGCATCGGGTACGCAGAGTGATGGTTCCGAGTGTGGTTCCGAGTCTTGGCAGAGCCCGCAGGAGGTGAACCGTGGCGAAAGACGACGAGCTCGACGAGAAGGAGCGATATCGCCGGGCGGCGGAGGACGCCCTGCAGCAGCTGGACTGGTGCATCGGCTACCTCCACGGGATCCGGAAGAGTTCCGAAGCCAAGGTTTTGG
>DASVBJ010000355.1:0-2149 GCA_036375895.1 Actinomycetes bacterium | reverse complement strand
GACGACGACCGTTATCGCGAAGAGCAACGCGGCCTCTGCGCCGCGGTCGCTGAACAGCATCCAGGCCGCGAAGGTGAGCAGGCCGCCGACCAGTGCGACGAGGACGAGCCAGAAAGCCGCCCGGTCGGCCAGCCGCTGGCCAGGTGCCTTGGAGCTCTGCGCCTCCTGGACCAGCTTGACGATCTGGGCCAGCGCGGTGTCCGCGCCGACCTTCGTGGCCCGCACCCGCAGCGTGCCGTCTCGGTTGATGGTCGCGCCGACCACCGCGACGCCGGGTTGCTTGTGCACCGGCAGGCTCTCCCCGGTGACCATCGACTCGTCCACCTCGGACTCACCGGTCTCGACGACGCCGTCGACCGGGATCTTCGCGCCCGGCCGCACCAGCAGCAGGTCGCCGGTGACGACCTCGGCGGTGGGCAGCTCGACCGGCTCGCCGTCCCGGAGCACGACGGCCTTCGGCGGGGCCAGGTCGAGCAGGGCGCGGATCGCGTCGTTGGCGCCGCCGCGGGCCCGCATCTCGAACCAGTGTCCGAGCAGCACGAACGCGGCCAGCACGGTGGCGGCCTCGTAGAACACCTCGCCGCCGCCGGTCAGGGTTACCCCGACCGAGTACAGCCAGCCGGCGCCGATCGCGACCGCGACGAGCACCATCATGTCCAGGGTGCGGGCCCGCAGCGCCCGCCAGGCACCGGCGAAGAACACCCAGGCCGAGTAGCCGATCACCGGCAGGCTCAGCAGCAGCTGCCAGACGTCGTCGCGCAGCCCGAACGGCGCCGCCGCCGAGAACCCGAGCACGTCCCGCCCGATCGGCGACCAGAGCAGCAGCGGCACGCTGAACAGCGCGGCGACCAGGAACCGGTTGCGCATGTCAGCGACCATCCCGGCCATGTCATGCCCCGCACCGTGGGCCTCGTGCTCGGCCATCTCCGGCCCGGACATCTCGTGCCGTCCGGCCGCGCCACCCGGCCCGGGGGCGGGCTCGGCGAACCGGTCGCACACGTGCGACGGAACGGACAGCCCCGCGCAGTGGAAGCCGCAGTCGGTGATGAACCGGGTCAGTGCGGCGACCGACGTGACCGCCGGGTCGTAGGTGACGGTAGCGGTCTGCGCGACGGGGTTCGCGGTGGCCTCCAGCACACCGGCCCGCCGCGACAGCCGGGCCTCCACCACCGAGGTCTCGGACGCCCGCAGCATCCCTGACACGTCCAGGATCACGGAGAGTGGGGCCGAGGTGCCGGCGGCGGCTTGTCGTGGGGTGGCGCTCATTGTCTAATCCTTACCCGGTGGGGGTATAGGTGTCTCTGCGTTCTTACCCCCCGTGGGTATTGGTGTCAAGGGTTCCACCTGCGCTGGTGCGGTCAACGGCGCCGGTCGTCGTGGCCCATGCCGCCCATCATCAGCACCATCATCAGCGAGCAGCCGATCACCACGAGCAGGGCTCCGGCCTCCACAGTGTCGGTGGCGACCAGGACCAAGGCCAGCAGCAGCATCGGCATGCAGCAGAGGATCATCATCCAGCGATGGGCGCTGTGATTCCGCCCGGCTGGTGTCCTGGCCCGCTCGTCGCGGCCGTCGGTGCTCTTCATCGACCTCTCCTGCTCGTCAGCGGCGCTTCTGACCACAGCAGCGCACGCCGTACAGTCAGCGTCGCGCTTATCGATGAAGGTGCGCTCGTGCGAACACCGAAGATTCGCTGAAGGTCGTCGAGTCCTCGGGAACTCAGTCGAGCTGCCAGCGCAGCTCGACTGGGCAGGAAGGCCTCCGATGGGCAGGACGACCGGCCCCGACGGAGCCGGTCTCGTGCCGGCCGCGGTCGGGCTGAACGTCAGCGTTCCGGCCCGTGTTGTCTATCCGGCGTGGCGTGACCCGAAGCTCCACCGGCCCGGCCGGGGCGGTCTTGGTGTCGAAGCCTGTCGCGGAAGCTGCCGATGGCCCCTCGGTGCTGGCCGGTCCCGTGTTGCAGCCGGCTGTCAGGGCGGCGCCCGCAAGGAGGGTGGCCGCGGGGCAGGGCCTTCATCGACGTTTCTCCGGGTCAGTTACGGGCCGCGCCGGAGAGCTCGTCGTGCATACGGCGGTACTCATCGGGGTCCAGGTCTCCCGCGGCCAGGCGACGGTCGAGCACGTCCCTCGGGGCCTCAGCGGCCGGGCC